>JAJOIW010000134.1 GCA_021209225.1 Verrucomicrobiota bacterium
TACTTTTTTTAACCTGAAATTGGATCTCAAAAACCGCTCATCTGCTGAGGATACGGTGGCTTCAAAGGATTGAATTTTATCCACGAAATGAGCCCTCCGAGGCCGGCACATTTCGGGGACCAATATCCTGTTTGCGCACTTCTGTGCAGCATGCAGCCGATCTGCGGAAAAAGATCGGGGGTCTGTTGACTGCTTCCAATCCGAGAACCCGCTTGCCAGAGCAATCGAATCGTATACAATAACCCCAATCCATAAGATTGTGCGTCCATAGCTGGGCAGATTGATCCGAAATTGAGTAATTGACAAAAATATGCGGAAAACGAGTCATCTGGGAATTGGTGTCCTGACATTTTTAGTGGGTGTCCTGATGGGGAATGGAGTTTGTGGGGAGTCGGCAACGGAGGTCTCAGGATCCCGGAAAGTCAGTTTCCACAAAGAGATACGCCCGATATTTCAGCGCGAATGCCATGGATGCCACCAACCGGCGAAGAACAAGGGTGAGTATGTGATGACCCGGTTTGATGCCCTGATCGCCGGAGGAGAAAGCGATGAGGCGGCCATCATTGCCGGTCAACCGGAGAAGAGTCTCCTGCTGCAGCAGATCACTCCAGTGGACGGGGAGGCGGAAATGCCACCCAACAAATCCCCCCCTGCATGAGACCGAAATAGCCCTCATCCGCCAATGGATTCAACAAGGGGCCGAAAACGACAGCCCACCCGAAAGTGAGCGGATCTTCACTTCAGAAAATCCTCCAGTCTACCATGGCCAACCCACCCTGACATCCCTGGATCTCTCGCCGGATGGGTCACTTCTGGCGGTCGCCGGGTATCATGAGATTCTCATTTATTCCATGCCTGATCAGTCACTGGTTCACCGGCTGGTGGGAATGTCCGAGCGAATCCAATCCGTCCGATTTTCCCCTGATGGACAAAGACTTGCTGCCGCTGGTGGCAACCCGGGGCGGAATGGGGAAATTCAGATCTGGGACCCGGCTCAGGCCACTCTGGAGATGTCGGGTTCCTTTACTTTGGATACCCTGTATGGCGTGAGCTGGTCTCCGGACAATCGTCTGGTTGCCTTTGGAGCTGCGGATAAAGCCGTGCGGGCGATTGAAGCCAGATCCGGAAAACTGGTTGTGTTCCAGGGATCACATGACGATTGGGTTCTGGACACCTCCTTTTCCAATGATGGGGCATTTATTATCTCCGTCGGCAGAGATATGACTGCCAAATTAACTGAAGTCGCCACGCAGAGATTCATCGACAATATCACCTCTATCACCCCGGGAGCTCTCAAAGGTGGAATCCATGCGGTGGAGGCCCACCCATCCGGCAATTACATGATTTTCGGCGGGGCCGATGGTGTGCCGAAAATTTACCGCTATGAGAGAGTGACAAAACGGGAGATCGGGGATGACGCCAATCAACTGCTTGAGCTTCCCCCCATGGCTGGTCGCATCTTTGATGTCAAAGTGAATGCCGATGGGTCCCGTGTCGCGGCCGCCTCCTCATCAAATAACACAGGATATGTCACTCTCTTTGATGTCAGCAACGACCTGGAACCTCAGGAAAACATTAAAAAAATTCTGACCAAACCCACACACACCAGATCCCGCGGAGAACTGGATGCTCTCAGTCAATATTTCCAGTCGAAAGCCAGAATCCTTGCGGAAGTGTCCATTCCACAAACCCCACTCTACACACTGGATCTCAGTGCCGATGGGGCCACGGCGATAGCAGGCGGGAAAAATGGAACCATATTCGTGATTGAAACTGTATCGGGAAAGATCAGTTCCCAATTCCGTGTGGGGCCGGACGTTCCGGTGGGAACCCAGGATCCGGTGATCTCAGGTGCCAGTCTGTCGGACTCATGGATACTGCCGCATGAACGTCCGGAAGACCTCAATTTTCTCACACTCCCCAATGGTGTGGTGGTGAAATCGCTGGAGGTGGAGCCACGGCAGATAAATATTTCCCAGCCTGGAGGGTACAACCAGATTGTCGTCGATGCCATCACCCCGGCGGGATTGCGATGGGATGTGACACGCATGGTTCATTACGAACTCAAGGACCCCATCGCCGAGCTCACGCGGACCGGGTTCATGAAGCCACTGAGCGATGGTCAATCGGTGCTCACCATCTCACTCGGATCCATATCCATGGACATTCCCGTATCCATTTCTGGTCAGGCACAGAAGCTGGAGCCGGACTGGAGCCTCCACGTGAATCCCGTC
Organism: Verrucomicrobiota bacterium; assembly: GCA_021209225.1. Taxonomy (GTDB): domain Bacteria; phylum Verrucomicrobiota; class Verrucomicrobiia; order Limisphaerales; family JAJOIW01; genus JAJOIW01. Next base: position 2,235 of record JAJOIW010000134.1, read on the forward strand.
ATTTCACGACTTGGCTGCAATGCTGGAACATGCCACGGATCCAAGGACGGCAAAAATGGCTTCAAGCTCTCGCTGAGAGGGTATGACCCGGTGATGGATATGTTGAGTTTGACAGATGATCTGGGCAGTCGCCGGGTGAACTTTGCCGACCCCACCCGCAGTTTGATGCTGCTGAAATCCTCCTCGGAAATCCCCCATGAGGGCGGTCAACTCGTGAATCGATCCCACGACTATTACCACATCCTGGAACAATGGATCCTCAATGGTGGCAAAGTCACCTCATCCCCTGAAAACAAAGTCAGAAAATTGACCATTCACCCACAGAATCCCGTGGTGGAAAAAGAAGGACACGCCCAACAAATGCGGGTCATTGCTGAATATCCAAATGGACAAATGCGCGATGTCACCCGGGAAGCCTTCCTGGAGAGCGGCAATCCGGAAGTCGCGGAAAAAATCAAGGGATGGCCTGGACTTGTGCGGGCCAGCCGCCGTGGGGAAGCTCCGGTGCTCGTCCGCTTTGAAGGGGCATACGCCTCAACCATCCTGACAGTCATGGGCGACCGCACCGGCTTTGTTTGGGAGGACCCCCCGTTCAATAACACCATCGATACCTTGGTCGCAGAGAAGTGGAAACGTCTAAAAATCCTGCCATCCGGCCTGTCCGACGACTATACGTTCGTGCGTCGACTTTATCTGGACCTGATTGGATTACCCCCCACCCCGGATCAGCTTGATGCCTTCATCCAATCCTCACTGCCTGCCGAAGAAAAGCGCAATATACTCATCGATGAACTGCTGCACAGTGAGGCGTTTGTCGATCACTGGTCAAATAAGTGGGCCGACCTTCTGCAGGTGAATGGAAAATTCCTTGGTCGGGAAGGCTCGGAGATATTCCGCCAGTGGATTCACGATGCCATCGCCAGCAATACGCCCTATGATATGTTTGTCAGCCAGATCGTGACCGCGACAGGATCGAACCGGGAGAATCCACCTGCTTCCTATTTCAAGGTCCTGCGTGATGCGGAGAGCCTGATGGAGAACACCACCCACCTCTTCCTGGCTACCCGATTTAATTGCAACAAATGCCATGACCATCCTTTCGAACGCTGGACTCAGGACCAATACTATGAGATGGCTGCATTTTTCGCCCAGACGACCCTGAAAGCGGATCCTGAAAGCAAGGATCGGCGTATTGGGGGATCGGCGGTTGAGTCGGCACAGCCACTCTTTGAAATCGTCGAGGATGCGCAGCTGGGCGAGATCAAGCACCAAAGAACCAGCGCCATCACTCCCCCGGACTTCCCATTTCCCGTGGCTGCCATCAAACCAACGTCAGGCGATTCACGCCGCGAGGCGTTGGCACAATGGTTGACCTCCAGTGACAATCCCTATTTCGCGTCGAGCTATGTCAATCGACTCTGGGGGTATTTGTTGGGGACAGGCATCATTGAACCACTCGACGATATTCGCGCCGGCAATCCTCCCTCGAACCCGAAACTCCTCGATTTCCTCACCCGGGAATTCATCGACCATCAGTTCGACACACGACACATCATTCGTCTCATCTGCCAGTCCAGAACCTACCAGCTTTCGGTGGAATCCCATCCATGGAATGAGGATGACCATACCAATTTCTCACATGCCAAAGCCCGTCGGCTTCCGGCAGAAGTGCTTTACGATACCATTCACACAGTCCTCCAGACCACCCCCCGGATTCCCGGGGTCGCACCAGGCACACGTGCGGCCGAACTTCCCGATTCCGCCATACGCCTGAATGATGGATTTCTCGGAAATTTCGGGCGGCCAGTCCGTGAATCCGCCTGTGAATGTGAACGGAGCAGCGACTTGCAGCTGGGCCCGGTCATGGCTTTGATCAGTGGTCCGACGGTAGGTCAGGCCATATCCGATCCAGAAAATATCCTGTCGCAACTCATTCATGGCTCGAACCAGCCCGATGCATGGATTGATGGTATTTTCAGGCACATTCTCAACCGCCCGGCCAGCCAGCCGGAAATCCAGGCAACTCTCCAAATGCTCGATGCCCCGAAAATCGAACACCAGCAACTCGTGGCTCAACTCAATGAATATTCCCAACAAATTCAAAGTGAACGCGACAAACTCGATCAGGAACGACTCGCCCGCATCGCAGCCGCTCAGACCGCATTGGATCAGTTCCAGAATGATTGGGTCATCAAAAAAGCACAACTCACTGACCAACGCATCAAAACGGCCGAATCCCTGGAAAACGATCTCATTCAACTCAAAGAATCCATCCGATCCGGACTCAATGAGGCGGCGGCAGGCCTGGGGGATGTGACCCGCTGGAGCTCACCGCACATCCTTGGAGCTTCGACAACCAGCGCCGATGTTTTGGTTTCGGCTCCAGGGAATGGATTCCTGGTCGCTGGCCCGAACGGCAAATCCACTTACGAACTTTTCCTCACACCCAACCCACACGGAACAATATCCGGTGTGCGTCTGGATACTCTCCCCCATCCGGACCTGCCCAAAAACGGTCCAGGACGCGCAGGCGGAGATGGCAATTTTGTTCTGACCGAGATTTCAGCTGAGTATTTTGCCCCAGTCTCAAAAGCTCCGGAGGAGCAGCCGATCCAGAAGGTCTGGTCGCTGGCACAGGATGGCCCCCAATCCGATTGGCAACCCCATGGCAATGCCAGTTGGAAAAAGATGGAGAATGGTCTCTGGTCCATCCTGAGCAATGGAGTCGATCCCATGATGGAAGTGGAGGTTGATGCACCGCCAGGTTGGATCCGGGTCGAATGTCTCATGGAGGTTTCAACAGACAAACCAGCCGCCACCCAACTCTTTTTCAGCGATGCAGAGAAACACCAATACTCCGAGGCAAAAAGCCGAAAACTGGCGCTTCATCCATCGGCCGGACCGGTTCAGAATGCATCCTTCCTGATCTGGGCTGAACAGCCCCTCAGGAGTCTGAGATTCGACCCAGCCTCCGAGGCAGGACAAACCACCATCTATCAGATCTCACTCACCCACATCGGGACAACATCATCTCAAACCCTCAAATTCTCCAAAGCCGTAGCAGATTTCAGCCAGGGCAACTTTGATGTCTCCAAGGCCATCAATGGCAATACCGGGGACAATGATGGTTGGGCTATCAGCCCACAGATCGGTTCACAGCATACCGCTCTGTTTCAGCTTGCCGAACCCCAGACTCTCGATCCAAAAGGATTCCTCAAAATCAGCCTGGTGCAGAATTACAACAGCAATATCCACTCCATTGGACATTTCAAAATTCAAACCACTTCCTCCCCGGAGGCAGACAAATTTGGGGTCCCGGCAGAAATAGGCCAGATTATCGCCGTGGCACCTGACAGGAGGTCCGTCGACCAGACAGAAAAACTCCTCAATTTCCTGACACATCAGAATGCAGGCTACCAGCAGCTCACAAAACAGATCCAGGATGCCAGGCAGCCGGTGCCGGATGATCCGAAGCTGGCTGAACTATCCATGGCGGTTGAGTCCGCCAAACTCCCCGTTCCACCCGATCCTTTCCTGGAACAACTCAAACGGGATGTCCGGCTCAGTGCCCAGCAGTTGGAGAACCCCAGACTCACGGTTGCTCAGGATTTGGCTTGGGCGCTCATCAATAGTCCCGCTTTTCTCTTTAATCATTAACTCATTTAAACCGACAACCCAGAATCATTCAGGTGCCATATGTTCAGAATCCCAGGCCCAAAAGGCAAAGACTTGTGTGATGCCAATCTAGGCTATACCCGACGCGATATCCTCCGCATGGGGGGCGCTGGAATGCTTGGTCTCACCCTCAACCAGATGCTCAGAGCGCAATCCGTATCAGCTTCCAATCTATCACCGGGAGCCAAACCGGGATGGGGAAAAGCCAAATCCGTGATTATGGTTTATCTCCAGGGGGGGCCCAGCCACATCGATCTCTGGGATCCCAAACGCGATGTTCCAGACAATGTGCGCAGCGTTTTCAAAGACATCCCCACAAAAATTCCAGGCATACATTTCACTGAAGTCCTGCCGGAACTTGCCAGAATCAATGACAAGTTCACCATGATCCGATCGATGAGTTATACACCGAATGGATTATTCAACCACACGGCAGCCATCTACCAGATGATGACGGGATACACCACCGATAAAGTCAGCCCGTCAGGACAACTCGAACCCCCATCCCCAAAAGATTTCCCGAATTTCGGCTCCCAAATCATCAATCTGAAGCCCTCGGATGAACCCATGCTGCCTTTTGTCATGCTCCCGCGCCCACTGCAGGAAAGCAACGTGGTTGGCAAAGGAGGAACAGCCGGCTTCCTCGGAAAAGCCTTTGATCCCTATACACTTTTCCCCACAGGAGATGATATGGATATGGCGAAAATGACACGCATCAAAATTGATGACCTGCAGTTGCAGCCGGATATTTTCTCCCTCCGACTGAAACGACGCGCATCACTCAGAGATGCCATCAATGCCCAAATGCCCGTCATCGAGAAAGCAGTCGAAAACATGTCGCTCGATGAATACTACACCCAGGCTCTGAACCTCATTATTTCTGGACGCGCCCGCGACGCATTCGCCATTGAGAGAGAACCAGATTCAATCCGCGACCTCTATGGAAGAAACACCTTCGGTGATTCATGCCTTCTTGCCCGCAGGTTAGTCGAGGCTGGCACCAAGGTGGTTGAAGTCATCTGGCCAAAAATCGCCAATTCAGACAACCATTCCTGGGACCACCATGTCGACCTATCCAAGCGTATGAAAAACCAATCCGCTCCCATGCTGGACCGGGGACTTTCCGGCCTCTTCTCCGACTTGGATGACCGTGGATTGCTCGATGAAACCTTGGTGGTCGCCGTAGGCGAATTCGGGCGAAGCCCACAGCGCGGAGTGTCCACATCTGGAAATGGCAATTCCGACGATGGTCGCGACCATTGGCCATATTGCTATACGTCCGTTATTGGAGGTGCGGGAATTAAAAGAGGGTATGTCCATGGGCAGTCCGACCAAACGGCTTCAGCCCCCCTGGAAAACCCGGTCCATCCAGGTGAACTCCTTGCCACAATCTATTATTCCCTGGGTATCGACCCTCAGACCATAGTCATGAACCACCTCAATCAACCTCGAGAATTGGTCAAATCCACAATTGTCCCCGCCCTGTTTGCGTAACCATTCATTCATGATGGAGTGTACAAGCCCGGCATAAACGGAAGGAACTGAATTCACGGAATTTTAAAACATGGTTTTCATCTTTCCTGTCTCTCCATTTCAGGGTCATCCGTCTTTTCCATGGTTCCATATTATCTACAACCACGGAAGGAACTGAATTCACGGAATTTTAAAACATG
>JAJOIW010000166.1 GCA_021209225.1 Verrucomicrobiota bacterium
GGTTGCGCTCGTTCCTCACTCCACCCTGGGCTGTCCCCCGTCCACCGCGTTGCGGCGTAAAGATATATATATATAAACAACCCAAAAGAGAGTTTCTGCCGAAGAAAAATGTGAAACCAATGAAGAGTGGACTCCTATCCAGTGAATGATTGTTTAAATTTAAGTTGAGGGACACGGACCGGCTGAAAACCACCTCACAGAATAGGGAAATAAACAAATCGAATATCACGCGCAATGGAGCCGTGAATATTGGTCTGAAAGACATGTGAAAAAGCAGATCCACTGCGGAAACCGGGGCAACCCAGGAAATATGCTATATGAATGCCAGCAGGTGAATTCCCGCGTTTTGTTCAACCATGGAATACATCCAACACGCAAGTGTGCTTTGCCTGCACTCCTTTATTTGGTTCGGCTATCTTTTTTCCATGTGGAACCAAGTCATGTCATCTTGGGGGAAATGAATATCGCGATGGTAAACGAAGCCATACGCCACCAGCGAAAGGTCTTCGTATCTGTCCAGCATCTCACCTGCGAAATCTCTCTTGAAGAGCTTGCCCTCGTGCCCTCTGTATACGATCTCAGTCGGGGACGGATTGTAATACTCGGAAAGCAGAATGTAGCGAGATGAGCTTTGGTAAAGAGCGTCATAGGCCAATGGCAACTTGTCAGGGTTGATGTGGATCAGAACGCCTTTGGTGAAACTGAGATCCACTGTCTTTGATGGCACAAATTCAAGGATTAAGCCCTGTGTCAATTCGACATCAGGAACATTCTGCTTCAGTTCAGCAGCCGCTTTTTCATTAATTTCCACGGCTGAAAGTGCTGCTTCAGGCAGGAGTTGGCGTAAGGCCATCAGATTGAGTCCGATATTGGAGCCCAGCTCCAGGATCGAAGATACTTTCGAGGTATGCTCCAGAGCCTTGCTGAAGAATGCAATATTGGCCGCGACCCACTTCCTGCCGCGGTTTCTATCCGTATACTCATTCCCAAACTGACCCTGCCAGAATAATTCCTGTTCTGTTATAGACGTCATATTTTTGTCTGGTGGTTTGTCTCTGTCTTCTGCCGGTCAAAGCTGGGACGCCGCTGGCCCGGCGACCCCCTGGCGGATCCCGGCGTGCGGAATGACCGCACCGGGCTCCCTGGTGGACACGCAGTCAGTGCGACGCTGGGATTGGAGTCGGTTCATGAGTGTCATTGTGCAGATTTTCCGGTCCTATGCAATCAGCTGTTGGGTGGTATTTCCACAATTTGAGGCGGAGGCATTTTGCCAGCCAGGCTGGCGGCGACCAGAATGCTGCCAGATCATCGAAGAACACTGGCTGCGCCGGCTCCACCATTTGAACAGCATAAGGTTTCCTGCATTTTTGGATTCCCGCTGAAGCCTGGATGTTTTTCGCGGGGTTCAGGGGCAATGGTTTTCAGAAGCCCTGGGATATCCGACGCCTTCGGGTCCTGTTCCCGGCAGACAACCTGGAGTTCATGACCAGAGTCCAGGGCAGGAGTTCACCTCTTCCATTCTCCCCGGATATTTCAGAATATCCCTGCGGCTGGAAAATCTTATTCCCTCGCTCTGGCTCGAAGGAGTTTCCTCATCTGGAATTCCTGAATGACCGGATGGGACTGGAATTAATCCATAGATCGGCACAGCGCAATGAGTGCCATGCAGTGAAAAATCCACATTTATCTGAATCGTATGGATTTGAGTGCTGATTGTGGCAGAGTGGTGAGGGTGTAAGATGGAACTGGGAAACTTTCTGGAGCAACTGGGACTGATGGTGGTGGCTGCGGCCGTGGCTTTGGCTTTGGGGCGCTTTGTGAAGCTGCCCGGGGTGGTGTGTTTTCTGGTGGCTGGGGTGGTGATTGGCCCAGTATTCAAGGTGACGACGGGATCGGATGAGCTGGCTTGGGTTCTGGAGACCGGGATCAGCCTGATGCTCTTCCTGGTCGGGTTGGAAATGAACACCGAATTGCTCAAGCATTTGAAGGGAAAACCCCTGATTACCGGATTTCTTCAAGTGTTGGTGATGACCATTTCGGGAGCGGTTTTCCTGCGGGCATTCAACCATACGTTTGCCAGTGCCATGATTGGCGGGCTTGGTTTTGCTTTGAGCAGCACGGTGGTTGTTTTGAAATTGCTCCAGGATCGCCGGGAGATGCGATCTGCTTACGGGCAGTTATCCCTGGCGATTCTGCTGACACAGGATCTGGTCGTGATAGTGGCTCTGACCATTCTCGAGGCCACAGGCGGATCGGATGGCGGGAGCAGTTCCCTGACAAAAATCGGCTTATCCATGCTCAAGACGGTCGCGTCGTTTGGCATTGTGCTGATGGGGTGTTATGTGGCCTGGCGGTTTCTATTGCGCCGTGTTTTTGAATGGCGGCGTGCGACACCCGACCTGCTGCTGGTTTTCAGTCTGGCATGGTGCTTTGCCATCGTCTATCTCGCACATTACCTGCATCTGTCCGCTGAAAGCGGCGCCTTTCTGGCCGGACTGGCCATGGCTGGATTGCCTCACCATGAAGACCTGCGCCGCCGGGTGCACCCACTGATGCAATTTTTTGTGGCCATCTTTTTTGTCAGTCTCGCGTCGAGCATGGAATTGGATGGGATCCTGAAGAATCCCTGGTTTTTTGCCATGTGCTGTGGATTTGTACTGATATTGAAACCGGCAGTGATGCTGGGATTATTCTCCCTGATGAAATGGAGAAAACGCGTGGCCCCGAAGACGGCACTTGTTCTGGGGCAGATCAGCGAGTTTTCTCTCATTCTCCTGACTCTTGGAGCCCATAAAGGACTGGTTTCCGAGGAGTTTAAAAATCTGATCCTTGTGTTAGCATTGGTGTCATTCCCGATTAACATCATCCTGTTCCAGTGGATATTCCCGTCCAGCGGCAAAGCCGACTCCACCGCCGCGAATCCGAATGAAAACCCGGACGGGGAATTGAAGCCGATCATAGTCATCGGCATGAATACGATGGGTCGAAGGATCGTGAAACGTCTGATCCAGCTGGGCGAAAAGGTGATTGCTGTCGATACCGATCCCAAAAAACTGGATGGACTGGATTGCCAGCACCTCATCGGAAGCACCGGATACCAGGAAACTCTCCATGAACTCCATTTCGAAAAATCCAAACTGGTCATTTCCGCGCTTCGCATTGAGAATCCAATGAATTGATCGCCTTCTGGAGCCAGCGCAATGGGGTGCCAGCCTGTATCCACGGAGTGGACATGAATAACCTCGACCGACTGCTGGACCTCAAGGTCGCATACCTCATTCTTCCCAAAGTGGATGGCATCAAAAGCCAGGTGAACAAACTCAAAGAAATCGGCCTTCTCAAGTCATGACCTTCCTGGCTCTTATATTTGCTGCTACGGCCATCGCTTACTTTATTGCCGCCCACCTGCGCATCCCCAGGATTCCGGTCCTGATCCTCATTGGGCTGGCCATGAGCCCATTCCTGGCGGACGCCATGCAGATTGAACTCAGAAACCACCTGGATCTGAGCCTCACCTTCCTGCTCTTTGGAGCCGGCACGGAACTCAACCCCGCACGGCTGAAGTCTCATCTGAAGGCGGCTTTCTGGGTGGGCACCATGCAATTCTCGGTCGTGTTCATGGGGGGACTTCTGATGGCCGGGATTCTGGGATTCGGCTTGACCCACGCCATAGTCCTGGCATTAGGACTGTCGGTTTCCTCGACTCTGGCAGTGCTTCAATTCCTTCGGACCCGGCAGCAGATTACGGAGCCATTCGGGCGCCTGATTATTGGGGTGCTCCTGCTGCAGGACTTAATTTTCCTGACATTGATGGCAGGATTAACCCGATGGAACCAACCTTTCATCGAAGTGGCCCTTGGGATTGGCTGGTTTCTGGTATTGATGACGCTGGCGGTATTCTGCCAGCGGGTGGTGTTTCCCAAATTCATGAGCCAGTGGGCGGAGGATGTCGAATTCCTCGTCCTCGCCTCACTCGGCATCTGCTTCACATTTGTCTGGTTGGCAGTCCACTTCAACCTCCCCCCCATTCTCGGTGCCTTTCTCGCAGGATTTTCCCTTGCCAGCTTCCCATCAGCTGGAATCCTGCGCGGTGTGCTGGGATCCTTCTTTGAATTTTTTGTGGGCATTTTTTTTCGTCAGCCTGGGAGCGACACTGATCATATCGGACTGGAAAGTGCTGGGTGCCGGGCTCGCCTTGTCTGCGGTGGTGTGGATCTTTTCTCCATTGACCGTATTTGTGGTGTCGCGGCTGGTTGGCCGATCCTGGCGCGGGGCGCTCTGCAGTGGATTTTACCTGGCACAAACCAGTGAACTTTCCCTCGTATTGGGCCTCACCTGCCTGCGCAGCGGCATCATCGATGATTCCGTGATGAATCTGCTGACGGTCGCCACTATTTTCACCACACTCGCGACTCCCTTCCTGACCTCACAGAAGCTGACTGATTTCCTTCTGCATGCACTTTCCCGATTCGATATTCAAGCGAAGAAGCTCGATTCCAATCTTCACAATCATGCCCTGGTGCTGGGGTTTGGCGATGGTGGCCCTCACTTGTTGAAGCCGATCCAGGAGTCCGGGTATCCGGTTCTTGTGATTGAAGACGACGGGCAGGTCGTCGACCAACTCAGAAAAATGAAAATCCCCTGCATATTTGGCGATGCCGGAGATCCGAATCTTTTAAAACGTGCCGGGATTGACCGTGCGGCATTTGTTCTGGTTTCGATGCGGCGATTTGAAGATATCCGCGAGGTGCTGCGATATGCATCCCAGGTGCAGATCTACGTCCGGGTTTTTGAGGAATCTGAAGCCCGGCAGGTTCTGGAGCTCGGCGGAATTCCGGTTTCCAGTGCCGATGCTTCGGTCCAATCATTGGAACTCTGGATCTCGAAAATCTTCCTGAACGGTAAGGCCCGCGCCTGATCGATGGGATAGGAATGAATTGCTTTTCCACAGCCCATGGAATTTGCTAGATATAGTCGGAATCAGTTTGGATGGAAAAATTTACACAAGCGAAAAACTGCACGGACAGGTCCATTCCATCCAATATGGACCTGAGATGGATGGAATCATACACAAGTGGTCGCCCAGCTTCACGGGCCTCCAGGTAAAACATGGAAGCAATCACTGCCAAAGCAGATTCTGATCAGAAAAAATCCGTCCTGGCCCGAGACTCGGATTGGGTCCGCTCTGCCATGGCGGTCATTGGTCCGGATCGACTTGTGGTTGAAGTGAATGAGGCATTCGCGACATTCTTCGGGCGTTCGACTGAGTTATTTGCCGGGCAGGATATTCTGGATTTGCTGGGCAAGTTATTTGATGCGGGGACATCGCTTTCCACACTGGAGGACTTTCTGACTGACCGGCAGAGTTTTGGCAGATTATCCTGCCGCGTGTCCTCGGTGAATGGGGCGGATTCCACTGGCCCGGTCTGTGTCGAGATGGACAAATGCCGCGTGGGAGACAGCCTGGTCCTTTACCTGAACCAGGTGCTTCCACCCCCCGAGGAAATGAAACTCAGACCTCTGGATTACCTGGATGACTCGGTCGAGGGCCGCCAGCAACTCGTCGCCAGAGTGCTTGAACTGGAATCATCCCTGCTCAATATCCACCAACGCTGGCCGGGTATCATATTCACTCAAAGAACGAATATGACCTTTCGCGTCATCTCACCCAAAGTCCAGGCACTCACTGGATTCAATCCCGCCGAGCTGGACAAAAAACCTGGGGCATTCTGGCAGTTTGTTCACGAATCCGACCACGCCGAATTAAAGAAGAACCTCTCCCTCGCCAGAACCCAACCACAAGGGGTCAATTCGACATTCCGCATTAAAAATGCGAGAACCGGCCGGATTTCCTATATTATGGAACATCGGGTGGCTGTGATCCGCGGTGGCCTCCTGGTGAGTTTCCACGGTGTATGGATGGATATCACCAGACAGATGATAGCGGAGAAACGCCTGATGGGCTCCGCCTGGAAAGAGACGCTCGCTGTGCTCACCATGGGACTGGCCCATGATTTCCGCAACACGATGGCTGGGATCGCCTCACTCAGTGACTCCCTGATATCCGACCTGGACCCGACCGACCCGAATAAGGAATACCTGGAGGACATCCGCAAGAATTCTCTCCATGCCAATCAGCTGGTGCAGAAGATACTGGATCTGCACCAGGGGAAAACCGGAGATGCGTGTTATGACGATCTCAACCGCCTCGGGAATGATGTGGGTGACCTGGTGAAAAAAATAACTCCACGCCGGATTGAATTTCAATTGTGTCTTTATGATGGCCAGTTACCGATATGGGTTGACCCTGTGGAATTCCGCCAGGTGGTGGTGAATCTGGCCTTGAATGCGGTGGATGCGATTGACAAAAACGGGCAGCTGACCATCCGGACTGGAATTGCATATGCTCTGGATGGATCGGCGCTGGTGCATGGATTTATCCCGCCCTTTCCATGTGCCTTCCTATCTGTAGTGGACAACGGCTGCGGAATCCCGGAAAATCAGATGGCAAAAATTTTTGAACCCTTCTACACCAGCAAGCCCATGAACAAGGGCACCGGACTGGGCCTCTACAATTCCCGGCTGTTTGTTGAGAGACACAACGGCGCCATTGCCGTGGAATCCACTCCTGGCAAGGGAACAACTTTCACCCTATTGCTGCCACTTCAGCAACTGGATGCCGACGTCATCGACACACTTGCCGGAGAGGAATCCACCCAGAAACCTTCTGTCGGCCGGCAAACCTCCTCCCCAGTAAAATCCAGGGCAACCATTATGCTCGCGGGAAAACCTGGCAAGAACCTGGAGGCAAGCAGTGCGTTTCTCAGATCCAAAGGCTTCAGTGTGTTTGAAGTCCTCCAGAAGGGTCAGGCGGTTGAATGGCTGGAGAACCGGACCGCGGATTTCCGCATCATTCTGGTGTTGATTGAGGATGGATGTGACGAGTGGTTATCCTACCTGGATGAATTGGCTTCCATTGATGAATCCATCCCACTCGTGCTGAAACTCCAGAATTGTGACCAGGATGCCCTCAGGCCATCGGAAATCCAACTCGCTTCATGGATCATCTCACCTGAGACACCCGGCCCGGACGTGCTGGAAAAATTGAACCAAATACTGGATGGCCGCCATGGATGAGCAGTTTGCTGAACAATTGGGTGAGGTAGCCCGGAATGTCCTTGTCGTCGATGATGAACCCATCATTCTCAAGGCATTGGACAAATTCCTCAGTCGCTTTCACTATAAAATATTTATGGCTTCCCACGCGGTGGACGCGTTGAAGATTCTGCGTGACACGCAGGTTGGCGTGGTCATCACGGATTATCAGATGCCCATGCTCTCGGGGCTCGAATTCCTGCAACAAGTGAAAAAAATCCAGCCTCTGGCCACCCGGATTCTGATCACCGCCATTCAGGACTACGACACAGTCATTCAAGCCATCAACGATGGCGAAATCTTCCGCTTCATCTCCAAGCCATGGAAAGGCGAGGAACTGATCGCCACCGTCCACAACGCCGCTCAGAAATTTGACCTGTCC
>JAJOIW010000001.1 GCA_021209225.1 Verrucomicrobiota bacterium
TGACGGACAACCAGGGGGATTGGATCGGCACCAGCAAATGTTATCATGTGCAGGATGGGCGCTTTTATGGTCATCCCGCTTCATTGGTGTGGAAAGAGGGTTGGGATCGCGATCCTTTGAAAGTGCCGGTGGAGGAATTGAATGCCATGCGAACCCGCGCGTCCTTTTTATTCCCGCAGGGTGAGGTTGCCAATTCTCCGACGCAGCCATTGTGTGATACGACAGCTGGGCGATTTGGTCCATTTGCCGGGCAGATGATGGTTGGGGAGATGAATGTGGCGCGCATTCTCAGGCTGGTTCCCGACCGGGTGCAGGGAGTGATCCAGGGAGCCGTCATCAACTGGATGGACAGTGGGGGATTGCGCATCGGAATCAACCGCCTTGTTTTCTCCCCGGATGCATCGCTTTACATTGGGCAAACCGCATTATCCTGGGCTGGGGACAAAGGGATCCAGCGCATCCGGTGGAATGGAAATGTGCCTCATGAGATTCATTCCATCCGGGCGCGGAAGGATGGTTTTTCGATCACCATGACCCAGCCCATCCGTGCGGCATCACTGGACAGTCTCAAGTCATCTGTTGGTAGTTGGTCCTACCGCTATCATGCGGCATACGGATCGCCAAAAGTGGACGCCCGGGACATTCCCATCATTTCGCGAAGTTTGTCCGCCGATGGGAAGACGATAAAACTGGTGCTGGGTGAATTGCGGGAGAATGCCATTCATCAGATTGATTTTCAGGGATTGGTTTCGATGGATGGCAGTGCGGTTCTGAATCCGTTGGCCACCTATTTTATGGCGGTGAAGCCCTGATTTCCCTGCCTGATTGAATCCTGGGACGTTAACATTTGTCCGGGATCCGTGCACCCGGCCGGGCATGCTGAGTTGGAATGCGGCAAAGGAAGGTTTTCTAATGCCTGCAATCTGTTACCATGTCCTCATGATGCGTGTGATCCGAATGGGGTATTGGGTGGTCCTGAGCTTGTGGGTCCTTCTCTTCTGTCCAGAATCTCTGTCGCAGAATGGTGAAAATCCGGTTTCTTCCCCGGACCCCATCAAGCCTCAGTCACCGGAGCTGACGGAAAACCGGAGCACCCAGATCCGGCAGCGGTTGAGTGAGCTGGAGAAATTGCTGCCGGAAACAGCCGCGGAAGCGGACCAACCGACCCGACAGCAGATCAAAGATGCCCGGGCATCCCTCGACACCGCTGATGCCCAGAGGCGCCTGGTGGATGGATATCTCGAATCCATCAGAACCTTTGCCGATGAGAAGAAAAAGATTGAGGCCGACATCCAGATCCGGCGTTCCGCTGTCAAAGACGGCGTCGATCCCAGCCTGACCGTCTCCGGCAAAGACAATGTGGACGCTATCGAAGCCACTCTGGCCGCCAAACAATCCGAACAGAACCTCAGAAAAGACGAATTAAAAAAACTGGAATCCCAGATCAGCTTGGAAGTCAACCGGCCGGCCTCCATCCAGAAGGATATTCAGGACAATAAACTGGCTCTGGAAGCAGCCGAGGCCTCACTCAAGGAATTGTCGGAGAATGCGGATCCGAAATCCGGCGAACTGAGAAAGCTCCTGATGGAGTCCAGAAAAATCATGCTTTCCGCGGTCTCGTTAAAACTGACCGAGGAACTCCATTCCCATCCTCAGCGGTATGAATTGATGACCCTGATCCGCGACATGAAGCAGCTCGATGTTCAGGCGGGAGACAATCACATCAAAAAACTTGAGGACCTGCTTAATAAGGCGCGGCAACTCGAGGCAGCCCATGTCGCCGGAGAAACCAGAAACATCTCAGAAGGCGCCCAAATCCAGAACCAATGGGTCCAGTCCGTCGCCCAGACAAATCAGGCCTATTCCCTCGCATTCAGCAAACTGGTGGACGACTTGCAGACCCAGGATCGCCTGGTCAATGCTTTGGAAGCCGACATGGAACGCACCAGAACCGATTACGAGGACCTGAAAAAGGAGATTGAAATCGGCAATGCCGACGAAATATTGCGCCAGGTTCTGGTCGAGACACGTCAGGATCTGAGTAGCCGGCTGCTGCAGGGGATGAAGATTGAAGAAATCGAATCCAGACTGAAGACAGCGAGGCTTCAGAGGTTCCGCTACGAGCAATCCCTCAGGCAGGTTCTGCCGGGATCCGAATCATTTGACCGGATGATAGAAAGCAAGGTTGCCCAGACCGACGACCGGGCTATGGAAATCCAGGGAGCCAGGGAAATATTTGTCCAACAACGCGCTCTGCTTCAGAAACTTGAGTCCAATCAGCGCAAATACGCACAAACCATCGATGATCAGTTGCGCCTCAATAAAGACTACATTCTGCTCCTGAATGAAATGAGGGATTTTCTCAACCGGAACCTGATGTGGGTCCCCACCTCCAACCCAATCTGGCAGGTGGTCAGTGGATTCAATCGTCTGGCACATTCCTTCCCGCAGATGCTCACATCATTCAATCAGTTCGCCGGAAGTCTCATAAATAAATCGTCTGTTCTGACGGCGGTCCCATATGCACTCTGTGCCTTGGCTGTTTCAGTCTTCATCTCCCGGAAAATTAAAATCCATCAGAAATACTTTGATGACCTCGCCTCCAAAGTGCGGAAAGTATCCACGGATGATTTTAAACATACGCTTCATGGATTGATGCATTGTTTTATATATCCATTCCGATGGACTGTTTATTTTTGGGCTGCGGCCGGGTATGTGCGAAGTCTACCCATCCGGAGTCCCATGGCTGACGGGATATTATGGGGTTTGCTTTTTGTAGCCGGGTTTATCCACTGGCATAAATTCATCCACTGGCTCGCCATACCCAGCGGCATCGGGTGGGTTCACTTCCGCTGGAGAAATGGATTTTTTGAACGCATTAAAATTCATTCCAGATGGTTGGTGCCTGTCATATCCATATCTGTTTTTATAGTCATTTTATTTGAAACTTATGGAGACATGGTATTCCGGGATATTGTATCCCAACCCGCGTTGATGGTGGCGTATGCGGCTTACTGTTTATTTTTCATCAAGATTAATGGAAAGGACGGGAAATTTCTGGTTGAGTTTTTCGATGCGACGGGAGTGGGTTGGTTGATGCGGTATGCTTTATTCTGGCGATTTGTCATGATGGGTGTGCCGTTTGTATTATTTATATTCATCTCCTGGGGATACCATTATGCGGCTGTCGACCTGGGATACCGGCTGTTTTTCCTCATGCTCTGGGTTGGGGTTGGTATTGTTCTCTATTTTCTGGGAATCCGTTGGTTTTATGTGAAAGAGAGGCGGGTGGCATTTGAGAAAGCGCTCGAGCGTCGCCGGGTCATACAGAAGACCGATGATTCGACCGCGACCATTCCTCCGATTGTTCCTGAGGAGAATAATGAACTGGATCTATCCCTGATCAAGGATCAGACACGCGGGTTTCTGAAATCGCTTTTCGGATTGTATATCATATTAGGTTTATGGCTGATATTCCGCAGTGTCTTTCCCGCGCTTGCCTTTTTTGAAGAGGTGAAACTGTGGTCTTATATCGGTTTGGTGGATGGGGAGGAAGTCACACAGTGGTTCACATTATTTGATCTGATCTTAGTGATGGGGGTCATATTATTGACGACGGCCGCCGCCAGAAATATTCCCGGGGTTGTTGAGATTGTATTACTCGAGCGGCTGCCCTTGCAGGCTGGTGTGCGCTACGCGGTCACCACCGTATTTCAGTATTTTGTTGTCGCTGCCGGAATGATTGTGCTTTTCAACCTGTTGGGGTTTGATTTCAAGCAGTTCGGCTGGGTGCTTGCGGCCCTTTCTCTGGGGTTGGGATTTGGTCTTCAGGAAGTGGTGGCAAACTTTGTCTGTGGCATTTTATTGTTGCTGGAGCGACCCATACGGGTGGGCGATGTGGTGACGGTCAGTGGCACTACGGGAATAGTTTCCAGAATACGCATACGGGCAACGACTGTGACGGACTGGGATCGGAAGGAGTTTGTTGTTCCCAACAAAGAATTCATCACAGGCCATATATTAAACTGGACACTCTCCAATAAGCTGAACCGGGTCGTCATCAATGTGGGCATCGCCTATGGGACAGATATTGAGAAGGCAGTCCGGCTGCTGTATGGACTTGTCAAAAATCATCCGGACATCCTCAAAGATCCCGAGCCTATGGTCACTTTTGAGTCCTTTGGGGACAGTTCCCTCAATTTGGTGGTGCGGTTTTTCCTGCCCGATCTGGATCGTCGCCTGTTAGTGATTCATGAGATGCACACGCTGATTCATAAGCAATTCATGGAGGCGGGCATTCAGATACCTTTCCCGCAGCGGGATGTTCATCTATGGAATCATACCGGCAATCAGACCATCCCCTGATCCGCACATCCTCCCGGGACAATTCCATTCATTCCATAGAGCCGGGGCGCCCTGGAATCTGATGCTATGATAGATCACTCTGATTCGATGGCCCGATAAAATGCGCCATGAAAAGGATTTATGATACACAAAAACTGAAATGTCTGGTAAGCACATGGGAGCGAAATGATGGACATTATTGACGAGCTTCAATGGCGTGGGCTTTTAGCGGATTGCACCGATCTGGAGGGCTTGAAAAAGCGTCTGAATGAGAATCCGGTGACTTTGTATTGTGGATTTGATCCAACCGCGAGCAGCCTGCATGTGGGGAATCTCGTTCCATTGTTGGCCCTGCGGCGGTTTCAGGATGCCGGACACATCCCGATCGCCGTTGCCGGAGGTGCCACAGGACTCATCGGAGACCCCAGCGGGAAATCGGCTGAAAGAAATCTCCTCACCCGGGAGGTCCTCGAGACGAATATTGCCGGTGTCACGGAACAATTGCGGCGCATCCTCAATTTCGGTGCGGAAGGCAATGCCGCCCGTCTGGCGAATAATGCCGACTGGATCGCCCCCATGTCGTTTCTGGATTTCCTGAGGGATGTGGGAAAGCATTTCTCCGTCAATATGATGGTGTCCAAAGAGAGTGTCCGCTCGCGGATGGAAGACCGGGACAGTGGCATCAGCTACACCGAGTTCAGTTACATGCTCCTCCAGGCCTACGATTTCTATTTCCTTCAAAGCCATTATCATTGCGATCTGCAGATTGGTGGATCGGATCAATGGGGGAATATCACCGCGGGAATTGACCTCTGCAGGAAAAAAAATTCCCGTGCCGCTTTCGGGCTGACGCTCCCCCTGATCACCAATGCCGATGGGAGCAAATTCGGGAAAAGTGTCTCAGGTGCCATATGGTTGGATCCGGCAAAAACCAGTCCCTACCGGTTTTATCAATTCTGGATCAATGTCGATGACCGCGACGTCATCAAATTCATCCGGTATTTCACATTTCTGGATCGGGATGAGGTCGAGGCTCTGGAATCAGGTCACAACCAGGATCCCGGCCGGCGGGAGGCGCACCGTCGGCTGGCTCAGGAAATGACCGCGATGATTCATGGTCCTGCAGCGGTTGAGGATTGCCTCAGGGCCAGTCAGATTCTCTTCGGCGGGGGAATGGATGGCATCACGGAGTCCCTCTTTCAGGAGATTGCCGGAGAAGTGCCAACTCACGAGGCATCCGTGGAGAGCTTTCAATCCGGGGGTGGCAAGTCGATGATTGATCTTCTGGTGGAGTGTGGGCTATGCCCGTCCAAGGGTCAGGCCCGCAAGGACATTCAGGCAGGTGGCGTTTACCTGAATAATATGCGTGTGGATGATCCCGCAGCCAGCATTGATGCATCAGCCATCCTCTTCGGGAAATACCTCCTGCTCCGCAAAGGCAAAAAAAATTACCTGGTGGTCTCGCTCACTTAGGTCCCGTCCACCCGCATGGATTTGTGGGATTTGAGGAGGATATCCAGAGCATTCCGGAATAGGTGATTCACCAGATCCGGACGGGTAGGGTAGGGCTTGGAATCCAGTGTGTGGACCGGTTGAACGATTCTGGTGCTGTTGGTCAGCAGCAGGGTGCTGGTGGAATCCAATTCAGATAACCTCAGAGGTACGGCGGAGTAGGGAATCCCCATTTCACCGGCCGCCTGCACAATCACCGGAACCGTCACCCCATCAAGCCTCCCCACGCACTTCGGTGGGCCAATCAGTTTCGATTCAGTCAAAATCAGAAAATTCCCACTCAGCCACTCGACAATCTCCTGGTTTTCATTCAGGACAAGGCATTCGTCGACGCCGGACTTCTGAGCATGGATGGCCATAATCACATAGTTCAACCGGCTGGTGGATTTTATGGATTGCAGTGGGTCTTTCGAGTAAATCGTCCAGGGACTGGTTGCCGCGGAAATGGCACCATCTCCCGTCTGCGGAAGGGCACGGAATTGGATGAGGACGTTCGGGGCGTGGCAATCCACCGGGAAATAACCCCGGGATCCCTCCCCCCGCGACACCGTCCAGCGAATGACCCCGACCTTCGCCTCATTGGCCCGCATCACATCTCCAATACCGCGAAGCATTGCTGCTTCAGAATAGGGAAGGGATAATGCGCACAGCTCCAGTCCATGATGCAATCTTTCCCAGTGTGCCCGCCAGTTGAGCGCCAAATTCTCCCGCACCTGCAGGGTTTCAAACAGGGCATCCCCAAGCAGAAATCCACGGTCATTCACCGGGATTTTCGTCTCACCTGCGGCGTGCAGCCCGCCATTCAGCCAGAATTTTATTGGTTTTGACATCGGGATTTGAACCGATAGCATATGCGTGATGCGCCCCACTATCCAATTGTGGGACGCTCATTATTTGCAGACCTCACTATCCATGGCGATAAGAATTCTATTAGCAGACGATCACAGGATCATGAGACAGGGATTGACTGCCATGATTGAAAAGGAATCGGGGATGAGTGTTGTGGGAGAAGCGGCCAATGGGAGGATCGCTTTACAACTTGTCGAGTCACTTCAGCCTGATGTGGTTGTCCTGGATCTCATGATGCCGACACTCAATGGCATCGAGGCATCCCGGCAAATCACCCAGAAATGGCCGAAAACCCGGACACTTATCCTCACGATGAATGATGATCAAAGATCCGTCGCCAGAGCTTTGGAAGCTGGCGCTTCCGGGTTCATCGTCAAAGACAACGCCTTCGAGGAGGTGGTCAAAGCCATTGAAATTGTCGCCCATGGCCAGGTCTATCTCAGTCCCTCAGTGGCTGGGGGGAGTGGTGGACAGCTTCCGGAGAAATAAATCGCTCCCGCGTCAGCGCGATCCCCTGGAACTCTCCGGCCGCGAACTTGAGGTGCTTCAGCTCCTCGCCGAAGGCCACTCAACCAAAGAAACCGCCGCCCAACTCGGTGTCAGTCCAAAAACCATCGAAACCCACCGGCTCAAGCTCTTCAAAAAACTGGAAGTGGACAATGTGGTCCAACTGGCCCGGCTCGCCAT
The DNA here is from genome assembly GCA_021209225.1 of Verrucomicrobiota bacterium. Lineage (GTDB taxonomy): Bacteria > Verrucomicrobiota > Verrucomicrobiia > Limisphaerales > JAJOIW01 > JAJOIW01. The sequence goes on from JAJOIW010000001.1 coordinate 7,393, forward strand.
CCGCGAGGGCCTGATCCCGCCTTGAACGGATTCCCCGCCCATTCTTTCCCTGTGCCGCCGGACCCATGCGACCCGGGGCAAGACTGCGTCA
>JAJOIW010000007.1 GCA_021209225.1 Verrucomicrobiota bacterium
TCGGATTCGAGGCCCAGGTCGAATGCAGCCGCTGATGGTGAATCGAGCAGGCGATCCGCATTGTCAATTGCCTGAATCAGAAGTTCGCGCTGCTTGTCATTGCGCAAAGCAGCGGACCCATTGGCTGACAACATTTTCTCAAATCCAAGTCGCCGGTGCCGGAACCGTTCCATGGTCCATCCTGCAGGTGGTCGCACCGATTTCACAGCCTCCTCAGGGTAGGGGACGCGGAATGGACCGTACTCACTTCCCAGAATTCCCGCAGTCTGAAAGGCCTTGAGTTCTTCCGCTTCCCCATTTCCCGCCCAGGGTTGGCCAATATCAATGAATGGTGGAAGCGAATTGTTCTGCGGTCCACGGCCATGAGTGATCCAGGCACCAATGTGTGGTGCGGTCACTGTCAGTGGTGGCTCGTACCCGGTATGCCAATGATACTGATGCCTCGAATGGAGAATCGATCCCAGGTCCCCCACAACATGCGACCGAATCAGCGTGCCCCGATCCAGAACACTGCCAATATTCTCCAATCCACTCGAAAGCCGCACCCCGTCCAGGACCGTAGGTATGGACGGAAACGTGCTCACCACATCACCCGACTTGATTCCCTTGAAAAAGGGAGTGTGTTTTTTCGGGTCAAAGGTTTCCGTATGCGCCATGCCCCCGGCCATCCACAGGATGATGCACGTATCCGCCTTGGGTTGAATCTGCGGGACCCGTGGCTCAAAAGCTTCAACCACACCGCGCATCGGCCCGCCAGCCATACCTATTCCCATTCCCATCGCACCAAGACTTCCGGCAAACTGCCGACGGGAAATTATTGATTTTTCCGGCTTCATTTTATTCGCATCCATTCAATGTGCATCAATCTATAATTTGAAATTCAGGCAGCATGATCATCACCCACATGAGATCCTGAATGCCTTCCAGTGTCGGTGTGGCACCCACGATCTCAAATGCGGCCGACATTTCCAGAGCGGACGCCGGGCGGGCAAGCCCTCTGTAAAACAACTGATTCACTGCCTGATGTGGTGAATTTGAAAAATCGGTCATCCATAATGCCGCACCTTTTTTAAGTAACTGGTCGATGGTTTGTCCATTGGTCAGCTCCAATAATTCCAATGTGGTTGCATACGGATCGCGCCGGGTCACAATTTGTTCCCGTGATGGCCGGCCCATGGCTCGGGTCAATTCATCGGCAAACAGATAACTGGCCCGGATGCGCTGCGGGGCTGTGATTTCTTCCGGGAACTCCAGAGATTCTGTCAAATTCCACGGCCCCATGCCGCTGCCGCCCAATGCAAAAAGAGTTGTGCCAGGATTCACCTTCCAATCCGCATCGGAAACCACGCTGAGCATGTGTTCCCCTGAGGCATCCTGCAGCTGCAGGGATACATACGCACCAGCAGGATTCGGGGCCGCACCCCCATTCCGTGCTTCTATCCGTATCACATTTCTCCCCGGCTGAAGCTGACGCATCACATTCCTGCGGATGGGTTGAGTCCACTCGCTTGTTTCCCCGGCTTTTTTCTCATTGAGGAAGACTTTGAGTTCGTTGTCCGCCGTGGCCACCAGCCAGGCTGCCCCAATATCCCCGCTGATTTCAAATTCCTTAACCGCTTCAAAACCCTGATTTGCCGGCGCGGATGCCTGAGCCTTGTCTGTATTCCAAATCCATTTGCCCAGTCCAGATCCGGGGATCCTCTTCCTCGACTCCGGATTTGAATCACTTTCCGCCAGAGCTTTGCTTATCGCCTGAATCTGTCCCCCTTGTCCGCGACCGTCCACCTTCATGAGCTCATCATTGGTTTCCAACTCCATGCCAGTCACCGAAACCAGGGCATCCAAAAACTGCTCCGCCGACATCCTTTTTGAAACAGGCCCCTTGAACAGACCGTCCACGTCAGATGAAGCCACAACATTATAGGCCTCACTGGTCAATATCCACCGCATGGTTCTCTTGAGATCGTAACCATTTTGTGCCAGGTCGATAGCAAGCCAGTCCAAAAGGTCCTGAGAAAATGGCACTTGATCCATGTCATCCACATCCGACACGAGTCCACGGCCAAAATAGTGGGCCCAGATCCGGTTGACAATGGTTCGTGCCAGCCGTCCATTTTCCGGGCTGGTCACAATCTCAGCGAGGCTGGACAAGCGTTCTGACCGCGAACCTTCCGATGCAATGGTGCCCAGTTCCGGAAAGAGGAAGGCCGGCTCAATAAATTTTCCGATGGGTTTATCGCATCGATGTAATTCGAGGTTCTTTTCCGCGAAGACACTGGCGAAAGCATATGCCTCTTTGAGTTTCCAGCTGTTGACAAAGCTGTCATGGCACGAGGCGCATTTGAGGTTGGTGCCGAGGAAAATCTGGGAGATGGATTGTGCTGCCTGCATTTCGCGGCGTTGGCTGTCGTTGACGGTCCCGCGCCACTTGATTCCATGAAGGAATCCTTCGGCTCCCGGATGTTCGGTCAGGAGTTCCCTGACAAACTGATCATACGGCTTGTTGGAGTAGAGTGATCCAAACAACCATCCGGTGATCTGTTTGCGTCCACCATCAATAAACCCGGTTCCTTTATAGTCATTTCTCAGCCAATCATTCCAGTAACTCATCCAGTGCGCTGCATAGGCCTCCTTCCGGGACAGGATGAAGTCGGCGACATCTGCCCGTTGGTCTGATCCGGACTGGACAAACGATTCCACCTGGTCCCGATCCGGGAGTAAACCAATCGTGTCCAGCCATGCTTTGCGGATCCATCTGTGCCTTTGAACTCCGGCTCCCATCCGCACCTTTCCGGATTTATGATAATCTGCGAGGAAATGATCAATCGGGTGGCCGGATTCAATGGACCCAGGCACTTCAACTTGCCGGAATCCAGTCGGCGCCCGATAATCCTCCCTGCCCAAGGCAAATCCGTCCGGCCACACCAATCCCTCCGCTACCCACTTTTCTAAAATTTCGATTTCCCGGGCGGTCAGAGGCGACTTGTCCTCTGGAGGCATCCTCATTTCTGGGTCCGTCTCCCGCACAAGCTGCATCAGAAGGCTTTGTTCCGGTTTTCCTGGAACCACGACCTCATCGGTCTCGCTGCCGGCTAATATGCTCTCCCGCGTATTCATCGAGAACCCCCCTTTGCGCTTCTCACCCGCGTGGCACTCCATGCAGTGCTCCTCCAGGACAGGTTTCACCTCCCGATTGAAGACAACCCAGGAATCATTCGCCCATCCACCCGCCGCGATCATCAGGATATTCCACCCCAAAATGGATACCCAGTATTTCTGCACCTTCCGCTTCATGATTAGTTTGGCTGATCCTATACTTGTCCGCATGAAAAGTCAGCCTCTGACTGGGGAAAAATCGTCGCTGCCTGATGGATAGGTGGATCATTCCAGTATAGGCTTCCCCAGAACCATTCGGAATCCCACAAATCGGAATAAATCCGTCTCTCTCAAGGCAATGACAGAATCCGGTTCACAGAGTTCCTGTGGGCTATTCCATCCTCCTCCGATGGCTGCCCGAAAGCTCTGCCTCTGGTTCATATCTGTTGCTTGGAGAGATTCCAAGGGGCATGGGACTGAATCCAGACACCATTCCCATACATTCCCCTGCATATTCTGCAACCCTTTGTCAGGTAACATGACATCAAGCTGGGGTTGCGGACCCGTCCTGGATCCATCCTGGAAAACAATTGCACCGTGCGTCACCGGGTTTTTCTGCATGTTATAGATCGTGGCGTAAATCCATTCATTGGTGGTGGGCAATCTGTAGAGCCTCCCATTTTTCTCATATCTGTCAGGCCATTCTTTCTCCGTGGTCTCTTTGCAGATGTTCATGGCATCGATCCAGCTGACGTATACCGTTGTGTTGTTGAGCGGACCGGATGCGGCATTGAAGCGATTCCATCTTTGTCCTCTTTCCCAGGGAATGTTTGGCTGGTAGGCGGAGAATTCCCGGGTGTCGATCCAAAACCCATCCTCCACTCCGGAAGTGAGAACATTTCCGTACTGGTTGGTATATGTGAGGTTTCCTGGTGGTATCCAGATCATGGAGGCGTCTCCCCGGTTCCAGGTTATTCCTTGAACCGGATGGGTCCGCAAATACCACTGCCCACCGCCCAGTCCCAGTATGATGGCGCCCCCCAGACAGACTGCCAGCCGTGCAGGTGATCGCATGGATACAGCCGTGACCAGAAATACCGTGCCCGTCGCCAGCAGAATCCAGTGTTGATTTTGATGAATCCATGAAATCGCCTGGTGCCAATCCAATTCCAGTTGGTCGCCAATGCGGAAACCCGATACAACAATAATCACCAAGGCCAGAATCCCCAAACCAGCACGTCTGCGCCTCTTTGTGCCGGCCGGGCTTGATTTGCCACCTTCAGGAGAACCATTTCCAGTTCCCTCATGTGCTTTGATAGGATCCATTGCAGCTTGTTCTTGTGGGATTCTAACCCGATTTCATCCAGCCCCACCATACCAAATATCCTCTGCATCTGCGGTGCTGGCAGTCCGATTCAGCCTGCCATGAATAGAGATCTCGCCTCATCCCAGGCATTTCTCAAGGTTCAACCCCGGATGTGATCCAGTGCTCCCTTCCGTGAATGTATATACATGGCAGTGCACTCCATCCTGTGGTATTGCCCTATTCGAAAGTAGTTTGTCTGGAGTTTCAGTTGGTGTATTTTCTCCGGGATGGATGGACACGAACAATTGAAACTCGGGAAAAATCCCCCGATCAAAGGGCAATACCGCATAGGAACGATCAGTTGGGTATTGTTGGGGATTTCCATTATTTTTCAGGCGGGCCTGTTACTTTATGGAGTTGGAGGTGAGGTGACCCAGGCCATCCTGAAGGCGCTGTTTGTGAATTCAGCCACGGTCATCATTGTCCCGCTGGTCATCAGTTATCTGTTATGGATCTTCACCGGTGAAAATCGTCGGGTATCAGTCATTGCCTTCAACCTGGTGCTGATTGTGACCGCTGGCTGGGTCACCTCCCAGCAGCTGTCTGTCACAAAAAACCTGGGCCCCATCCTCTCTTATTCAAAAACCCAGTTGTCGCTGCGTAAAGAACTGCTCGATGCCGGCAGCGATACCAATGCCCAGGCATCGATCATGAGTCAGATGCATTCCGCTAAAATGGACCTTCTTGATTCCTTAGCTGAATCCTCATCCGGTCCGGTGCAGGAATTCTATTCCACCGTCCGCCAAATCATCGATGACCATGAAATCTCCCACATGGAATTTGAATCTTTCCGCGACCAGGTCTTCCAGGAGTCCTTCGTCGATTATCGCATTCTTAAAAACCAGGCCGATTATCAATCGCGTTCCCAGACAGTCCAGGCCATGGTCAAAGCCGCCTCCACTCTGGCTCAAATCTCGGATCGCACCCAATCCGCTATCCACTCACTCAAAGCCTCCAGCCAAAAAACTAGGACCTGTGGAAACCAGATTAATCGAGGAGGAATTGAAAGGAACATTCAGTTCACTGGATAGAATGAAGCCATTTTACCTGTCATGCGTCAACTTTGGGAATGCCGTTCAGGCATTGCTCAGCTGGCTTAATTCCAACCCACACGCGTGGGAATATACAGAATCAGAACAGAAAATGACCGTCAATTCTCCGGAGGCACACCAGAAATTCTCTCAACTTGTGGCCGATGCGGAGTCCAGTGCCAACGCCCTCAATGCCGCCGCCGACCGGGCCAATGCGGACGAGAATGCCAACCCGACTCCCACATCCATCGATAAATAATCTCCAACCCGCGTTCTCATGATTCTCAGAATATTCCTCCCGGGCGCAATGGCACTGATTGGAATCACTCTCATCATTCTTGGAATTTCTGAAATGCGCATCGCCAACTCCAGTCGGTCCTGGCCAGCCACCGAAGGAACCATCCTCGATTCCTCAGTTCAGCAGCATGTCAGAAATAGACATTCCCCAGCCAGCTCCAGAATCTCATCCAACAACACGACCACATTCAGCGCCAGGATTACCTACGAATATTCCATCCAGGAAAAGACATTCAATGGGTCCAGAGTTGCTATCGGAGATTACAGATCAGGTAATCGGGGACATGCCGAAGGAGTTGTACGGAAATACCCACCAGGAAAATCGGTATCCGTTTATTTCAATCCTTCATCACCAGAGCTGGCCGTCCTGGAACCCGGGGTTCAGTTACAAGCATTTTTCCTCCCTGGTCTGGGAGCATTCTTTCTCATTCTCGGCATATTCTTCATTTCCTCCCGCCCGGCAAAGTCCTGATGGACACAATCCTCCCCCGGCATACCCCCTGAGGTCCTGATCCTCACCTCGTCACTTCTTCATCCCTCCCTTCCTCATTCACGCCAGCCCGGCCAAAAAATCAGAACTTGAAATATACTCGGCTAAATATAAATCCCGTCCACCATGACCAGGCACCATGTCCCCATCCGTTCACTTGAGCTCACTCAAATATCCGACGGATATTCATTCTGACACTTCCGCTTTGTTTATCTGTGCCTGCTCCCGGGCGTTCTCATCTGCTTTTCCAATCAAACCGTCGATTCGCAATACTGGCCGTCACTTCATCAGCTTTTGGATATCCCCGATCTTTTGGGGTCGGTGCAATAAATGTACTGTCCTTCCCTTCAATCAATACTTCACCGGATTTTGTCATTGTGACGAATGCAAAGAGTGGATCCCGATAATCCGCCATTTTTCCATACTCTTCCCCGACCCAATGATATGAAGCGCTGTTGACCCAATGATGGTGGATTCCTCCCTCGATTGTGAGTCTATCCACATGATGGTGACCCTCAAAAAAGATCGCAACCGGACATTCTGGATTCAAACGGTTATGCTCATAGATTATTCCCTTGATCACATCCTGATTCTTTGTGCCAACCCCTTCAGCCAGTCCCTGATGTGAAAAAATTATTATGGGCTTGTCACTCTCCTTTAACACATTTTCCAACCAGCTCACCTGTTCGTCATCAATATATCCGCGTCCTTCAGGAAACTTAAAATAATTTCCCCTATCATAATCCATATACTTCCCTTCCTCCAATCGAATGTTGTTGCTGTCCAATACCACAAACTCAAAACCTCCACTCATGAATCGATAATATCGTCCCGGCATCCCCAGATACTTCACCATTTCGCTCTTGCTCACCTTATCCATGTCGTGGTTCCCCAATACATGAAACTTCTTTCCCGGAAATCCATCCCATACCCGCATCAGTTCATCACTCTCCCGATCCCCATAACAAAAATCGCCAAGCTGCAGAATAAAATCAGGCTCCTTTTCCCTCACCTTCCCCATAAATGCCTCCAACCTCTCCTTCCCTGTGGCACACAATCCATGATGCACATCCGCTATGATCCCAAATCGCACAATGCTCTCACCATCCCCTCATCCATTCTCCCA
>JAJOIW010000117.1 GCA_021209225.1 Verrucomicrobiota bacterium
GCCCGCAAACTCAGCTGCACCCCGGGCGATGGAGGCCGGAGGACTCAAAGCCGACATCGAATTCCGCGGTCCAACATTGGGCTCGAGTTGAGAGGGGTGGTCTGTTCCCTGTGGTGGCACTTCGCAACTGGGATGGATCAGGGAGATAACCTGAGAAAACTCTTCAAAATGGGACCGTGGGTTGGTATAAAACGAATATGCGAAAAATCCTGATTTCAAGTGTGGCGATAGTCATGAGTCTTCTGGTATGCATGACTGTTCGGGGTGAGAAGAAGGTGGTGTTTTTGAATGGCCCTCTGAGTCATGGATACATGCAGCACGAGCACCGGGCTGGGGCATTGATATTGGCGCGAGGTTTGATAGAGAGTGGACTTCCTGTATCTGTCCAGATCATCGGGCCGGGATGGCCAGAGGACCTCACTCCCATTGAGGAGGCCGATGTATTAGTTGTGTACTGTACGGGCGGTGGCAGCCATTTGTTGAATTCAAATACCGAGCTGCTGAATAAAATGATGAAGCTGGGCGCTGGATTGATATGCATACATTATGCTGTGGAGGTGCCACAAGGGGAACCTGGAAATAACTTTCTCAATTGGTTGGGTGGATATTTTGAGACTTTCTGGAGTGTGAACCCGCATTGGGTTGCTGACTTCAAGGAATTCCCGGATCATCCTGTGGCTGAAGGTTTGAAGCCATTCAGCATTCGCGATGAGTGGTATTATCACATGAGATTTCCCGAGGGCATGAAAGGAGTCACACCGATATTGAGTGCACTTCCTCCACGGGAAACCTTGAATCGTCCGGATGGACCGCATTCGGGCAATCAACACGTGCGCAAGGCGGTATTGGAGGACAAGCTTCCGCAACATGTGGGTTGGGCATTCCAGCGCGAGGATGGAGGCCGTGGATTTGGATTCACCGGTGGGCATAATCACTGGAATTGGGCCCATCCGGAGTTCAGAAAGACTTTGCTGAATGCGATTGTCTGGTGTGCTGGCCTGGAGGTTCCAGCCGGTGGGGTGCCATCCAATCCCGTCACCTTCCAGGAACTTTTGAGAAACCAGGATGAACCCACCAATCTGAACTGGCAACGCGAACCGTGGACCATGGAGAAAGTGCAATCCACGGTTGAGGAATGGAATAAACTGGAACCTGCTCTGAAATAAAACGGCCATACATTCTGTTTTTGATCGATCCCACATCCCGATTGGAGACTGATAAAGCGTCACCAGCGATGACACGAGATTCGGTCCGGCCCTGACTGAGAAGGATATCCATAAGCACGGTGACTTCTGACTGTGGTCCTGGACAGAGTTCTCAGCTGTTTGAAAAGAGAAAATCCAATGGGGAATATCCCGACAATTTTGAGTGTGATGCGGACGATGATACAATGGATGCGGATATGTCAATCGGCGGCGCTCCTCTGCCTGGTGATGATTTGTGCCGGCTGTAAGACCCAGCCCTATAAAAGCCCGGATAGTTACAATCCATCGGGCGTTCAGGTTCATAAGCTGGAAGGATTGCACCCGGAGAAGGTGAAGGAATTATCGGGCAAAATTGCTGCACTGGATCCATCCATAGATCTGGCAGAAGCTGAGGCTGTGGCGGATACATCGATACGGAAGGCAGAGATTCTGCGCGAACAATATCAGATCCTGGGTCCGGCGCTGATGCATAATTTCATGGTGAACACCGGATTCAGAGATCGGGGTCTGTGTTACCAGTGGGCGGAAGACATCTATCCGGAACTGGTGGAGTTGAACCTGCGCACACTTCAGGTCCATAGGGCGATCGCTTTGCGCGGGCATCTCAGGGAGCACAGCGCGCTCGTCCTGACCGCGAACCGCCAATCCTTCTATGATGGGTTGGTCCTGGATGCCTGGAAATATAGTGGGGCCCTTGCCTGGATTCATGTCAAAGACTCAAAGTATCCCTGGCGACCCTTCGATGAAATCCCTCCGGAAATGATCGAAGCCTGGGAAAAATATGAGCAGCGGAAAAAGAAAAAATAAGCGGACTCCCCCCAATCCATCCGGGCATCCTGTGAGATCCGGATCCATCGGCATATGTGGACATCCACCTGGAGACCGGGTATAAACGCTCATCCAAACCCAATATGAAAATGAAAATCTGGAAAAATCGTGCCAATCCATTGGCTGTGTTTCTCATGATGACGGCCTTGGTTTCTGGCTCTGTGCGGAGTCAGAACACACAGGATGATTTGCCGGCTCTGGTTCGGGATGGGGATGAGGGATATGTTTCTGGAGGATTTATATTTGAGTTGGATGGGCGGCCGACCCCTGAGTGTCATGCCTCCACTATTGAGGAGACACCCTTTGGGATAGTTGCCGCCTGGTTTGCAGGAACCGAGGAAAGGCATCAGGATGTGGCGATCCGATTTGCCCGCCATGATGGAAAAAGCTGGCTTCCATCCGTTGAATTGGCAGACGGGAGTGAAGGTGAATCAAAGGAATACCCATGCTGGAACCCGGTGCTTTTCCAGCCACGCCTGGGGCCGTTGATGTTATTTTACAAAGTGGGTCCCTCCCCATCCACCTGGTGGGGCATGCTGATGACATCCCAGGATGGTGGGCAAACCTGGTCCAAACCCCGCAAGCTCGGAACCAACCCGGCTTTGGGTGCACCCAACACAAATTTATTGGGGCCAGTCAAAAACAAGCCTGTTCAGCTTTCCAACGGTTCCATTCTCTGCCCAAGCAGCAGTGAACACAATCAATGGAGAATCCACTTTGAGCTGACCCACGATTCAGGCAAGAGCTGGGAGGTGATTGGTCCGATCCACGATGGACGTGATTTCAATGCCATTCAGCCGACCATTCTCACTCATGCAAACGGCACTCTGCAGGCTCTGTGCCGGAGCAAGGAGAAGGTTCTGGTGCAAACCTGGTCGCGGGATAATGGACAGACCTGGTCCTCCATTTCAGCAACCCATCTCCCGAATCCGAATGCCGGGCCCGATGCCGTCACTCTGCGCGATGGAAGACATCTTCTGGTTTATAATCATTCCGTGCGGGAAAATGGGCGCAATGGGAGACACATTCTGAATGTGGCCCTCTCAGAGGATGGGATCCAATGGACGCCGGAATGGACCTTGGAGAAACATTCAAATCCGGAAGGTTATTCCTACCCGGCGGTCATACAGTCCCACGACGGGCTGGTGCACATCACTTACACCTGGAGAAGAGTCACGATTAAGCATGTCGTTCTCGATCCCTCCAAGTTCTAAGGTTGGGGGGCCGGTGAGGGAGGAAGATTGAACTCAGACAAACCCGGGAAAATCGATCGGGTCATGTCGTGCATTTTCAAAATGACAGGTTGCAGGATGGGTGAGGCTCCCCCGGTGGGTCGGCATATGAAAGACTGGAGGACATGACCCACCTGGCATGTGGATTCCCCTTCCTTGCAGAAATACACAACCGCCTCAACTTGAAACTCCTTCTCTTCGGGGAGTGGGGAGATAGTCAGAGTCACTTGAGAGTTGTCCGGAGATAGTTCTCCGTATTCAGGACGGATCCAATCCTGATCTGATGATGTGGGGAATTTGATCTGCCATTGGAAGGGGCCAATTCATTGTATTTGCACCCATCGGGCAACTGAAACAGGAGAGTCACGGATGTGGATTGGTTCTGATCTGGAGGCAGAGCTAAAACCGCCGGAGCAGACTTCTGCTCATGAACGGGAAATCCAGCGAGACTGAAGACTCCCGGTGCATAGGGCTCCAGAGCTTCGGGGATACCAGTCAATACCATGGTTGAGACCAATCTGGCTTCCATGTTGAGGATGCGTATTCTGTGATTATTGGTATCGGCGACGTAGACAAGTGGCCTGGCGGGATGGAAGGCAAATCCGGATGGTTCGGAGAATTGCGCCTGACTGAAGGGGCCATCCTGATAACCCGCCACTCCAGTACCGGCCAGTGTGGAAATTTGCCTCTGAGATAGATTCAAAATTTTAATTTTATGATTGTATGTATCGGCGACCAGTATGGATCCGGTTGATGGATGGAAGAGGACTCCCAGCGGATGCTGAAGAGCTGCCTCATCGCCAATGCCGTCGCGATCGCCGAAATCAAATAAATTCCGTGGTTCATTGGAATCTCCTCCAACGAGGGGTCTGGATGTATAGTTCTGCAGATCCAATGCACGGATTGTGCTGCTCTCGCTGTCAGCAACCATGAGACTTTGATGCATGACCGAAAGACCGGATGGCTGAGCCCAGGCGACCTCGTCGGCTTTGGTGGAGTTCAGATTCTGCTCGGATCCATCCCCACTGATTTGTGAAGCGGCCTGCTGGAGAATGTCCCATTTCCAGATCTGATGAGTGCCAGCCATTGCGATGAGGATGCTGTCCCGATATCCGACGACATCCCATGGTGTGCTCAATGGCTGGTCACTGCCACGTGTGCCACCTCGATAATCCCTTCCCTGTTTTCCGTTTCCGGCCAGGGTTTTGACCATGTGGGTGGTCGGATCAATTTCCCTCAACGCATGGTTCTCAGCATCGGCGACATAGAGACGGCCGTTGTGCCAGGCAATTCCCTGCGGGCGATTGAATCGTGCTGATGCGTAATCGCCATCGACCAGTCCGACTCTGCCGTTCCCGATCGCATGGAGGAAATGACCCTCTGAACTGGTGACCAGAATCCTGTTATGGTTTGAATCACTGATATAAAGTGTTTGTTGATCTGGATCCATGGCAAGCTTTCCTGGAAATCTCAATGGTTGCTCATCCTGTGTGTGTGCCGGTTTATCCCGCTCCAGTTCCATGGGCACGGGGTCGTGTCGGAATAAATCAGGTGAATAAAAATTCAAGGTTTCTGAGATGCAGGCGTCGATGAGATCTTTTTTTCCTTCACCTGAGACCATGAGCAGGAGGTTGCCTTTGGGACCAATGACAGCCATCGATGGCCAGGAACGAACTCCCAGCCCCCGCCACATGATCATCTCATCATCATTGATGACAGGATGCTCAATTTCATATCGCAGGACTGCCTGCAGAATGTTCTGATCCAGTTTCTCATTCTCAAACTTTGCGGAGTGCACACCAACGAAGGCCACTGGATATCCGGCATACTTCCGCTCCAGCCCGGCAAGGTCAGGAAGAATATGGATGCAGTTGATACAGCAGTAGGTCCAGAAATCAAGCACGACCACCTTTCCTTTCAGTTCGCGTTGGAGTGACAGTGGGGGAGAATTGAACCAGGTTCTGGATGGAGGGAATTCTGGAGCTTTTAATTCATCCGAATGCTGATCCGCTTTCTGGATATGCTGCCGGATGGCTGATCTCAACTCCTCAGAAATTTCACCACGTCCCATGGGACTGGCCAACCAGACTGCCAGAACCCAAAGGATTCTCCGGATTAAAAAATGTGTTTTCAACTGCATAAAAACCACATGGGATGAACGGAGTATATACTGTTTAACACCCTATTTCCAGCCTGGCGCCAAATTTGCTTAATCGGGTGATTCAGGAGTGCGACAGGTCAGGAGCAGGAAGGGAATGGATGCAACCGCCAGAGCCAATGCCCAGAGAAACAGCACAGCTCCAATCTTTTTCAAAGGTGTTTTTGAGAGTCGGTGGGTCAGGTGGTTTGTATCACCAATCCATACCGGCTTCCTTTTCATCCATCGGTATACAACAACCTGAATGAGATCGATCACTGGGATGAAGACAAATAGAATGGGGGAAAAGACCGCCCATTTCTGATCGCTTATCTGTCCGGAATAGTACGTGGCCAGAATGGTGATGACAGCCACAAAATATCCTATGAGATGGCTTCCCGAATCACCCAGAAAGACCCGGCCTCCAGGGAAATTATAGGGAAGAAATCCTGCGATGCATCCGGCTAGGAGAAATCCGAATGAAGGCACCAGGTATTGACCGCTGAGATGTCCGGACCAGGAGCAGGCGATAATGGCAATCAGCCCCAGACCGGATGATGCCCCGTTCATGTTGTCGATGAAATTGAAAGCATTCACCAGAAAAACTATCCAGAAAATGGTGATCAGGTAGTGCATCCATACATGATCCAGAAAGATTGTTATTCGAACTCCAGCCAGACAAACCAGGAGCGCGGCAATGAGCTGGAAAACCAGTTTGACTCCCGCTTTCATGGCGGATCGGTCATCCCGGATCCCCATGACCAGGAGCAGAAATGCTCCAGCCAGAATGAGTGCCGCCTGACTGTTTCTCGCATTCCATGCATACTGCATTTTATGCCAGAGCGCATTGTCACCCTCATGCGTTATCCGGGTCACGACACCCGCCAATACAATGACTGACAGAACCGATAGAAACAGCGCCGGGCCGCCAGCCAAAGGAACCGGCGAAGTATGTATCTTCCGATGACCAGGGTTATCTATCAATCCAGTTTTTAAACACCCACGACGAACCCATGGTAGAATCAGCGCACAAGTCAGGGCACCAGAGACAAAACTCATGAGATATAGACTGAGAGGAAATTTCACTGCACCTTATATATTGTAATTGCCAAACCTGTCCTGCATGAGCTTGTTGTACAGCAGGTATTGGGATTCAACCAATCGCTCAACAGAAAATTTCTCCAGGACAAAATCTCTTCCCTGGGATCCAAACTTGAATGCAAGATCCGGACTGCCGTGGAGACGAATGATCAGTTCCTTCAGGGAGTCCAGATCCCCCGGTGGAATCAAATACCCGGATCGACCATCCCGACACACTTCGCCTGCCCCGTCGCAATCATACGCAATGACAGGTTTGCCTGCCGCCTGGGCCTGTGGAATGGCCCGCGGCAATCCTTCCCTGAAGGATAAATGCACAAGTAAATCCATAATCCCCACCAGCTTCGGGATGCGCTCCGGTGGCACAAGCCCAGTAAACACAAAATGATTCTCCAGACCTTGGCGCCTGGCCAGATTTTTAAATTTTGATTCCCATTCTCCCCCGCCAACCAGTAGAAATTTCACTTCCGGAATTGCCTCGACCAGCGCCGGAGCGACCTTAAAAAGATCATCGTGTCCTTTCAGTTTGAAGAGGCGCCCTATCTTGCCAATCACATATTCATTATTGGCAATTCCCAATTCCCGGCGCAATTCGGTGTCATCCTCCGCCTTTTCAAATTCGCTGAGCTGGAATCCACTGAAGATTCGTGAATACTGGTCCTGGGTCCCAATTCCCGCATCCAGATAGGTCCGGGTCATGGCGTCCGCAACAGAAATAAAATGATGTGTATATCGTGCCGCGATCCGCTCAGCTCTGAGGTAGATAAAATTTTTAATCCAGCCCTGGAATGGGCCAAAGGATGGACCGTGGATGGAATGGATAATGATGGGAACTTTGGCATGTGCCGCAGCCAGGCGTCCACCGATCCAGCCTTTCCACGAGTGGGTAGTGAACCAAG
>JAJOIW010000069.1 GCA_021209225.1 Verrucomicrobiota bacterium
CCGACGTATATGGAGGTCGAATCCTTTCAGTCCGCTGCGGCATCAGACCTGCGTCAGGCGTCCGCTGAGATAATAGACAAATTGCTGCAATCCCCGCAATTTGGAGAAAAATGGGCCCGGCACTGGATGGATTGGACCAGGTATGCGGACTCCCATGGGAGCGAGGGCGACCCGACTATTCCCTATTCCTGGGAGTACCGGGACTACCTGATTCGCGCGATCAATTCCGATGTTCCATTGGACTGGATGATCCGCGAGCACCTGGCCGGCGACCTTCTGGAGACACCTCGGATCAACACCCTATCCGGCATCAATGAATCCATCCTGGGTCTGGGACATTACCGGATGGTGCTTCACGGATTCGCACCCACCGACGCCCTGGATGAACTCGTGAGGTTTACCGAGAATCAGATTGATGTCACCTTCAAGGCCTTTCAGGGATTGACTGTCTCCTGTGCCAGGTGTCACAACCATAAATTTGATCCCATCAGCCAGAATGACTTTTATGGACTCTATGGAGTCATGGCAACCACCCGACCCGCCTCCATTTCCATGGACGCTCCGGAAATATCGCAACGCGGTATCCCACGGCTCGAATCCCTCAAAAAGGATATTCAGAGCGAACTCTTCCAATTGTGGAACCGCGAACTGGAACAGTCCCGATCCGATGGAGTGGCCTGGAAAGACCGCCTCACTTCAGCAGCCCGGAATGGAATGGACGAGTTCCACCCGCTGCTCCTATGGAAAGAGATGTCCTCCGCCGATTCCGCACAAAACCGGAAATCCATCCTCCAGTCCTTTCTGGTGTCCTATGATGAAAGCCGGAAAAGAGTTGAGCAGCGGAATGCGCACTCCACTCCGGGATCCTCGTGGAGATTTGATGAATCCGTCAACCAGTCGGAGGGCTGGATCAGCCATGGCAATACCCTATCCAGCCAGCCATTCCCATCCGGATCCTTTGCTGTGGCCCGGGATGGAGATGCGGTGATTGAAGGCATCCACCCGGGTGGATATTATACTCATACATTATCCACCCGGCACCGGGGCGTGCTGGAATCTCCCCGCTTCAGGGTCAGGGACGGCACACTCCACCTCAGGGTGATTGGCGATGGGAACGCCGCTGTGCGTTATGTCATTCAGAATTATCCAAGAAATGGCACAGTTTACCCGGTGCATAACATCAACAAATCTTCAAACTGGAGATGGGTGCGCTTCAATATGGATTATTGGGCTGGCGACGATGCGCATGTGGAACTGGCGACTGCCGCGGACCAACCTGTCCTGGCGCAGATCAATCAGACCCGATCCTGGTTTGGGGTCACTGATATTCTCCATGTTCCTCATGGGGAAAGTGAACCGAAGAATGAATTTGCTGAATTCGCGGCCCCGGTGATTGAGCGGCTTCTGGCTTCGCCCGAAGCCTGGGAGGATCTGAATATTCTGGCCAGGGGTTATCTTGAAGCGATTCAGGTCTGTGTGGACCATTGGTCTGGGGATGCCCTGACATCGCATGAGGCCCGTTTTCTCGACCTGGTCCTGAAGTCCGGCCTGTTGACGAATTCTCTCCAGCTCAGCACAAAACTTGAATCCTTGATGGCTGAGTACCGCCGGCTTGAGGAAGCCATCCCCATTCCACGCCGTGCGCCGGGGATTCACGAGGGAACCCCGTTGACCCAGAAGTTGATGATTCGGGGAAATCATCTCCAACTGGGCGAACCCATACCGCGGAAGTTTCTGGATGTATTCGGCGGGCAGGTCTTCGAATCGCCCAATTCCGGCCGCCTGGATCTGGCAGCTGCAATAACCTCACCTGAGAACCCATTGACCGCGCGCGTCTTGGCAAACAGAATCTGGACTCATGTTTTTGGCGAAGGAATCGTGAGAACACCGGATAACTTCGGCAGATTAGGCGAGATGCCCACCCACCCCGATCTACTCGATCATCTGGCTCAACTCCTCAGACAGAATGACTGGTCTCTCAAAGCGACCCTCAGAGAGATCCTTCTGACCCGGACGCTTCACCTGTCCAGCACCACAGACGCCCGATCTCTGGCACTGGACCCGGAAAATGTCCACCTCGCAAGGTTTCCTCTGAGGCGGCTTGAGGCAGAATCCATCCGGGACTCCATCCTGGCTGTCAGCGGGCTGCTCGACACAAAATTCATGGGCCCCCCTGAGCCAGTCAATTCCAATCGCCGCAGCATTTATCTCAGAGTGCAGCGCAATGACCTGCCCTCATTTCTGACCACCTTCGACTTCCCCGCCCCGGTATCCGCCCTGGGAAAAAGAGATGTGACGAATGTCCCAGCCCAGTCCCTGCAGATGATGAATAGTCCCTTCATGCTCAACGTCTGCCGGCACATCGCTGATTCCCTCACCCCGATCGACCCATCCAATCCCAATCAGGTCCATCAGCGCATTGTGACCTTGTTCCAGAAAATTCTTGGCCGATCCCCATCGGACTTTGAAACCCAACAATCGCATCAGTTCATCACTGTCGCCACCGAACAATCGCTGCTGCTGACATCCCAGATCTCCAGACTGCACAATCAATTGCTCGATGCCCGGACCCGCTGCGACCAACTCCTGAGCATCGGCAGGAACAAAGCGATTGCGGCTCGAAATTTAAATCCCAATGCGGAGAGCTCACTGCCACCGGCTGACTATTCCTGGGATTTCACTGAGCCGGATTCACTCCAGGGGTTGCAATTATCCGGTGATATCCACCTGACCCCATCCGGGCTTCACTTCAATGGCGGCTTTGCCAGAAGTTCCCCCCTCACGGCCACTTCCACTCCTGTCACGGAAAAGACTCTGGTCGCGCTGACCCTTCCAGCGAATGTGACTCAACGCGGTGCAGGTATCCTCACTCTGGAGAATGCATCCGGGGACCGATTCGACTCCATTGTGCTCGGCGAGAGAATTCCCGGTCATTGGATGGCCGGGAGTGAAGTCTTTTCCCGCACCGCAGACGTCGGCGGCGTGGCAGAATCCATGGAGTCCATTCAGTCGCCAATCCATATCGCCATCCGATATGCGGCCGATGGCACGATCGCGATTTTCCGCAATGGCGAACCCTATGGTCAACCTTACAAATCTTCAGGTCCGGCCAATTTCACTGGGAGTGAGAGTCATATTCTTTTCGGGCTGCGTCACCTGCCGGACAACGAATCCAAGCGATTCACCGGCCATATCCTCCAGGCTGGACTCTATCTCAGAGCACTGGAAGCGGATGAGATAGCAGCACTGGCTCAGAAGAATTCCAGTTTCGTTTCATCCCAATCCGCGATAGCTTTCCTGACGGATGATGAGAGAAAGCAATGGCAGGATTCTCAAATGATCCTCGAGAATGTTTCCCGGGAAATAAAATTTACCGAATCCCAAGCCACCTCAGCAGGGGATCCCTGGAGGGACCTGACTCAGTCACTGATGAACCTGAAAGAATTTATCCACCTCTTCTGAACCGTCTCAATGGAATGCCGGAAATGAAAAAATCAAAGAATGATGCACATTGGTCCCGCAGAGAGCTTCTGCAGAATTGTTCGACCGGATTCGGATGGTTGGCCTTCCAATACCTGGCTGCCACCCATGGATGGAGCAACCCGGCAAACCCTCCCGCGACAGAGTTGCCCAAGCCCCATTTCAAGCCCAAAGCAAAAAGCATCATATTCTGTTATATGTCCGGTGGGGTCAGCCATGTGGATTCATTTGACCCGAAGCCCAGACTGGCCAGGGATCATGGGAAGCCGATGCCCGTCAGGATAGAACGCACCCAGTTCAACAACAACGGCAACATCATGGCCAGCCCATTCCAATTCCGCCAATGGGGCCAGTCCGGCATTCCCATCAGTTCCATGTTCCCGTATGTCGCAGAATCAGCCGACGATCTGGCGGTGATTCGATCCATGACAACAACCGTCAACGAACATGCTCAGGGGAATTATGCCTTTCACACCGGATTTCCCTTCATGGGCCACCCCAGTGCCGGTGCCTGGGTCAACTACGGACTGGGCACAAGCAATTCACAACTTCCTGGATTTGTGGTTTTGCAATCCGGCAAGGCCTCAGTGCCTCACGGGGGAGTGGGCCTGTACTCCAGTGGATATTTACCCGCCCAGTTTCAAGCTTCCATCATTCAGGCGGATTCCAAACCCGCGATACCCAATATTGTGCCCGCCCAGCCACGCCCGATTCAAAAATCCAGACTCCAACTGGTCTCGGAATTGGATCGCCACTTCCAGATTCAATCCGGCTTGACTTCTCAACCTGCCATTGAAGCGGCGATCAGGAATTATGAGACTGCATTTCAAATGCAATCGGCCGTTCCCGAGCTGGTCGATTTAGCCGGAGAATCGTCAGCCACACGAAAGATGTATGGATTGGATCACCCGAATGGGGTGACAGCCGCCTACGCCCACCAGTGCCTGATGGCGCGGCGCCTGGTCGAACGGGGCGTTCGCTTCATTGAATTGAGCTGTTTGCCCGAAAAACTTGGCGCCGGACAGGCCCCGAATCCATGGGACCAGCACGGTAACCTTCAGGATGGCCATTCCAACATGGCACTTCAAGTCGACCAACCCATCGGCGCCCTGCTCAAGGATCTCAAAGCCCGCGGACTCCTCGACTCCACCCTCGTCATCTGGGCCGGTGAATTCGGCCGGACTCCATTCAGCCAGGGAAGCAATGGGCGGGATCATAACCCCTTTGGATTCTCAATCTGGCTCGCAGGCGGCGGGATCCGCGGTGGATCAATCCACGGCGCCACCGACGACCTGGGATACCACGTCACTGAAAACAAAACCACCCCATACGACCTCTGGGCCACCGTCCTCCACCTCATGGGGCTAGACCATGAAAAACTGACCTACAGACACTCCGGACGCGACCTCAGATTAACCGATGTGCACGGACACGTGATCCATCCAATCATCGCCTGAGAAAATTCATTCACTAAAAAACCCGGACAATTCCGGGCTTTCGAAAGTCGTTCATAAGGCTGGATGTAGTGCCCTTTCAGCGACTGAGTT
This sequence comes from Verrucomicrobiota bacterium, assembly GCA_021209225.1. GTDB lineage: Bacteria > Verrucomicrobiota > Verrucomicrobiia > Limisphaerales > JAJOIW01 > JAJOIW01. The sequence continues at coordinate 5,028 of JAJOIW010000069.1, forward strand.
GCTGGCGGATGCGGGCTTCTTCCGCTTCAGAGAGCCCGCCTTGGGCCTTGAGTCGAGCCAGGCTTTTCTGGGACCGTCTCATGGCGTCATCAATGGCAGGTTTTTCCTCCGCTGAGATGAACTCTGAGCGTCGGACATTGTTAAGGACCCCCATGGCTTCCTCGTATTTTTCTTCTTTCATGAAGTTGGCAGCGGCCTTGACTTGCTCCTGCAATTTTTTCCGGGCAGCTGGCGGAGGGGCCGGACGATCTGGCGAAGCGGGGGGTTCGCTGTCGAACACAGTCTCCAAATTGGTGATGGCTTGATTCGATTCCACCTGCTCATTTTTTCCACAGCCAATCAGGACAATGGCGACTGACAAAATCAGGTATAAGTGTATTCTCATAATTTCTATTCTTTGGATGATGTCACTTATAACAAATGGGCCTTGGAGAGTCCATGGCCCATTTGTTTAAATTGCATTGAATGACGGATTATCTTTGACGATTGCGGGGAACGCCAGGAACACACCAGGCGGGACTATAGACGTTCGGGGGGAAGGTTGCGGCCATCTTCACCCAGTCCTGATATTGCACAAACTGGACACTTCCATCCAGTCGCCCTGTGTTCATTCCATCTGAATGCAAGCGGGTGACGCCTTCATCGGGAGAACTGGATCCGTCGTTGAAATCAAACGGGGTGTCTTCATCCCCCTGCCAGAAAATAACCGCATCCGCCCGGAACTGGCTTTCCTTGAATGTGGCAGCGGCTTGTCCATTGACTCCTTTTCCATAATAGCGCACAGCTCCGTTCATGATGTAGGAGGACATTTCCTGATCGCGTGCCTGAACCATGAAGTGGTCGACCGGGTAATCCACCGGGTCACGGAATACGCGTTCGTTGGGTGCGTATGGATAAAAATTGCCGGTCCTGACCTGATTCACCCGCTGCCCATTGACCAGCACTTGACGGGTCAGGTTCGGTGCCCGGTCGGCTGTGTCGGCAGCAGCTATCGCCGGATCATACAACCAACCCTTATACTGCCAACCCCAGTTCGGAGCTGAGAAAAAATCATTGTTGTCCCCAGTGTATAATTTGGACGCGAGGAGAATCTGTTTGAAGTTGTTGGCCGATTGCACCCGCTTAGCCTTGGATTTGGCCCCATTCAATGCCGGAAGCAGCATACTGGCCAGAATCGCTATAATCGCGATGACGACCAGCAATTCGATCAGTGTGAACGCTAGTTTTTTGTTCTTATTTTTCATGCAAGTCAGGATTTGATTAAAAAAGTATAAAAACTGCGAATGATTGGCAACTGTGTTTTTCAGCGCCCAATGGTTCTTGAGCAGATAATCCGGGCAATTTGTGGAGATTCGGCGGCATTCGGGTCAGGAAGTGGAGGTGTGCGATTCCGATGCCCGGTATTTGCGAAGCTTTTGATGATCGTGGTATTTTCGCGTCAGTGCCCGGAATTGATGATAGGTGAGCCCCAGGTGTTTGGCAGCCAGGGTGCGATTCCCCCCATGAACATCCAGCGACTCCGCTATCAGGCCCACTTCAAATTCTGACACCCGGGCGGTGAAGCCACCTGATTCGCTCTGCGGAGTGTGCTCATCCGCTGATTCAACTTTTCGGGACATGCCCCTCCTGCCAGATGCCGGCCCCATTTCAGCCGCTCCCCACCGGCGCTCAAACGGATTCAATACCATGCCATCAGAAAGATTTTTTCCGCCCCGCGCCACGGCACGCTCGATCACATTCTTCAGTTCCCGCACGTTTCCTGGCCACGAATGACGATACAGAATTTTCAGACAGGCATCATCCAGCTCCGGCACCGGAGACACCCCAATCTCAAAGGCCATCCTGCGCACAAAATGCCCCGCCAGTAACTCAATATCCTGTGCACGTTCGCGCAATGGAGGCACTTCCAAGACTTCAAAGGCCATGCGATCCAATAAATCCGGCTTGAATTCCCCACTGGACACCAGTCCAACGAGATCCGCATGGGTCGCCCCGATAATCCGGACATTCACCCTCACCTCCTCCATCCCGCCCACCCGATAAAAAACTCCATACTCCAGAACCCTCAGGAGCTTTTCCTGCACATTCATGGGCAATAATCCAATCTCATCCAGAAAAAGTGTGCCTCCATCCGCCACTTCAAACCGGCCAGGACGCCGCTTGGCCGCCCCGGTAAATGCCCCAGCTTCATATCCAAATAACTCCGTCTCAACCAAGGACTCGGTAAAGGCCCCACAGTTCATCGCCACAAATGGCTCCTCCCATCGACCGGATAAAAAGTGAAGCCGACTGGCCACCAGTTCCTTGCCCGTTCCCGACTCCCCGAGGATCAGCACCGTCAGGTCAGCGCCCACCAGGCGGGCGATCGTG
>JAJOIW010000143.1 GCA_021209225.1 Verrucomicrobiota bacterium
GCCGCCGCCGGATGAGACCGCCCCGCTCGGTGTCAGTGTGCCAAGCACCTGGGGCAATCTCGTCCGCCAGGGGCGTATCGGATGGGGGATCGAGTTCTGATTTGACCTCCAACGGAACATTGACATCCACTTTTTCAATCATTTCCAGCATGCGTTTCACGTTCGGTTCGTAGTCCTTGAGGATGAGCAGGTTGTTTGTGGGAATTTCCATGATGGCTGTGGCTTCATTGCCAGCGGAAGCGAGTGGCTCCAGCACCTGCTTGGCGACATCTGTCGGGACGTATTTCAACTGAACAACCCGCTGAGTGAATGATCCCAGTCTCCGGTATTCCTCCATCGACTTATTCTGAATCGGATCCCCAACCCGTCCCGCTTCCGTGGTTTCAATGATCTGAAAAAACTTCTCTCCAACCGGCAGCACGGAAATCCCATTCAATGCCAGAGTGGCCTCCAGGTAATCGAGCGCTTCCCTCGCTGTCAGGTCGTGGAAATTCACGTAGATCTGTGGGTCACTGGCCACACTGACGCGACGCAGCTGCTGGCGCCCGGAGATCATCTCATATCGGTTCAACACCTCGACCAATTCAAAGGCATCCCCATTGGGAACCATTTCATAGAGCTCCTCCCCGGAGGCATTCACCGGTCCCCCATTGGGTGAACTGACCTGACCAAAAGCATTGGGGACATTTGCGCCAGCCTGTGGGTTCTGTGCCGGGATAATCTGATTCCCAGGTGCCGAGGTGGGATTGGATCCGATTGGTGTTGGCGTTGGCGTTTCTGCACCAGTTGCCCCGCTGGCATTGGCGTTTTGGATCAGCTTGCCCAGGTTCATGGTCGACCCGCCCCCCACCTGCACCGTGCGTGTTGGCAGCCGGGATGCGGTATTGGTTGAAGCTGCCGGCTTCACGGCCTCTGACGTGGCGCGCAGTTCGCTGGCGGCTTTTTTTGCTTCATCCGCCCGCCGCGCCATCGCCTCCTTCAACTTCTGGTTGAGGGCATTGGTTTCTTCTGGGGTGGCGGCCACTGCGGAGGATTCGTCCTGCTGCGCGCTGACCCAGCCACCAGTGACCACGACAGCAACCATTAGCATCGACTTGATTGTCCTTTTCATAATTTCTGATTGTGAGGTGAACGAATGTGCATTGAACTGAGTGATCACGGCTTGATTTCGGGTTTCTTATCTTCGGGTTGGGCTTTGAGAAAGCTGGCGACAAGATTGAGATTGCCATCCAGAAACAATCCTCCCTGACGGGATGGACTTAACGTCAGGGATCGGACACGGATCAAAGACTCCTCGTTCCCCAGAGCATAGAGGAAATTCACCATTTGCTCTTCTGTCCCTTGAATGGTGACCGGAATCTCCAACTCTGTGAAAAATTTATTGGTCTGCCCGGCGATGGGTTGGATTTCACGGATCTGGGCCTGGCGAACGATGCTGATGGAATGCTTGGATGCCATGCGCGTGACGGTGTCTGAGAATATGGATCGCTGTCTGGGACTGTCCTCCACAGATGGACCGGCCTTTTCGCCGAGTGCCGCCAGAGTGATCTGGAGTTCAGGAATCGAATTGGTTTTCAGGCGGTACATATTGAAGGTGTTTTCAGCCAGGCGGGTCTCCTTGCGTGTCCGTTCCAGTTCCTGAAATTTGGGGAAGACGTACATGTAGTTGACGAAGATGAATGCGATCGCCATGAACAGGACTGCCAACCGACGCTCTTCAGGTTTGAGATTGAGTTTGTCAAATAATTCGTTCATGTCTCGGCAGGAAAATGGGCATTATTCAGGCAGGATGCAATCGATGGTCCAAGTCATGGATCCGCGGATGTTATTGATATTTTTACTTTGCACTTCGGTGAACAGTTTTTTGCCTTTGTTATCTGTCAAAGCGGACAAGGCATCGACGTAGGCATTCACCAGGTTGTTCTGACCGACTGGCCCCTGACCGGACAAGTTCAGGATCTCCCCTTTGGAGAATTTGAACTGCTTGAACTCGAGGGCCTCGGGCAACACCTCGACCACGGCTTTCCATGAATCCAGAGCGGCAAACCGAAGATTGAGCTGGTTTTCGGTGATGCGGATGCGTTCATCCAGTTTCAAGGCATTGGTATAAGTTCCGCTCACAGCGGCTATCTGGTCTTTCATGTTCTGACGTTCCGCTTTGGCCTGGTGCAGCATGAAAAAATAAACCCCCAATCCTGCCAGATATGCCATGGCCATCCAACCCAGGCAGGTCATCCACAAACTGTCAACCTGACGATTGCGGTAGGCCTTTTTCAATTCTGGAGGTGCCAGATCGGTTGTCAGAAGTCCATGACCAAAAAGCTCAGCCAGTCTGGCGGTGGACTCGTGGTGAGTGGGGGCTGGGAATAGGCGAGCTTTCAATTCCCAGCATCTCTTTGAGGCCTGCCCACAGGGCGTGTTGTTCGGTCTGGGTCTCCACCTCGATGGGAGGAAGCTGGTCCACCCAGCCCTCCATCTGGCCCGCCCAGAATGTCTGACGGATTTCCTGATCCACCAGACCGATCAGGCGCTCCAGGCTGGATTCATGCAATTGGGAAATATGATGCAACTGACCATCAACCCACCACTGCACCAGTGCTTCATGGCGATTCCCCCGCTGTGAGGCATAGATCCGCACCAATTCCGGCTGCACCGGAATCCGGATCAGAGCAGTGAGGTTGTCCGGAGCAATCCGGTCGGCATAAAAATGCCGGGATTCCAGATCGTTTGAAAACTGGTGCAGGTACTTCTGCTCGACCAGACTCACCAGCACAGTTGTGCCGGAGCGGGAGGAAATCGGGTTGGAAGGAAGCACTTCCCAGGTCCAGAAAATCTGATTCGGGGGCAGGGGACTGATGCGCTCGATCTGGAGTTCAACCATGCCCGCTATTTCAGAGCTTTCTGTCGTCGGCAGGTTGAGAACCCGGAAAAACACCTCTGCCCCAGGCAGCAGCGCAATCGCAATTTTTGACGTGAATGTGTCGCGCCAGGTTTTGTCATACCGGACGCGTGGAAAGGCATCCTGTTCGCCGGCCTGGATCTCTTTGACCCGCTGAAATGCCTTCCCTCTCGCCTGAAAGGACTGAAGACTGAGTCCTTGCGACAATCGGGTGACGATGTGACATGCCTGGAAATTCCTCTTGATCTGAGTCATGTGACTTTAAATTGATGGGGATTATGCTTCTTCCAGCAGGCCCAGATGTTCCTCGGTCTGAGTGACACGGATCACTTCCTCGAGGGTGGTTTCGCCATTGAGCACCTTGCGCCACCCATCATGCCGCAAGGTCTTCATTCCTTGTTCGATGGCCAAATGGGCAATAGTGCTCGCGGCGGACCGGTTCAAGATCAGATTCCTGATGCCTTCGTTCAGTATGAGAATTTCATGTATGCCAGTCCGTCCCTGGTATCCGAGTCCCCGGCATTGCTCACATCCAACACCATGATAAATGGGGGTTTTTCCAATATGTTCTTCCGGGAACCCGACTTTGCGTAAATATTCCGGCTTCACATCCTGTTCGGTTTTGCAGTGCTTGCAGATGTTCCTCACCAGGCGTTGAGCCATGACTGCCTCAACCGAGGAGGCCACCAGGAATGGCTCAATTCCCATATCGATCAGTCGGGTGAAGGCACTTGGGGCGTCATTGGTGTGCAGTGTGCTGAAAACCAGGTGGCCTGTCAATGCGGCGCGGATGGCGATTTCAGCTGTTTCCAGGTCGCGGATTTCCCCCACCATCACCACGTTGGGGTCCTGTCGCAGAATGTGTCTCAGCCCAATCGCGAATGTGAGTCCGATATCCGATCGCACGGCTATTTGATTGATCCCCTTCAATTCGTATTCCACCGGTTCCTCAATGGTGATAATCCGCTTCTCCACCGAGTTGATCGTACTTAAAAAGGCATAGAGCGAGGTGGATTTCCCTGATCCGGTCGGTCCAGTCACCAGGACAATGCCGTGGGGCTTGACAATGATGTCGCGCAGCATCTCCTCTTCGTGCGGACTGAATCCCAGACGATCCAGGGCAAAAAAAGATTTTCCCCCGCAGCGTAGCCGCAATGAAACACTCTCACCCCATACGGTTGGCACCGTCGAGACCCGTATGTCAATCTCCTCCCCCTGAATGCGCACATTGATGCGCCCGTCCTGTGGCAACCGCTTCTCGTCAATCTTCATCCCCGACATCACTTTGATCCGGGAAATAATCGCCGATTGAAAACGCTTCAACTGTGGGGGCATGGGTGTCTGATGCAGGATCCCGTCAATCCGGTAGCGTATGCGCAACTCATCCTCAGCAGGCTCAAAATGAATGTCCGTGGCCCGCTCACGGAATGCTTCCCAGATGATCTGGTTCACAAACTTGATCACACTGGCATCCTGATCTGATTCGCTGATTTCGCGGTCCGACTGCAGAACGATGTCAATATTCCCGTCGTCCTGATCCTTCGCGGATTCCTCCATCTCATCCAGGGTTTCCGCCCCAACCCCGTAAAATTTCTTCAATGCCTTCTCAATGTCCTCTGACGTCGCCAGTGCCATGCGAACCGCACATCCCGCATCGTACCTCACCGCACTCAACAAGTTCCCATCAAAAGGATCACTCAGCGCCACCACCAGTGCCCCATCCTCCACAGCCACTGGGATCACCGAATACTGGAAGGCAACCTTGGTCGACAGCTTCAATCTCGCCTCAGTCGTCCCTTCCAGATCCTTGAATCCGAAAAACGGCAATCCCATGGATTCGGCCAGCTTCCGCTTGAATTGCTCCTCAGACAATCCTTTCTCCCGACGCAGAAAATCCAGCAGGGACTCCTCAGAACCACTGTCGGCCGCCACACGCCATCGCCGACGCCACTCCCCAAACTGGTTTGCCTCCACCAGCCCGGCCCGGGTAAAAACTTCCTGTATCGACGCTATTGCCATTTAAAATGCGTTCTTAATTCTCAAACTTTCTGAACAAGAGAAAGTAAAATAAGTTTCAAAGTTTCAGTGCTTTACAAAAGTTCTGCTATTATCTTCTCGGCTAAAATGCAAAGACATTACGCAACAATTTCAGTTATTGGCAGAGACAAAAGTGGGGTGGTGGCCGCCGTCACCCAACTTCTCTTCCAGCAGGGCGCCAACATCGAAGCCCTTGAGGAACAGGTCACCCGTGGCGATTTCAGCATGTCCATCCAGGCATCCTGGAGCCCTGGCACCCTCCAGCTCGACCACCTCCATAACCTCCTCCAACAGTTGGCCATACAACTCAACATGGAAATCCGCCTCCACACGTGCCCCCAGGAACACGGCAGAAAATGGCCATTTTCGTCACCAAAGAGTCCCACTGCCTCGCCGCACTCCTCCACGCTGTCTCCAACCAGTCCCTCCCAGCCGACCCCGTCATCGTCATCGGGAACCACCCCAACCTCGAACACCTCACCCAGCCCCTCAATATCCCTTTCCACTACCTCCCCTGGGACGACCGCCACGCCGCCGAAAACCTCGCCATCCAACTCGTCGACCAATCCCTCGCCAATTTCATCGTCCTCGCCCGCTTCATGAAAATCCTCTCCCCAGCCTTCGCCTGGCGCTACAAAAATAAAATCATCAACATTCATCCCTCGCTCCTTCCGAGCTTCCCTGGCCCGCAGGCATACAGGCAGGCTTACGAACATGGCGTCAAGGTGGCGGGGGTGACAGCGCATTTTGTGAGTATGCATTTGGATGAGGGTCCGATTATTGCGCAGGGGAGTTTTGCGATTGAGCCGTGGATGAGTTTGAAGGATGTGGTGAAAGCGGGTCAGGAGCGGGAGAGTGAGGTATTGGTGCGGGCGGTTCGGGCGTATTTGGAGAAGCGGTTGGATGTGTATTGGGGGAAGGTGAGGGAAGTGTGACATGGGCGTGTGGAGTGTATGGCGATGGTGTTGAAATGTGGAGATAGGCGGGCAAAACGCTTGAGTTCTGTGGATATGTCAGCGAGCATGGATGGGATGACGGTGGGGCAAGGCAAGCAGGAATGGAAGTCATTGGATCCGGGAGAGCTGGACCGGTATGCCTGGCAACTGGATATTGAAGGATTCGGGGTCCGGGGGCAGGAGCGGCTGAAGAATGCGTCTGTGTTGGTGACGCGGTGTGGTGGGCTGGGTGGAGTTGTGGCTTATGAGTTGGCGGCGGCAGGAATTGGAAGGATGGTGGTGGCACATGGGGGGCAATTGAAATCCAGTGACATGAACCGCCAGCTTCTGATGAGTGATGAGATGGTTGGGAAGTCGCGGATGGAGAGCATTGTCCGGAGGTTACGGCAATTTAATTCCCGGATGGAGCTGATTCCGTATGATGTGAATGTGAGTGGTGAGAATGTAGAGGAACTGGTTGGGCAGGTGGATCTGGTGGTGGATTGTGCCCCCTTGTTTGAGGAGCGGTATCTCCTGAATCGCGAGGTGGTGCGCCGGGGCATCCCGATGGTGGAATGTGCGGTCTACGAGATGGAGGCGGTATTGACCTGTATTCTGCCGGGGAAAACCCCATGTCTCCGTTGCCTGTATCCTGAGTTTCCCGGACATCGGACCGGAATTTCCGGTTTTTGGTGCGGTATCCGGCAGTCTGGGATCGATGGCGGCCATGGAGGCCATCAAGATATTGGCTGGATTCGGGGAACCATTGATGAATCGGATGCTGCATTATGATTTGCGAACCATGCGATTTGAAACGATGCACATTCACCGGGTGCCGGAATGTGTGGAATGTGGGCATATGGCGCCTGTGGTGATATGATTTTGAAGTCTTTATTTGAGTGAAACTGCGAAACATGAATGGGAACAGCGTGATCGGAATGAAGAAATGCCTTCGGGTTTGGTATGGAATGATGGGGCTGATGCTGGTGGCGATGGAGATCCAGGCCTGCCGGTATTCCATTCGGGATGTGTCATTTGTGGACCTGGAGCCTGTTCCGTATCAGTTCTTCTGGATGGGTGGGGAAGCTGGTGCCCGGGATGAGGACATGCGTCGCCAGCTTTCAGCCGCCGCTACGGCCCTGCTTTCGGATGCGAATTTGCAGTTTTCCGGCCAATTGCCCCCGGAATCGGTGCGGGAGAAATGGCAAGGAAAGCCGTTGATTCTGGTCGCCCCGGATGGGCGGTCCCTGGGAATGGAAATGGAGTCCGGCACCAGCGACCTCGATGGATGGGCAATGAAAACTGTCCGGTCGCTGATCAGCTCGGACCTGCGCCGGTCCATTCTCGATGCCGCCATTGAGAATTATGCTCTGGTCATTCTGGTGGATGGATTGGATGAGACTGAGAATCAGAGGGCTGCCGAGGCGGCCCGGAATGCCCTGGATGAAGTCGGGAAATTGCTGCCGCGCATGCCAAAACCGGTTGATC
>JAJOIW010000229.1 GCA_021209225.1 Verrucomicrobiota bacterium
GGACCTGAATGGAGGAGAGGTTCAGCGATGTGTCGGTTCCATTCTGAACCACAATGGCGAGAGCGGCCTCCGGACTGACACCAGTCGCCTGATCCAGCGGGGATTGAGTGAGCAGGCGGGTCGGCTCAACTCCAGTCAATTCATAAAATGCCAATTCATCGATCCCGAAGTAGTAGCTGTTCGTCCCTGAGTATGCGAAGCGCAGGCGGACCTTGGATTGCCCGGCGGCCTGGGGCAGCCGGAAGATTTCGATGCGTTTGGACTCCAGAGGGTTGTCATTGACCCGGGCGCTGATGAAGGCAGCGAGCTGAGGAGAGACTTCCGCACCAATGAACGACCCGTACGTGCCACCCAGTGTTTCTCCGGATTCCTCATCCACATAAGTCGCCACGTCGGCGTGCCGGGTATTGAAAGTGCCGACAGCATCGCCGGAAATGATGTCCGGGGCATCCAGCATATAAACTAATGGAAACCAGGTCAGTCCACCATCGATGGAGTATTCAACTGACCCCATGCTGTCCTGGTTCTGTTCATAAATACTGTGGAATACGATACCAGGATTCGCGGAGGAGCTGAGATCGTAATCTCTGGTGAAGAGATACTGGATCTGGTTTCCCGTCCTCCAGCCGGAGATGGCGACAATGAAGTTACCCTGAATCAGCTGGTCGATTTTCTGATCATTGATAAACAAATGCTCTGGTTGCGATCTCAACCGGTTCAGACCAGGCTCAATGGCGACAATGCCATCGAGTTCCTCAGTGCCAATGACGACCCAATCGAGGAAGGCATCGGAGGAGTAATCCTGAAGATCATAGAACGGGATCAATGAAGTGGTGTGGTTCGCCACAGACCATCCAGTGGGAAGCTGGCCAGGAGTCACGGATTCAAAGTCCTCTTTGTGCAGCAGTGTGGCACCAGCCAGGACCGGATAATCCAGAACACTGAAACCGATGGTCAGTACCACTGGTTCCGCACCGGATGCCAGGCTCGCGTAGGTCAGCTGGAAGCTATGCTGCGACCGGGGGGCAAAAAGACCTTCGGGATTGTGGCGAATGGTCACCACATTTCCTTCCCGGTCGATTGTGGGAGTGACTGGATTTCCATCGAGCAGCAGTTGTATGGATGCCTGGTCCAATCTCTCGGAGGATCCTTCCTCGATAAGGGCGAGAAATTCCCCGTCCGGACTCACACCAGTGGCTCCGTCCACTGGGGATAAATTCACAAGTCGAAGTTCCGGGATGGAATAGATACCGAAGTTATCAATTCCCCAATACCAGCTGTCGGTGCCAGTTAAGGAGAACCGGAATTTGACGCGCTGCTGGTTGTCCGCCGCAGGCAGCCGGAACAACTCCACCCGCTTGGATTCCACCGGATCGTCATTCACCCGGCCACTGATGAATGGGGCCAGATCCACATCAAAAGGATCCACTCGGATAAAATCACTGAATTTTCCACCAAAACTGCCATCCGAGCTGAATGCCCAGTCACCATGTTCCAGGACCATGGTCTCCAGTCCATCGATTTCACCCGTTTCGGAGGATCGGACAATATCGTCCTGATCGAGCATATAGAGGATGGGAAGCCATGTGTCACCTCCATCCACGGAGTATTCCAGAGATCCACTGCTGTCCTGATTCTGCTCATAGAGACTGTGAAAAGAGATAAAAATATCCGAGTGGCCCGAAAGGTCGATGTCCGATGTTTCGAGGAACAGAATCTGTGATCCCCCACCCTGGTGGTATCCCGAGTTTGCAAATAGGATGTTGCCCTGGGCCAGACTGGAGATGACTTCCCCATTGACGATATTATCTGAGCGATTCTGAAGAACCCGCTGATAATCTGTATTATCCAATGCTGCATTGGAGTAGACACCCATGGGGTTATTGAATCGCGTGCCATTGACAATGACCCAGTCGTTGAATACCGGGGATCCAAGGTGCTGGAAATTCTCCTCCTCAATTCCGGGTCCGGAACTCCAGTTTTCCGCTGTCCATCCTGCGGGAAGTGCCCCCTCGGATACATCGTCGAATGTGAAGAGTATAATCGGGTCAGGCAATTCGATGGGCGCGGTGAGCGATTCCATTGCCGATACCATCAGAGCCATTACACAGTATAGAATTTTCATAGATGATTCATTCAGGTGAGTTGTGGTTGGATATGTCCAGGTATGATCAGAAATTATTGGATGCAGCTACGGGATACAGACCGAAGCAGTGGCGCCCGGATGAGCATGGGCATTCCATCCTTCGGTGATAGCCACTCCCATTTTAGAGTCAATCGGGTGCCAATCCGATTCGTCAGGCCGCCGGACAAAATGATGGGCTTTTGCCTGACTGCGGCTCAGGCCTGAAGCGGGAGGAGGAGCATCCGCATCCGCTGAGCGGAATGATTCAAATTGCTTTTTGAGTTCGGGGGAGAACATTTCGAGGTAGGCGATGGAGCGGCTCTGCGGGTTGTTGCAGTTGCCGTCGAGGGCCACAACCACGGCCCGGACAGCATCGGCTTTGTCATCATCAATCCCCTGGATGGGTGGAACGCTCGACTTGGGAGCAATGAAAAGTTGTTTGGCACTCAGATCATAAAAGTAGGATTGAGGCTCTTCAGGCTCCAGAGATTGAAAGTGGCGATAAAGCATCCAACCAGATCCCAGTATGGCACATATTGAGAGAATGATCTGGAGACGGGAACGAGGCACTGGATGAATAGCCATAAATTAATGTGGATCGATGGCAGCAGACCACCAGCATTTATCCCGGCTGCAGGGAATTCTGTTGGGATCCAGACTCTGGACGCTGCCATCCGCAAAGGAATAATTGCTGCGCCGGTTGTGGCGGGAGGCTCCGGGATCATTTTGAAGTAGCCGATTGAATCCTGGGCCGTTAGCAGCTCCGAGTTCTTTCCAGATCCACCATCGGTCATTTGGCCAGCCACCCCAATCGCTGTGTCCATCCCCCATGAGGATGAGTTGGCTGAAGGATTCCACCATGGTGGACCGGCACAGGTTATCCTCATAACCTTTGGGACGTCCGAAGGGTGGTTGCGCCCCACCCTTCTGCCAATGCACATTCACGGCCCCGATGCCGCTGGGAATGCCAATCTCCCCGGTCACAAACAGTTTTCCCGCGACCTCCCTCCTGCCATTCTGATAGCGATCCTTATGCTCGGTTGGACAATCGTAGACTTTCGCCTGCCTAGCCACATACGAAAACAAATAGGGACGCCAACTGGTCTCAATACCGCGATTCGAGGCCTGCATGGGAGGGAAAAAATTCTGATTGTCATCCACGTACATGGTGACGGACATTCCCAATTGCCTGAGATTGTTGACACAGTAAATCTGATGGGCTTTGCCTTTGGCTTTGCTCAATGCCGGCATGAGCATCGATGCCAGAACGGCAATGATCGCTATCACAACCAGCAGCTCAATCAGTGTAAATCCACGATGACGATGGGGCATTTCCAAAGGATTCGATTTTTATTCCCGGGGGGAGATGTTCCCAACTGTCTGTGACATCGGGGATGCGAATAAGCATCACATCGGTGAATTGTGCGATTCAGGCTGCGGCCCGATGTTGAGGCAGGCTGGAAATGCCAGAATGGGTCATCCGGGCCAGAATGAAGTCATGGGATTCAGGCCGGCTGGTCTGATCAGTCAGGTTTTAATCCCGGGGATTTAAGTGGATCATTGGATGAAATGCGCGGCGAGTCCGATGAGTCCACCAAAAACGCCGCCCCAAACCACGAGCCAGCCGAGATGGATACGGATCATATCCTGAATGATGTTTTTCACCATGTCCGGGGTCAGTTCGTCGAGTCTCTGCTTTATGACAATATCGATCTGCTCGAGTATGGCTTCGGTGGACAGGCCGGTGGAGAGGTGCTTTCTGAGAGAATTCTGAAAATTGTCCGATTGGGCAATGGTGCGGATGGAGCTTTTCATTTTCTGGCTGAAGGGACCGCGCAAAGGTTCCAGTGCGGAGTCGCCGCCAAACATGTTCAGCATGCCCCCAAACGGAGATTCCTTGACCGCTTCTTTCAGGCTTTCAAAGGCCGGGTCGAAATTAACATCGTTCAATATGGCTTCCCAGGGGATTTGCTGGCTGGATTTGCCGGTGGATTCCCCGAGGAATCGCTGCAGGTTTTCGCGGTTGAAAAACTGTTGTTTCATCAATTGAAGGATGCCGGATTTGAATTCCTCGAACCGCAACGGAATGACCCCGGATCCATAGAGCCCGGGCACCTTTTCAAAAAGCATGTGCACAGCCAGCCAATTCGTGATAGCCCCGGAAAAAGCAAACAGACCAATGCTTAATACCGGCCCACGCCACGGCTCCGGAAGCACATACCCAATCACCATGACCACAAAAGAAAGTAAATTCGCGACAAAACTTTTGGTCCATAGACCATTACGGGAATCCGGCGAGGTGCCGGATGAAAGTGCAACTTCATTCATATTTCGGGAGAAGAAATAACTCAATCCAGGGAAAATGCCAACTCCTCCAGGGTCCGGGTATTCTGAATCCGGGTCAATCGCGCATAGAGACCATCCTGAGCGAGGAGTTCGTGGTGCCTGCCTTTCTCGAGGATGTGGCCATTCTGGATCACAAGAATCTGGTGCGCTTTTTCGATGGTGCTGAGTCGGTGGGCGATGACAAACGACGTGCGGCCGCGCATCAGGCGATCAAGAGCCTCCTGAATCAGCCGCTCGGTGGCAGTATCGACACTGGAAGTGGCCTCGTCCAGGATCAGGATGGGGGCGTCCTTGATGAGAGCTCTGGCAATGCTGATGCGCTGTTTCTGGCCAACACTGAGTTTCACCCCGCGTTCGCCAACCCGCGTCTCCATCCCATCGGGGAACTTTGCGATAAATTCCATGCAGTTGGCAGCTTCAGCCGCATCCAGCAACTCCGCCTCAGTTGCCTCGATCTTTCCGTAGAGAATATTTTCACGCACAGTTCCGTTGAACAGGAATGGTTCCTGGGAAACGACTGAAATCAACTGCCGCAGTTCCGTCAGCGGAATGGTCCTGATGTCGATTCCATCGATGAGAATGCGGCCCGACGACACTTCATAAAAGGCCGGTATCAAATTGACGATGGTGGACTTGCCGGCTCCAGTCGGCCCGACCAGAGCGACAGTGGTGCCGGGCGGGGCTTCAAGATCAATATTTTTCAGAATCTCCTTCCCGTTTTCATAAGAGAATGAGACCTGATCAAAGACGACCCGCCCTTGGACCGGAGCAGGCGGAAGTGGGACGGTTTCCTTTGCATCCGCCCGTTCCGATTCCCGATCGAGAATATCAAAGACCCGCTCGCCGGCTGCCCGTGCCCCCTGCATCAACTGATTCAATCCATGCAGTCGACGAATCGGTTCGTAAAAAAAGTTGAGGTATAAAAGAAACCCGACCAGTTCGCCAATGGCCAGTTGTCCCTGGATGACTTGAGCCCCTCCGTAGCCCAGGACACAGACTGTCCCCAGGAATCCCAGCATATCCATGGCGGGTGAGTAGGTTGCCCAGGCAGTCATGACCTTGAGACTTCCGGCACGCATGCCTTCGGCGCGCTCGGCGAAGCGCTGGTCCTCGTGGCTTTCTCGACCGAATGCCTTGATCTGGCGATTGCCCTGCAGGTTGTCAAACAGAAGGGCATTCATGGCACTCGAGGCTTCCCGCAATGCCCGGTAGCGGGAGTGGGCTGTCATGGTATACCAGAGAGCACCGGCAACCAGAAAGGGCATGGGAACCAGCGCCATAAAGGCCAGTGGTGGGTGGAGAGCCACCATGAATCCAAAAGCTCCCAGAATACTCAATAGGGCGACGACACCCTGTTCAGTTCCATCAATGAGAACCCGTTCCACGTTGTTGACATCCTCAATCACGCGCGTCATCAGGTCGCCCGATGAACGCTGATCGAAATAGGAAACCGGAAGCCTCTGCAGCTTGGCGTAAACATCCCTTCTCAAATCGAAAACCACATTCTGTTCGAGGTGGTTATTGATGCGGATGCGGAGGCTGTTGAAAACAGCACTTAAAAGGAAAGCACCCGCTATCCAGCCAATAAATGGCCACATCTGGTCGATGCGGTTTTTAGCTATGACCTCGTCTATGATGTGCTGGGTCAACTTGGGAAAAGCCAGGGCAAAAACCTGCCCCAGTATGGCGCTGGCCATAGTCCCCAAGGTGAGCCAGGGGTATTTGAGTAAGTAGCGGCCAACTCTCCTCAATATCTCTCCGGTTGACCGCTTCCTCGCTGAAAATGTCGGGTCCGTGTAACTGCTCAATACTCTCATCGTCCCCAACACCATAGCAGCAATCACTCAGCTATAAAAAATATTTTCCCAACCCAATCAATTCACACGATTGCAACAATAACGAGACACTGAAAACGTTTTGAGAGGGGATCGTATCAGAGGATTACCGAAGATAAAAAAAGAAAAAAAAGTGGCTCGAGCACCAAGTATGTCGCCAAGGAGGTGGGTTGGGGAAACCCTTTTGAGGAAGAATTTAGGCACCCGAGCCACCTTCAATATGTCCAAAAGGGGAGATTCCTGCAAGTATAAATTTATAAAAAAAGGTGAGCAGTCGTCGGTTGAGAGGAGGCTGCCAGAGGATGGCAAAGAGGATTAACGACTGTCACCCAATTCCATCCTGTATATTGGTCTTTTTGGGAATTTAGTGAGTCAGGCATATCCTGTTTCAGGGATCAGGAAATTCCCGAAAATGAACCGGCCTGCGGTTTAAAGCTATGATTTGGCAGACATTTCATGCAATGGACCCCGGTGGACATGCCTTGGAGTTGATTGCGTGGAGACGAAAATAGGGGAGATTGTGGAATATGTGAAGGAAGCTGGCGATGGATGGCTGAATCCATATTGCCTGTGGCCGGATTTCCTAGCGGCTGGAGAATTGATCCTCCTTTGATTTGAAGAGGATATTGAACGAGGTGAGGGATCCATAGGAGCGGGAGATGTATTGCTGGAGTTCCACTTTATCGGCGTCATTGAGTCCAGTGTGGGCGTTGATTTTCTGCTCGAGGACACGAAGATTGTTTCTGAGCATCACAATTTTGTGGAAGAAGGTTTCGATGGGTATGTCCTTGGATTGCAAGGTAGGGTCCGCAGGTTTGAGAAGCAGGGACCCATTCAGCCATTTTCCAGCCAGGCCGTGGACTTCCTGATCCGGGTTTTCCAGACCGAGGTTCTGGATGGTGGATTCGACGACATCGCGGATGAGTTTTTCGAGGGAGAGGGAGAGTCCGGAGAGCACGGCCTCAGGTTCAGCGGGTGTGACTCCAGCGGTTTCCGGGCTGACGGTTTTGACCACTCCATTGAAATCCATATCGGCTGCCACAGGGCG
>JAJOIW010000164.1 GCA_021209225.1 Verrucomicrobiota bacterium
GATAAGATGATCCAGGATCAGCAGAAGTTGATGGATAAGACGCAGGATCAACTGAAAGACCCTGAGGACATGAAAAAATCCAGAAGCAACTGGAAGATTATGCACAAGCTCTTCACGACAAGATCGATCAAAAAAAGCAGGAGCGCAGCAAAAATTCTCAGGAAGAAAACAGCGAAGAAAACGAACAAGGCGCCAATCCGCAAACAGAAGAGCAGCAAAGACAGCAGGAAGAGCAAAAGCGGCAGGAACAGCAAAAACTGAATTCCCTGCAACAGCGCGTTGAAGACATACAAAAAAATCTGCAGCAAAAACGCGAAGATAATCAGCAGATGACACCTCAGGAAGCACGCCGCAATACCAATGAGCTAAAGCGCGTGCAACAAGAGCTGCAACAAAATCAGCAACAGCAGAATCAACAACAACAAAACCAGCAAAACCAGCAGCAGCAACAGCAGCAGCAACAACCCAACACACCCGCGGCATCACAGAACCGCAATGCTTTTCAGAATCGGCTGGCGAATATAGTCAATCGGGCGGCCGCCGGTGACTTCCAGATACTTGGAGATACCCGGATCATTCCCGACGAACGGACCAACTCGATTCTTGTATTCGCCAATGAGAGAGACATGCAGCTGATCAAAGACATCATCACCAAACTGGATGTGGTGCAGGCACAGGTCCTGATTGAAGCGGTGGTCATGGAGGTCTCCATCGGAGAAAATGAGGACCTGGGTGTCAGCATCGTCAATCGCAATCCCAAGGGTACCGGGGGTTCCATCACCGACCCTGGCCTCAGTGACACCTTCCTCAACCCCGGACAATTCAGCGGCAATTCAACCGGCATCCCGGGGTTGCCCAGCGGATTCAGTTACTTCTCCCAATTGGGCAGCGACATCAACGTGGCTGTCCGCGCTCTCTCCTCAGACCGCAAGGCCACCGTGCTGCAGCGCCCGCGCATTCAGACATTCCACGCCCGGGAAGCCTCCATCGTGGTGGGTGAGAGAAGGCCATTTGTCGGCAGCACCTTTTTCGGAAATTCAGCCATAGGCACGAGTTCCCAGATCAATTATCAGGAAATCTCGGTTGAGCTCCACGTTCTCCCCCTGATCAACCAGGAGGGATTGGTTGTGCTTGAAATCGAACAAATCGTCAAAGATCTCAATGGTTTTGAAACCATTGACGGCAACCGTGTCCCGGTCGTAGCTGAAAGAACCGCCCAGGCATCTGTCGCGGTCCAGGACGGGCAAACCATCATCCTCGGTGGAATGATCACCACAAATAAAAATATCTCCCACTCGGGAGTCCCGGTCCTCAAAGACATCCCGATCATGGGGAACCTCTTCAAGTCAAAAACCGAAACCGAAAACCAGGTCGAACTGATCGTTCTCATTCGCCCCAAAGTCATGCCCACACCGGAAATCGCCCGCGATGTCGCCACCAACGAAATCGATAAACTCATCGCCACCCAGCAGGCACAAATCGAAATCCAGGAATCCCGCGACCGGCTCGCTCCCGCTTCCAGAAAGAAAAATCCAAGTCCGGCAAACGCCAGAACTCGATTCTCAACGAGGATTACGTTCCCCCGGCATCACACAATAAGCAACGCCAACCCTTCGAGAATTATCCCACTTACCCAAGCAACGAATAGTTGAATCCCCGGTCGATGGATAATGTGATCGGCATGGCCAATCCTCCATGAAACGACGATCTCCATCCTGGTGGAAAATCCATAGTGCCCTCCTCATCTCGATGGGGATTCTTTTTTTGTGTGGCCCCCGGGTCGACACGGATTATGCCCCGCCACCTGGTTCCGCCCCCGGTCTTCCCGGAGTTGAACATATTGAGGCATGGTTGCAGGCTCAGGAAGCGCGGCTGGGAAATGTCTCCCCGATAGCGGAAAAAAATATCCTGTGGGCGGACGAGATGGGTGCGAAATCCGAATGGGCCCTGGTCTACCTGCATGGATTCACAGCAACCTGGCGGGAAACGTACCCCCTGACTGAACGAGTCGCACAATCCTTGGGGGCGAATGTCTACAGGCACCGGTTTCCAGGCCATGGCCAACCGCCAGACGAACTCAGGAATATCACATTGCAGCAATGGGTGGAGAGCGCCCGCGAAGCCATGGCCATCGGGGGGATTTTAGGCGAGAAAGTCGTCGTCATCGGATGCTCCAATGGGGCGACTCTGAGCCTGATTGCACTGGATGGAGCCGTTGCGGGCGATATTCACTCACTCATACTTCTGTCACCTCACTTCCAGCCCGCGGACCCACGAGCGGGGATCATTCTGTGGCCATGGGGAATCCATCTGGCCAAACTGATCGCCGGTAAATTCCAGGAATGGGAGTTCCAGAATCCGGAGGACAGTCAGTATTGGACCTCCCCCTACCCGACTGAAGCCTTGGGTCCGGTCATGGCTGCCGCACGGGCTGCCGGAAATCTCAACCTGGCTCAGATCCGGACTCCCTGCCTGGTCCTGCTCAATCCCGAGGATAAGATTGTGAATCACCAGCGCACGCGGAGCCTGTTCAGCCAGCTTGGATCCCAACCAAAACAATGGACCGGGCTGCTGCTGGATACCGACCCGGCGCATCACATTCTGGCCGGAGACCTCAGATCACCCGAGACCACTCAGATTGTCGCCGAATACATCCTCCAGTTCATTCGACAATGAGTCCCCCAGGCCGGATTCACCTGGCGCGTGATCTGAGTTATGTCAGATTTTCCGGGTTCAATTTAACCAGATCCTTGGGGATGAACTTCCCATCCTTGCGGATTAATTCGCCATCAAAATAGACTTCCCCACCGCCATACTCCGGTCTTTGGATACAGACCATATCCCAATGGACAGCCGATCTGTTTCCATTATCCGCATCCTCATAGGCTTGCCCGGGCGTGAAATGGAAGGACCCTGTGATCTTTTCATCAAACAGGATATCGCACATCGGGTTGAGAATATGCGGATTCGTTCCCAAAGAAAATTCGCCGATATACCGGGCACCCTTGTCCGTGTCGAGAATCTGATTCAACTTCTCCGTCTGACTGGATGTCGCTTTGATGATTTTGCCATCTTTGAATTCCAGAGCGACATTTTCAAACCGCGACCCGGCATAGATGGTTGGGGTATTGAACTGGATGGTGCCTTGGACGGAATTTTTTGACCGGGCAGGAGAAGACTTCTCCGTCGGGGATATTGCGGTCACCGGAACACATGATGGCATTGATATCTTTGATACTGAAACGAAGATCTGTGCCCGGTCCGGTGATGTGCACCTGATCCGCCGCCTGCATGCGCTTCTGCAATGGCTTCATCGCCAGTTGCAGTTTCGCATAGTCCATGGTGCAGACTTTGAAAAAGAAGTCCTCGAATGCTTCGGTGCTCATATTGGCGGCCTGGGCCATACTTGGAGTGGGCCAGCGCAGGACAACCCATCGGGTTTTATTCACGCGGTAGTTCTGGACTGGGCGCATGATCTTCGAGTAGGTCTGCATGGAACTGCCGGGAACATCTGAGGTTTCACTGGTGTTGAGAGCCCCCCGAAGAGCAATGAATGCCTGCATTTTTTTCATGCGCGCCATTTCCCAGTCTTTCCAGGTGGTGGCATGATCCTCATCTGTGTGCATCATCAGTTCGCGGTTGATGCGTCCCTGCCGCACATCCACATGGCGGGTGGGCCCAACTGCCCGGACGGCGCGTATCAGTTCAATCCCCATCTCCTCCGGTATGTCGGATAGAAATAATAACACATGGTCGCCCTTCTCCAGGCGGGTCGAATATTCAACCAGCAACTTCGCCAGATTCTTAAATCGAGGATCTGTCATGAATTCTTTTTATAATATTTAAAACCACTCTCCTTCCCCGCGGAATGGACCAGCATCCAGCCCCACTCCACAAGTCATTACAAGCACAAGACAACTAACATAAATCCATCCACCAGATGAAGAGAATTCGGGAATTGAAATCCGGAAATCTCATCGATCAAACAGACTGGCGGTTCCCATATTCTCTGACATGTATCGGGCCACTCGAAAACCCTTGAGGAGTGAGGTGGTTTCACTTTCCCCACGAAAGCCCTTATAGACAATTCTGACGGCGGCGATGGCATCCCCATTTCTGTCCTCCAGGGGAACTGTGACCGTCATAACCCGGGAGGTGTTGCGGCTCCGGTAGGTATGCTTGTTCTCGATGACATCCTTTTCAATATCGGTCGCCCCGAGACCTATGGTATGGGACTGGGATGAGGCAACCACTTGTATGGGATCATCCGGTGTGCGTCTGGCATAAAGAGTGACCTCCTCCAGATCGGGAAACTTGGACCGGGTGATCCCGATCAGCTGCTCGGCCATGGATTCCAATGGGCGGAAATCCAACTTGAGACTGGCAAAATGGCTCACCGAATCGGATTTTGTCCAAAGCCCCACCAGGCCCTTATCAAAGGAATGGTCCTCCACCGGTTTGTCAAACACTTGAATATCATTGATCCATGCCTGAAATACCGGACCTTCCGCTTTGACTTTGAGATCGACCCATACCCCGCCGGGAATAGTCACCTTCGGACCAATGGGGTCCCCTCTCAAACCGGTGAAATACTTATAAAACCGCAGTGTCCCATCCTTGCCCGAGGCTCTGATGACATAATAATTTTTGGAATCAATGTAGCGGAAGACAATGCCTGCCATCTGATCGACATTGCCAGCCACCAGTTTGAATTTCAAAGTGAAGGTGAAATCCCGGCACAGCCCGTCGCGGTAGAGCAGCATGGGGAAATGTTCATTTTCAGTCACCCGGGCGGTCTGGGCCAATACCGGAGCCTGAACAAACTTCTGAAAATTCAAATCGGCGATGGCTGACCCGGACAGGGATGGCACCTGATCGATCACAACCTCCCAATGGCCGGGAGTCGCACTATACCCCCCATTCTCCATGCGCCACCCTCCCGGAACCGTGCCGGCCGGGGTGGACAGAAAATCAAATATAATCTCCTTCCCATAACACCTCATCCCGCCACTCAACCAGAACAGGGCGGCCACCACAGGAAGATATCCCATGCACATCACCAGAAATGAAGTTCGTCTACTCATCATCAATTTTTTAACCTATTTTTTTCTCGCACTGGAAATTTGCTTCTTGTCACTATGAATCTTATGACATCACTGCCGGAAATCCAACACCGAGTTCGTCACTGCTCAGGAATATTCGGAATCGTGTTGGCATTCAATGCATTCGGATTCATTCACACCGGAGCGCAGGAAGCCAGGACCATTCAAATCGGGGTTATTCCCGGGGCATTGCGCTATGACATCAGCCGATTTGAGGTTTAT
Organism: Verrucomicrobiota bacterium; assembly: GCA_021209225.1. GTDB lineage: Bacteria > Verrucomicrobiota > Verrucomicrobiia > Limisphaerales > JAJOIW01 > JAJOIW01. Next base: position 5,325 of record JAJOIW010000164.1, read on the forward strand.
GCCGGCGAGAACCTGGAGGTGGTATTCGGGAACAATGGCCTGATGCAACACAACTGGCTCCTGGCCCGGCCAGGATCGGTTGACACAGTCGTCCATGAGGCGATGGCATTGGGATCCGATGGATTCGCCAGGCAATTCATCCCGGAATCCCCCCAGGTATTGAGATCCATCCCATTGGTCGAGCCCGGCCAATCCATCGCATTGAAATTTTCTGCCCCATCTGAGCTGGGTGAATATCCCTACGTCTGCACCTTCCCTGGCCACGGAATTATTATGCGTGGCGTGATGGTGGTCAAACCGGTTGGCGGTGGATTGTCAGCTCCGGTCCGGCAGAAAGCCGATCAGACTGAGATCCGCAATAACCTGGCTCATGTGACCTACACCAACAAACCGGAAGGGTCGCCATCCCGGCCATTTGTCATCCGGACCTTCATGCCGGATCCAGGACTTGGGGATGAGGTCTTTCCCCATCATGGCAAAGGGCAAGTGGCACAGAGATATTCACCGGATACAGGCGGGGATGTGCCCGGAACCGTCCCGCCAATTCCCGGCATTCCTGCCGCTGTGGGAGTGAACTTCGGCCATACTTTCTCCCTCTGCTTTGATACAACAGAATGCCGGCTGCTCTACACCTGGCATCAGGGCTTTCTGGATATGGAGGCCTATTGGGGGCGCGGCCCGGGGGGCGGGAGAAAAAGCTTTGATTACGTCCCCCGATTGATCGGCAATATCCTGTTTTCAGCTTCCGGCAGGCATCCCATCCAGATCAACAATCAATGGCCCAAACCCCGATTCAAACGCATCAGCTACCGCGACAACATCCCGGTTTTCACCTACCAATGCGGTCAATCCTCCGTATCCGAGAGTTACAGCATTCTCAACGAGTCCCAGTTTGTCCTGGATTATCAATTCGACACATCTGCGGAAGAATCTCTGACATTGAACCTGCCCAGGGACCTGGCTGACCAGGTTTATTCCTTGAATGATGAAGTGGTGGACCGGTTTGCTGCAACCCTTCTGGTTCCACCAGCATCCTCCGTCCAGGCCCGTTTCGTCATACATATTAAAAAATAAACATAGTCCGTTCCCTCCCTCCCACACATCCATCTCCTCATGCACATGACTCAGAATATGAAAATTTTCACCCGTGGTGAATCAGGCAATTCCCATCCATCCATGGCTCAAAGCAGAGACAGATCCTGTATTTCGCCGAAGCTGCTGATTGGCATTCTCGGAGTATTGGGATGGCTATCCGCTTGGGATCTGCAGGCGATGCCATCGGAATATTATTCTGTGGAGGACATCTTATTGCCGGCGGATGTGGCGCCGGAGATTGGAGGACTAGCCTTTAATTCCCGGGGTGAATTGTATGTTGTCCTGAGACGCCATGGGATCTTACTGGGCACCCCATCCGGCGATCCGGATGCGTTCCGTTGGGAGGTGTTTTCCGATATGTCCCTGCACAATCCGATGGGGATCTTACTGGAGGATGATCAGACCGTGCTCATTCCTCAGATGGCCGAACTGACTCGCATCTCGGATACCGATGGCGATAAGAAAGCCGATAGTTATGAGACAGTCTCCACGGCATTCGGATTAAGTGGAAATTACCATGAGACGACGGGTGGACCCATTCCGGACGGGCGCGGCAACTGGTTCCTGGCCATCGGAACAGCCTCACATAACGGCCCGGTCTTTTTCCATACCCGCGGAGCATACAGCCCCATCGGACGCCGGGGACGCAACTTTTCCGCAGTGAGTACCGGGGATGGGTGGTCAAAATCACTCCAGACGGATCACTGATACCATGGGCCAGTGGATTTCGAGCCAACAATGGCATAGCCATGCGCCAGGATGACACCTTGTGGGTGACGGATAACCAGGGAGACTGGAGGGGCACGTCCCCGATTTACCATATCCAGAAGGGTCACTTCTATGGTCATCC
>JAJOIW010000052.1 GCA_021209225.1 Verrucomicrobiota bacterium
CTCACATCCGATGGCCTGGCCTTTCTCAAATCCAGGGAGGTCCAGTTGGAATTGACCAAGCCAACTCAAGCCGCCGCCCCACGGGTTCCCCGCGATTCCAAGGGCCACATCGACTGCGACGAGAAATTATTCCAACGACTGCGGGACCTGCGCAAAAACCTGGCCGATGACCTGGATGTCCCGGCATATATTATTTTTTCTGATGTGGCCTTGCGTCATATGGCACGTGATTACCCCGCCTCGCCAGACGAATTTCTGCAGATTCCAGGAGTGGGTGAGAAAAAACTCGAAGACTTCGGGGAGGATTTCATGAACGAGATCGAGGAATACCTGGAGAATCACCCACGGCAGAATTTCGACTGAGCATCCCAAACACCGGTTACTAAAGTTAAGTCCAATTTATAATTGCTGGAAGGGACCTCATCCAGGGTATGATGCCACCCATGAAAAGACCATACTCAGAGGCACAAACCCACGAGCCAGGCGAGCGCTTTTCTAAGGAGGAAGTTGAATCCATCATCCGTGATGCCCTGGCGGCGGAATCGTCGGATTACTATACCCGATCCGACCTGATGGATGTGGCCGACAGATTGGGAATTGACCGCCGTGCCCTCGATCAGGTGCTGGCTCAACACGCACAAAAATCATCGCGATCCGCCAGCCAACAATCCAGGCGCGAGGAGTTTAAGCTGTTCCTCATGCACCATGGCGGCCGATTCGTGATGATCAGCCTGTTTCTCTTTCTCCTCAACCTCGCCACGTCCCGGTTCGTGTGGTGCATCTTCCCGATTCTGGGTATGGGACTGGGATTGGGCTTCAAAATTCTGGAACGCATCCAGAATCCCAATCAATCCTCCTGATGGTTCGCCACAGAGACGCCTCATCGTCAGGATGAGCTTCGGTTGAGACGTTTGCGTGGCAGAACGGCTCTTTGAATCGCCTCGTCTGGGCCAAGGCAACCAGAAAGCCTCCCCCCACCCTCAATTCAAGCCTGAGACCCCACATTCCCCGAGCTCAAAATAAGCGATAAAAAAATGGACCCGCTTCAATAAAGCCGGTCCATAGAAATTTTTGAATGGAGGTGGGGTCCGTGAATGCGGATGAGAACGGATTATTCTCCGTCGTTGCCAATTGCCTCGACGGGGCAGCCTTCCATGGCTTCCTTACACTGTTCTTCCTCTTCTGGAGTTTCAGGCTGTTTATAAAGGTAGCTGTAACCACCATCATCTTCACGGGTGAAGTTCGACGGTGCGGTTTCCCGACATAGATCACAATCGATACACTGATCGTCCACGTAGTATCTTCCTGGGACGTTTTCCTGCTGTCTGTTTTCGAATTCAGCCATAAATTATTGTTCCTTCCAAATTCGTTTGGCCTGCTAAACTAGCCTTTTTTGAGGTGGTGGCAAGTGCAATTTTTTAAAATATCCGACATACTTATCACTTATGAAATGAATACCTCCGAATACAAGGCCAATCTTTCTCAGAATTCGAATGTGACTTCGCTGAGACGTCGATGAATTTCCGCAATAATGGATTTTTCCGCCTCGATGCCACCTGGGGCCTGAAAGGTCACGGAGAAGCGGACGAATTGTCCCGCATCGTCCCAGGGAACAGTGGAAATAAATCGATCCGTGATCAGCCACTGGGAAACGTCTTCCGCCGAGGAGAATTCAATACGCTGACCAGCCGCATTCACCACGGCTTTTGGGGCTCTCACATAGAGGAAAAAGGACCCGGCTGGCTTCTTTGCCTGGAAGCCGGCTGAATTGAGCACATCCACAAGAAGGTCCATTCTCCTCGCATATTTTTTTTGAGATGGCCTGAGTGATTTCAGGATGGTCAAAGCAATAGGCCGAAGCATGCTGGATGGCCAGGAATTGACCGGAATCGGTATTATCTTTGACAGCCCCATAAGCTTTGATGATGAGTTCATTTCCCACGACAAATCCACATCGCCAGCCGGTCATATTGAATGTTTTGCTGGTCGAGTGCAGCTCAATCCCGACCTCCATTGCCCCGGGAACGCTCAGAAAACTCAGCGGCGCCCCATCAAATATCAGGGCTGCATAGGCAGCGTCATGAATGACCACAATTTTATTGGCCTGGGCAAACGCCACCACCTTCTCAAAAAACGACCTCGTGGCACTGGCGCCGGTTGGGTTGTTGGGATAATTGATGACCAGAACCCTCGCTCTTTTCAGGACCACCCCGGGAATGGAGTCCAGATCCGGCAGAAACTGATTCCCGGCATGAATGGGAAGATTGTAGACTTCCCCCCCATAATACCTGGCATGGGTTCCGAAAACCGGATAGCCGGGAGTGGTCATCAGCACGACGTCACCTGGATTGATGAATACCGCGGGCAAAATGGAAAGTGCCGCCTTGCTTCCAATGGAATGCAGCACCTGGGTGGTTGGATCTATGCCCGGAACCCCAAAAACCTGGTGCATATACCGGGCCGCAGACTTCTTTAAAACATCATCCCCATTGTCAGCGTATCCCCGGTTGTTGGGTTCCAATGCGGCTATATGCAATTGCTCGACGACTTCCGGAAAAGCCATCTCATCGGGTTCCCCGACTCCCATGTCAATGATCTGTGCCCCTGGATTCGCCTGGAGTGCAGCCCGTTTCGCCCTCTTGATCTTTTCAAATTTATAGATAGCCGTCGACTTTCCGAACTGATTCCCACCAATGCGCCCGGCAAAAAGTTGCTGAATATATGAATCTGACATCGAAGTATTTTGAATTGTGATGATTCCGATTGATCGGATGCGGAAGAATAGCCGAGAGCGGAAGCGATGGCAAGCCGGGCTTGCACTATCCCAGTGGCACACAGGCAGACCACAGTGATGGACCGGCTGCTGAACACACCTTTTCCAGTGCCGATTCAGCCGCGGATCTTCCCGGGAAAATACCAAAGACAGCACTCCCACTGCCCGAAAGTAAAGTGCAAAACGCTCCCCCATCCCGAAAGGTGTCCCGCAGAATCTCCAATAACGGAAACTTGCGAAAAACCGGACATTCAAAGGAATTGAAGAAGTCCTGCTGAGTCGGGGAATAATCGGGATCCGCCAATCGTTGAGACAGGGCCAGCGCTCCCCCCTTCCGGGCGCCGTGCCTGGTCGCCAAACTGCTTCAATGATTGAAATGCCCAGCCTGTCGGCACCCCGAACTCAGGCTTAGCAATCACCATCCAGGCACCATTCAAAGCATGGAAGTCCGGCTGATTGACCAATACTTCCCCCCCGCCCGGTTCCCAATGCCTGGTTTCCCATGAGAAAAAATGGCACATCGCTTCCCAGAGAGGACGCCATGGAATGCATGGCCTCAAAATCCAACGGATTACCGTTCAGTGAATTCAGGGCCTGAAGCATAGTGGCGGCATTCGCACTCCCACCACCTAAGCCAGCTTCGGATGGCAGATTCTTCCGCAGATGCACGTGAAGATCGGCTGAAATACCCGTCCGCATGAAAAACAGCTCGCCCGCTCGAACAACCAGATTCCCACTATCCGTCGGCAACCTCGGATCAGAACAGGAGAATGAAAACCCTTTTCTTCCTGTTTCCACCTCAAGAATATCGCACACGCCCACCCGCAGAAAAACCGTCTCCAAGTCATGAAATCCATCCTCTCTCCTGCGCAGGACATTCAGGTACAGATTGACCTTGCATGGACTGAAAAACTGCATGACCTGGGCAGATGGCATGGATGTGAATGCGTCAGTTGTCGGTGAACGGAATTGGAATCAATAATTCGATAAAATAAAAAACCCGCCAATGCGGGTGGACGATGGTCATTTCTGAAGGGGAGTCCTTATTCGAAAACGCGGAACCGGCTTCCAAAGAACATGGGGGCAATATCGCCGCCATCAAAACCAATGGTGGTATCCGTTTCGGTGACAGCGCTGGCTTTACGCATACCCTTGTGAACGTCCGGGTAAACCGGATCTTCAGGAATCACCAATCCACCATAGCCATTGTCGTTAAGAGTCGCCAGGGATGGATCGGGGTAAAGAGGAGCTTGAGGCACAAATGCGGCGTCATAGTTTCCTTCCGGGTTGGTGGGCAGAGGAAAGGTGACAACCTCAAAAATCCCATATGCCGTGCGTGCCACTGAGCGGTTGATGCCGCGGATGATCCCGGTGGTATAGGCGTGATCCTGACCTTCCCAAAGAGCGGTTTGCTCAATCGAACGACGCATCTCACCCATCCGGGTGAATTCCAGAGAATTCCGGATACCACGGCCAAGTTTCTTTTCAGGCCCAGCACATCCACTTGTGAGGAGGATGGTGACCACAACTGTAGACAAAATGAAGAGAGTCTTTCGCATAACCGAACTGAGTCTTGAGGGAATATGTTGGATGAGAATCCCTTTGTAAAGGGGAATCTCAAAAACTATGAAAAAAAGTTAAGGATTTGATGGAGCGTATTTTGGGAGAGTTTGGCATCAGACATCAAATCCCAAATCGCGCAGTTTGCGTTTTTCCTGCTTATCCCAGTGGCGCGCGATAAGGATGCAGATTTCAAACAGGATCTGAAGAGGGGCTGCCAGCATGATGGTCGAAATAACATCCTGCGGAGTGATGAATGCGCTGAGGATGAGATTGGCCATGATCATATAACGCCGACCATTGACCAGAAACTCGGCGGAGATGATGTTCAGTTTGACCAGTGTCAGAATCACGATGGGCAATTCAAATGCCAATCCCATTCCGAGAACCAATTTGGGAACAAAACCATAATAGCTTTCAGCGGTCCAAACCGCGGGCGGAGACTTGAGCCATTCCCCGAGACCGATGAAGGCTTTTATTGAAATAGGAGCGACCCAATAATACGCCATCAGGCCACCAAGAGCGAAGAGGATGGTGCCGGATGCAAAGGCAATACCAAGGTATTTTTTTTTTCAACTTTTCTCAAGGCTGGCACGATATAGTCCCCAACGAAATAAAGCAGGAAAGGAAAAGCGATGCATAATCCGCCCCAGATGCCTATTTGAAGAGCGATTGTGAACGACCCTGTCACCTCCAGTATGGCGAGGGTGATCTTACCTTGCGCCGCCTTGTCCAACGGAGCCTGGAGTATGCTCATCAGTTGAGGCGCAAAGCAAAGACACAACGCAAAAGCCACGACAAAGGTGATCAGGCACCGCACCAGCAGCCAGCGCAAATCCTCGAGATGTTCGAGAAATGGCTTCACCGGACCACCTTCCTCATCTTCATAAGGATCTGGCTCAGGACCTGGATGCCGGGGCACCAGAGATTCGTCAGCAGGGTCTTTCACCGGCAATTCATATCATCTTGTGAGTATAAACTCGGAAAGCGGTCCGCTGATTAACTCTCCCTGCTTTCGTCGCCAGTGGGTTTTGCCTTGGGTGACTCAGGATAGGTGCGTGGTGTCGGCGGAGCAGGACGCCCAGGAGATTTCGGATCCTCCTCAATCGCCCGCTGAAGATCATTCGACACATCCGACGTCGCTTTCTTGAATTCCCGCAACCCGGTCCCAAGCCCACGCGCCAACTCAGGCAGCTTCTTGGAACCAAACAGCAATAGGGCAATCGCCAGAAGGCCGATAATCTCCCACGGCCCCAGCATAGCAATTAAATTAAAGTCATTCATAAGCACTAATCAACACACCATAAGTGATCCCCACCTGGATTGCAATAAAGGATCCGGCACGCGACAAAATAACGTCAGACTGCCGCATGAAGACCAACTGCAGCGGGACAAAACCCGGCACGAAGCTGGCGGTCTGCCAGTATGGCTTTGTGTGTGAGACCGGGGATGCTGGCGATGTGCTGCGGTGAAGGAAACAATTGGTGGTGCGTGGTGGATTCACCAGAAATCCGGATGGCATAGGGGCTGGAGGCAGGACAATTGGATGGGTATTTGCGCTTCGATATGCGGATGAAGGTTTCTGGCCAGCCAACCGGATGGGTATTTCAAGGGGTAAGGTGGAAGGAGATGAGTGGCGGAATGTGGGTGAAATCCAAAACGGCCGTAGAAATTGGGATCTCCATAAACGAGGAGGACGTGGATTCCCATCTGGGACAGGTGCTGAATCCCTGCTGTGATGAGGTCGGATCCAATATGCCGGTTCTGGAAATCTGGTTTCACACCGAGGGGGGCGAGAATATAGCCAATGCAGGTGATCCAGGCATCTGAAAATACCGGGCTGAAGGCGATATGACCAACCACTGAACCATCGATTTCGGCGACCCAGGAGAAGGTTCCAGGCTGAGATGGCTCCATTAACAAGTTTGTGGCGAGTTCCGCAATATTCGAAGCCTCCTCAGGGGCGAAGGCATTCAGATGCACCTCGCGGATTTTATCCCGATCAACGAGGGATGCTCTGCGGATGGAGGTCATGAGCCGTTATGTCCGGGAATTGTGGCGGTATGAAGCAGGGAAATACGGAAAGGAACTGCAATCAACTGTGGATAGAGCGCTTATCAACAGCCATGGCGGCTTCTTTCAAGGTTTCAGCTAATGTGGGATGCGCATGGCATGTGCGGGCGATGTCCTCACTGCTGGCGGAGAAGGTCATGGCCGCCGTAGCTTCCGCAATAATTTCACCGGCATTGTGGCCGACTATGTGGACACCGAGCACACGATCGGTTTCGGCGTGAGCCAGGATTTTGACCCGTCCTTCGGAGTGGCCCCCGGCCAGTGCTCTCCCGTTGGCGGCAAAGGGGAACATTCCTTTTTTGAATGGAATGCCTGCTTCCTCGAGTTGTTCCTGGGTTTTTCCAACGCTGGCGACTTCCGGGCTGGTGTAGACGATGGCGGGAACAAGGGAGTAGTCGACATGCCCATGACCGGTGGCCATCATTTCAGCACACGCAACGCCGTCCTCTTCTGCCTTATGCGCCAACATGGGCCCGGGAATGACATCGCCAATAGCGAATATCCCGGGAACGTTCGTCTCATACTTCGAGTCGACAAGAATCCGGCCCCGCTCGGTGCGGATTCCCAGTTGTTCCAGGCCCAGGCCATGAGTGAATGGGATTCTACCGACAGCGACAAGCACCCGATCGCATTGAATGGAATCAGCACCAGCGATCTCCACAAGGCACCGGTTATTCTGAACCCGGGCGCCAACAACCTTGGTGCCGAGCCGGAATTCCAGACCCTGACTCTGAAGGATCCGCTGGGCTAGTTTAGCTATTTCCAGGTCCATGCCGGGCAGGATGCGATCGAGGTATTCCAGA
>JAJOIW010000150.1 GCA_021209225.1 Verrucomicrobiota bacterium
GGATGGGGATGGATATCGGCTGGTGGGGATGGCCTATCAGGAATCGAGTGGGGAGTTGCTCTGGCAGCGCGGGATATTTGATCAGGATGCTGAGGGTTCGAGGATTCATCGTAAAAACAGCCATGCGAGTCCGACGCCATTGATCCTGGACGGGGAGAGGGTTGTTGTGCATTTCGGACATTCAGGAACAGCCTGTTTATCGATGGAGGATGGATCCATTTTATGGAAAACCAGCGAATTGAGTTATGCATCGGTGCATGGGAATGGGGGCAGTCCGGTATATGTTGATGGGCGATTGATATTCAGTTGCGATGGGGCTGCCGATCCATTTGTGGTGGCTTTGGATGCTGAGACTGGGGCCGTGGAATGGAAGACGCCGCGGACGGTCACGGCGAGCAAAACGTTTTCCTTCTGCACAGGTTTGGTGACGGAGATAGGTGGTCGGCGCCAGGTGGTATTGCCTGGCAGCAACATGGTGGCAGGCTATGACCCATTATCCGGAGATGAGATTTGGAAGGTTCGATATGATGGATATTCAGTGGTTCCCAGGCCGATACATGAAGGCGGGCTGATTTTTTTAAGCACGGGGTATGACCGGCCCTCGTTATTGGCCATCAATCCGGAAGGCACTGGGGATTTGGGGGAGGGAGCTATTGTGTGGAAGTCCAGCCGGAGTATTGCCAAGACTCCATCTTTTCTGGTGAAGGATGGTTTGCTTTATAATTTATCCGACAACGGGGTGTTGTCCTGTATGGAGGCTGGCAATGGTGCCCTGATATATGATGAGCGATTGGGTGGGGAGTATTCGTCCTCTCCATTGCTGGTGAATGGGCGCATATACTGCACGAGTGAAGCGGGTGTGACCACCGTGGTATTGCCGGGCCGCGTATTCATGAAAATAGCCGAAAATGATCTGGCTGAGCGCACACTCGCATCGATAGCGGTTGGGAATAATGGAAGACTGCTTTACCGGTCGGAAAAGCATTTATATTCCCTGCGGACGGAATAACTGGTTCGGGGGAAGCTCATGAAACGGTCAGTTCGTCAATTATTTCGTGGAGTATTCATCCTCATTTTACTGAGTGTGACTGTTCCATGGGGTGCGGACGGGTATATGTCTGGAACCTGGGGCCTGTTACCGGTGTGGGTCTGGTATGCACTACTTCTCAATGTGGTATTTGCGGTGGTGGTCTGTTTTCTTTTTGAGAGGTGGTGGGCCCCGGAGTCCATTCCCGCACCGGATGACGAGGATGGGGGGCCTCCATCCCGCGAAAGGCAGGAAAACGTGGACCTATCATGAACTCGGAATCTGCCAGTTCCCTTTTTCAGGTTGGCAATGGATTGTGGTTCTTCTTCATCCTATATTCCCTGATTCTTTTGGGCATTGGCTGGTTGGGCAATCGTGCCAGCAGCTCAGAGGCCTCCTTGAGTGACTTCTATTTAAGTGCCAGGTCGATGAGCTTCTGGGTGCTTTTGCCCACTCTTTATGCGACGCAATACAGTGGCAACACACTGGTGGGTTTTGCGGCGAAGGCCTATCGTGGGGGCTTCTCGACCCTGGTGGTCGTGACTTTCATGATGGGGGTGGTTGGATTTTACCTGCTTTATGCACCGCGATTATTTGCACTCAGTCGTCGGTACGAGTTTATCACGACTGCGGACTACATTCAGCACCGGTTCGGCAATCGGCTTCTCTCCACTTCAGTGGCTGTTTCCGGGATTGTGGCGATGGCCAACTTTATCATATCCAATCTCAAAGCCATCGGAGTCATGACATCTGCGGCAACCGGGGGACAAACACCAGCCTGGGTGGGAATTTGTTTTTTTGCTCTTGTCATACTGATTTATGAAACCCTGGGTGGGTTGCGAAGTGTGGCATGGACGGATGTCATCCAGGGATTCGTGCTTTTTTTGGGATGTATTGCCATTTTTGCTGCCGTGATTTACGAAGCGGGAGGTGTTGGGTCGGTGCTGAAGGACATCCATCAGGCGGCACCAAGCTTCTGGGAAGTGCCATCAGCATCCCAGCAGGTCGAATGGTGGAGCACCCTGATGATCATTTCCATCGGCATCGCCTTATACCCACATGCCGTGCAAAGAATTTATGCTGCCAGAAGCGCGTCTGCTTTGAAAAACGCCTTCCAGGTGATGGTCTACCTGCCACTTTTCACCACACTTCTGATGCTTTCTGTGGGATGGATTGGCCGCACCCGATTTCCAGCGCTGAGCGATGGAGAAAGTGAGGGCATCACCCTGAAATTACTCACCACATTGGCGACCGAGCTGCCATCGATTCAATGGATCGTGTTTATATTTCTTGCCGCGGTATTTTCAGCCATCATGTCCACGGTTGATTCGGCACTGCTCTCCATATCGTCCATGCTCACCCAGGATTTATACCGGGTGGCCCGGCCAAAAACCCCCGAATCCATACTGACCCGCTTCGGAACCTGCTCGAGTTTCGTAGTCATGATCATCTGTGTGCTTTTCTCCATCTTCATTAATCAATCCATCTACAAGATGATTGAGATTAAACTGGAACTTCTTGCGCAGATTGCTCCGGCTGTCTTTCTTGGGCTGTATTGGAAATCATTGCGGGCTGGTCCGGTACTTTGGGGATTTGTCGCAGGCATTGGGATTTCCCTTTATTTTGTTCTGGGAAGCCAGATCCTTCCATGGGCGGCAATTCCCACGAAGCCAATGGGAATTCATGCTGGACTGCTAGCCCTTGGGGTGAACCTCCTCCTGGTGATTGGCCTGCAACTTTTCTCCAGCTCCAACAAGCAGTCTCACAGTAAAAAGAAACCATTCTCCACTTCCGAGGCGTGACAAGGGGATCAACAAATGTCATGATGTGCCACTTAAATGGGGATAAAACCAGGCTTGATGTTTGGTTTTGACGGGAATTGCACGCAATCAGATTTTTTGACGTATTGAGTATTTGACCATGTTGAGGCAATTAGTTGGATTATGTATAGTTTTTGCGGTCAGTTGGAGCAATCATGGAAGTGGCCAGAGCGTGATGACGCAAGGTCAGTTTTACCTGGATGAGACTCCATTGTCGACGGAGATAAAGAGGCGTCATTCCTATGCAGAAGCGATATCCAAAGCCGGGCCAGCGGTTGTCCGGATCATTTCCCGGCGTGGGGCTGAATTGGATGCTCTGTCGATCGGGCGGGGAGTTATTGATCCGAATAATGATCTGAATGCGGGAGATACGGTTCGTCCGAATCTGCCATCCCCAACCCGGGGCGAAGGATCTGGTGTTCTGGTCTCCACGGATGGGTATATCCTGACCAATTACCACGTTGTCGAGCGAACCGACTGGATCTCCATTATTCTGCCACGGGCCGACAAGGAATACGAGGCGCGGTTGGTGGGAATGGATTCCCGCTCGGACCTGGCTCTTCTCAAGATCGAGGGTCAGAATTTCCCCGCCATCACCATAGGCAACAGCAACCATCTGGAAGTTGGGGATGTAGTTCTGGCGATAGGCAACCCATTTGGTATTGGTCAGACATCGACTTTGGGTATAGTCAGTGCCCTCGGTCGTTCGGATTTACCGATGGCGCGGGCGGTTGATTTGGCTAATTTTATCCAGACGGATGCGGCCATTAATCCGGGGAATTCCGGGGGGGCCCTTATTGATGTCAAGGGTCGACTGATAGGTATCAACTCGGCACTTTTGAATCCGGATGGATATGCTTCACTTGGGGTTGGGTTTGCCATACCGATCAACCAGGCGCGCGCGGTGATGGATCAATTGATCCTTCATGGAGAAGTGCGTCGCGGCTACCTGGGAATGACTATCCAGAAGGTGACTCCCGCATTGGCGGACTTTTTTGGAATGATGGAAGCCAAAGGTGCCCTGGTCACGAATGTCTATGAATCGACGCCTGCTGCTGACGCCGGGATCATTGAGGAGGACATCATCACCAGTATCGACGGCACACAGATCCTTTCAGGGAGTGATTTCAAATCGCGCATTGCCCAAGTCAAACCCGGAGAAACCATACAATTGGGTGTTCTGCGGCGCGGATCGCACTTCACAACCTACGCAACACTCAAGGAGCAGGCGGATCTGACCCGGTATTTTTTAGGCGATGCGGCTTCCGCCAACCTCAAGCCGGCCAACACATGGTTTGGGGACTTACTTGAAGGCGTGAGTATCTCATCGCTGGATCTGGTTTGGCGGCGCCAGCTGAATGCACCTGACAAGGTGCCATGCGGAGCCGTAGCGGTTCATGTCGATTCGCGGTCTCCATTTGCCAAAGCCGGTATCGCTTCCGGATCGATTATTCTCCGTATTGACAAGCAGGATATATGCACCTCGTCCGATGCCTATAACTACATTGCCGGCCAGAGGAAAAGGCAGTATCTCCTGAGAACCTGGTATCAGGGTCGATTCCAATACATCACTGTCACCACAAATAATTAACATCCACTCTCAATTCACTTAGATCGGAGAAAAGCGGCAGCTGACTGGACTCCGTCGCCATGGCAGCCAGACGCTCCGGTCATCAATCGTGGATGCCAGTTCGCGATTGTTCCGTCATACCGTTGATCATTCCCGGATCACCCCGGAAAATGTTTCCTGTGATTTCAATGACTTGCAATCCTTTCCCTGCCGGGTGCCCCGATTCTCATTTCAATGATGGGTTTTTCCGGAAAGCCTCCGGGCCGGGGAAATCCCATTCGAGGAGAAAGAAAAAACAGGCACCGGATGGCGCCTGTTGTGATGTATTCCTGATCCGGGTGGGACTGGAGAAAACCGGGATTATGATCCGGCGCAGATGAGATGGGTATTGGTGCGGATGTAGAACTGGCCATTGGCGATGACAATTGAGGACCGGATGTTGTCCTCATTTTCATCGGACAGGTCCTGTTCATCGAGGATTTTCCCATCCTCGACGCTGAGGACTTTGAGTTGTCCGCCATGATTCAGCAAAAAAACCTTGCCATCCGCCACAGTTGGGGAAGCGCGCCACTTTTTTGTGCGGGGCAATTCAGTTGTCCATTTGATTTCCCCGGTGGCTGAATCCACGCGTGAAATTGAATTCCTGACATCGCTGAGTATGAAAAAATCATTATAGGCGAAAGCAGGTGTGGGAACATCCGAGGTCAGGTCTCTGAAGCCCTGAGTTGTCCAGGCTAATGCGTCATTGCTGAGCGTGCCGGAATGGCCCAGCCTGACAGCAAAGATGGGTTCTCCTTTGGGGGCGCATGCCAAGGCAACCGAGTTTCCGGCAACAGCGGAAGGAACCAATCTCCAATGGCCGATGCGGGTCGGATTCCAGGTTCCCCAGCGCCATAACTCATTGCCGGTGTCTGGATCATGTCCCGTGATCACGTCTCCTCCCACGATGATCATCTGGTCTATTCCTTCATGAGTATAAAAAATTGGTGTGGAGAAGGATTCGAGCGATTCTGAGTTGGCTGTGCTTGGGCGGACATGCTTCCACATATCTTTTCCAGTGACCGGATCGATTGCCAGAATGTAGGATTCCGCGTTTTCCATACCTTTTCCGCGCACGGGTTCGTTTCTTTGCAGCACCTGCATGTAAAGTTTCCCTTTATGGAGGATGGGGCTGGTTGAGAAAGTCCAGAGGAAGCAGAATGCGCCATGATCCTCCTGGAGGTTGCGTTTCCACAGTTGGTGGCCTGCAAAGTCGAAAGCAACCAGATCTCCTGTACCATAAAAAAAGATGACGCGTTCCCCGTCGGTTACCGGGGAGTTTGAAGCGTAATTGCTGCGGTTATCCTGGGATAGGCCATTGGCGACCACGTGTTTCCAGAGAGTTTTCCCGTCACCTGCACTCAGACAGGCCGCCACGAGATTCGCCGCCTGTTGATCCGTGGATGAAACAAACACATGATCCCCAAATACCACTGGAGTGGCCGCAGATGATCCAGGCATCGGTGTCTTCCACTTTACGGTGAGTTTTGCCGGCAGCCCGGTTTCCGGGGAGAATCCATTCTGTTCCGGGCCACGCCAATTTGTCCAGTTTTCTGCAACTGCTGATCCTATCCAAGTGGTGGTGGTCAGAAAAATTCCCAGTAAGCTGATTCTCATCATGATTTTCATTCTTTTCCAGTTGATCGAGGGCTCAAAATGCTTGTGAATTTCAGGATAGGCCCGGTTTTCTGCCCGGGCAAGGTGAATATTTGCCCATTATTTGTGAAATTCAGCGGATATCATGCTTTTGCTGGCAGCAATGAAGCCAGTCATCGGGCATCCATTTTGAGTGAAATTGCGGGGGGAATGTGTTTCTTTGCTTGCACGACGACTGGAATGAGCCTTTTATTTCCGGATGACCTACGGAATAGACTGTGGGATATAGTGGACCTTGATCGCATGAGCCTATTTACTTTCGACATTTTTACCTCCAATGGGGACCAGCTACAGTTTCATTCGGACGATGAGGTGCAGATTACCCGAATTCTGCATCAGTTGAATACACCCCGGATTTTTTCGACAAAGATGGTGATATTTGCCACCGAATTCAGCGTGGTGAATATTCCGGGGGAAGCCATAGAAGCGATCCGCCTGTCGACGCAGTCACCGGAGGTATTCGGGCTTCATGACCTGGACGGGCTCCTGACCGAGATTTCCCAGGATCAATTCGAGCAGGAATATACCGGAATGGCACCCGAAGAAAGAGTGGCGGCACGCCACGCTGACCCCGGTGAAATCATTCAGGTTTATTTGAAATTGAATCTGGAGAGTGGCCGGTCCATTTTTCTGAAGTTGCAGGTTCCCAAGAAGAGTGGTCCGGAAGGACGTTTATTTTTCACGCACCTGTTTGACAATCCGGCGACCATGTTCTCACTGCCCGAAGGAGGCAAGGGATTGGTGAATCCAAAGCGTTTGAGTTCGATTGTCAATTTCCCGGGACCTGGGGCTGATGTGCTTCCCGGAACCACTTTGTATGCGACCCCTCAGAACCTTTTTGTCAATTCAATTGATTGATCCCCAATCAGGGTTGCCCGAAAATTGAATCATAATATGCCTGCAGTCGAAGCAGGTTTACACCTTGTGGTTTGTGTTTGAGAAGGTATTCAAGATCTGATGGGCCTTGTCTATCGGGATGTTGATATGTCAAATGCCCTTTGGAAACGTAGTTGGGTGTCCGAAAGGGTCCAGTTCGATAGCGAGGTTTCAAATAGAATATTTTTTCCGGGCTTTGAG
>JAJOIW010000154.1 GCA_021209225.1 Verrucomicrobiota bacterium
GTTGAGCAGGAACTGGAACCCGTCCACTGGCTCCCGTTGCATAGACAGTGCTGACCACACTCCATTATCCCCATTGAGAAAAGGATCGCTATAGTGGATGAAGCTGTGGCTCCAGACCAGTCGATATATTCCTGGCCATTGACGACCACGCGATTGTGTTCAAAGGCCTGTGCTGACCACATCGATAGGGCAACCATCACAGCCACAATGAATTTGAGACAGTAACTTAGTGATTTTTTCATTTTTAAAATTAAAGGAGATTATGGGTTATTGGATCCAAACCGGGTTCGGTAATATTTGCTGTAATTGCGGATAAACCATGGATACTGGAACTGGAGTTCGTTCTGATAAACCGGCAGAATCAGATGCTTTTGAACATTGGATGAGTCCGGGGAAAAAGTGACATGTGGGGAAACTGCGGCCGAATTGACTGGCAATGGCAGAAAGGAAATATTCCCAACGGGCGCCTGATTCTGATTTGCCCGGACAATTTCAAATCCGGCGAGAACAGAAGCCTGGGTTACGGATGGAGCGATGCGGAAGGACCAATCCTCCTGGTAGGGATCGATGACAATAAGCTTAAACCGGTTGCCCGACTTCAGGCCTGGGAGGGTGAGCAAGGCGCTTTGACCAGGCAGGAAATCCCAGGAGACCTGACCCGCAGGATTGATTTTAAGCAGGTGGTGAAAGTTGACCTGATTGGCTGATGGGACTGCAACCGAGGCATTGATTGTAATGTGGGACTGGGCTGATACGAGGACCCCCGCCAATGCCTGAGCGTAGGAGAAACTCTGACTCACAACAACCGGATCCGGTGTGGTTGTTGGCGGTGGGGGGGGTGGCGGTGACGGTGGCGGAGTGCCCCCACCGGACGCACTGCCAAACACAGTGAGCTTCAATGAGTTGACAATCCCGGATGTCCCCGCGATCGGATCCTTGACTCGAACTAACCAATTTCCATTCGGGTTTTCTCCCCAATGGAAAAGACTCATGAAGGTCCAGTTGATGTAATGGTCGTTCGTGTCAGCGTGCACTGTAATGAGTGGAGACGTGGTGCCAGCCGGTGAGACAAGTTCAATCTGAACCTGCCCACGTGAAGCATGCTGGATGCTGGCGGTCAAAGTGACATGTTCGGCCCGGAAATTCGAGGCCGAGATGGGGAAATTCCACTGGACGCCATTGGAATTCCCATCGGGGATCGGCTGATTGAGGCTGGGCTGATTGGAAACAAGTGACTGCTGGGCCGGGAGCAGGGCGCGGGAGGAATCCTGCGCCAGACTGACCGCAGCAGCGGCATCAAGCAATCCCGCACCATAAAGACGGTTGAATTTGAGTCCGGCTCCATTGGTCAACCAGCCGGGGTTTCCCGAGTCCACTTTCCGCGCGGTGCGGATCAGAATATCCTGAACATCGCGCCAGCCAAGCTGAGGGGCTGCCTGCAACATTAAGGCTGCCACACCAGTGGCGATTGGCGATGCCGCAGATGTGCCGCCAACAGCCACATAAGTGTTCGAGCCATTCGCTGTCAGCACCCCTCCTCCAACCGGTGTGAGACCGAGCAAAGCAGTGCTCGCTTCGGAAAATCCCGCACGGGTGCCATTCAGGTCGGATGCTCCGATTGCAATAGTGTAGATGGAATTGGCATAGCCGTCTTTGTTGACATCGTCGTTGCTGCCACCATTGCCGGCCGCCCAGAACATCACCGTCCCTTTTCCATTTCTTCCATTTTGAGCGGCGCTGGCCAAGGCAGCCAGTCCCAGTGGTCCAGGGCCTTCCAGAGTGAACCCATCATCGGTTGGCCCCCAACTGCTGTTTTTGAGGAAAATCTGGTTGTTCTGGTGTGTGAATGCGGCTGCTTCCTGATCGTCCGTTTGGACCCCACCCGTGAGCCTTATGGACACAACAGATGATTCATAAGCCACTCCGGCCACCCCCAGATTGTTATTGCCAATAGCCGATGACACACCCGCAACGGCCGTACCGTGAGTGAAATCATTGAGTGCCCCATTATTCGGATCCCCACCCACATAATTCACGTCAATGTCCGTGCGTAACCGCAGATCCGGATGCAAATAGTTGATGCCGTTGTCTATAACTCCGATCGTGATCCCATTTCCGCGAAAACTGTCCCACACCGAAGCGACATTTATATCGAAGTTTCCGGGAACTGTGGTCCTGAGGTGGACCTGCTGAGGGAATCCAGGGTCGTTGGGAATCAATCGGTGTGTCACTTCCTTGGCCAGCACAGGGTGAATGAAATCTACAAAATCTGTGGCTTCAAACCTTTCATATGCCGCGAGGCAGTCCCATGCAGTCGCGAATTCTGCGACCCATAAACCCTTGGTATTCAGGTCGTTAATTTCTATAGATGACAATTTCAGCGGAGCGGGGCGGAACCACGCCATCAAGGGCGGCTCATCACCTTTCACAGAGATCATAAGACTCCTGGTGCCATACCTCCTCGATGAAACAGTCCTGGACTGACCCACAGGATAAAAAACGGGAAGATGCTGAATACTGCTGTTCCGGGCCATGATGGATCCCGAACTCAACTGCGGTGGAATACTGCCCTCGACCAGCGCAACTTCACCCGTTGCCACGTCCCGGAAAGCATTTTCCAACACAGATAGTTCATACTCATGAGTATGACCCCCATCAGAAAAATGGATTTCTCGAGCCGATAAGGACCCGCACGCCAGAAACGAACCTATGCATAATAGTCGTCCCAAGCACAAAAAATTTTTATAGCGATCTGCCTGCATTAAGATGTTTCCCCAGACAAGGAACCGGGCCCTGGAGCCCATAATAAATTGAGTAACCAAAACAAAGTGTGAGCTTGAGACATCTTTGCCTCAAACCTGGAATAAAATGCATCCATACCGATCAATTAGCCAGAGAATAATTTTTATGTACGTCATTGCTGAGAGTACAAACCGTGTTCTCAGAATGTAAGTCGGCGAATTTTCCCCGACTTAAACTTCTTTGTAAGAAACACTTTTAACCGAAACATATTCATGAGACCCTGTGTCGAAGTGATCATGCGCGGCATAAAATTTTTTCTAGTTGTGATGCTCGGAGCATTTGTGGATGGCTCCGCTCAGGAGGAGAATACAAATCCATTGACAGTCGTTGCCCCGAATATTCCACCCGGAGACTCACCAGCGGAAATGCCTCTGTCCCTGATGGACGCCATTCAGATGGCTTTGAATAATAACCTGGAAATCCAGATTCAGCAGTTTAATCCGCTGATGGATGGGTTGCGCTTACAAGACGCGATGGCGGCCTGGATCCCCAGCTTGCGGGGCAATATCACCAATCGGGATGATTCAAACCCGGGCGGTATTAACCCGGCAACCAACGAACCATTCCCATCCAACCAGACCAAAACCACCACCATTCGTCCGTCCCTTGAGGGCCAGCTTCCCACCGGAACCGCATACACACTCAGCTTTAATAACAACCGCAGAACCGGGGATTTCATCCCCATTGACCGCAGAATGGCCGGGGATTGGACATTTTTCATCCAACAACCCCTGCTTCGGGATCTCTGGATCGATGAATCCCGGCGCTTCATGCGCGTCAGCCGCAAGAATTTGGAAATATCATACGCCCAGCTGGAACAAACGATGATGCAGGTCATCCGAAATGTCGAATTTGCCTACTACGACCTGATTGCCAGTCAGGAAAATGTCAAAGTCCAGGAAAAAGCACTGGAGTTGGGGTTGCAGACACTTCGTGAAAACCGAAGACGGGTCGAAGTGGGAGTGATGGCGCCACTGGATGAGACAGAAGCGGAAGCTCAGGTGGCCACCAGCCGGGCCAGCCTGATTCAGGCGCGGCAGCAGGTGCTCAACCGGCAGATCAATCTGAAGAGGCTGATTACCGATGATTTTGCCGACCTGTATGAACGACTGATTGTGCCAACAGATAATCTGGACCCCAAAGAATATGATTTTGATGTGTATGCGAGCTGGTCCCATGGCCTGGTGAAAAGGCCGGAGTTGGTGGAAGCCCGACTGGGGGCTGAGAGACAGGACATCGTGGTAAAGTTCCAGAAAAATCAGATTTATCCACAGATTGACCTGATAGCGAGTTATGGTGCCAATGGGGTCGACAGAACCTACCGTGGATTGTGGGAGGATCTGGGGAATAGAACCGATCCATCCACAAGTATCGGAGTGAGCTTTCAGATTCCGCTGAATAACCAGTCCGCAAGAAGCCGGTATAAGGTGGCCCGCAATGAGAAAGAGAGACTTCTGGTCCAATTGAAAAACCTGGAGCAAACCATCCAGGCGGAGATTGCCCAGGCGGTTGATAGTGCCAAATCCACCAAAGAACAGGTGGTCGCCAGCGCCGAAGCCAGGCGCTTCGCCGAAAAAGCACTCGAAGTCGAACAGGTCAAATTGGCCAATGGCAAGTCCACCAGCTTTATTGTTCTGCGCCTCCAGCGTGACCTTACTCAAAGACAGGCGGATGAGATAACGGCTCTGGCCGAATACCGCCGCGCAATAACCAATCTTGGGTTCAGTGAGGGCACAATACTTGAACGCCATGGCATCATGATCGATTCGAGCCAGCCTGATATACATCGAAACTGACGCTAACCCAGAACGGTATCCCTCACACCGGGATACTGACACTTCCGAGGTCAGAGTAGGTTTGCATTTCATTGAAGCTGGATGTCTGGAAACTTCATTCATAGCCATCATGAGCCGTGAGTTGACACTTCATTCCGTTCGAAATAGTTTTCCCTGACCAAAAACATTATGGATGGAAGATTATTTTTCTATGCGCCACAAATGATCTTGTTGCTGGTGCTTCTGGTGATTCTCGCCTTTCCGATTGTGCTTCTGATTGCCGGATTCCGGAGTCGCCAGCGGCCCAGGTCCATGGGCTCAAAATTACTGATTGGTAGCGGGGCAGCGCTCTGCCTGATTTATGGTGCCGGTTTCGTGCAGCTGATATCGGCCATAGGTCCGGGACAAAGCGGGCTCCTGGCCAGCGGGACAACCCCGGAAGGTCGGGAATACTGCGTCGTTCAGACATTCAAAAGTTGGATCGAGCCATACCAGGTCAGCTTGTACGCCCGCGATGAAACCGGACTCTGGCATTGGAAATACCTGGAACACGAAGCGAATTCCTGGCAACCAGTCGAAGTCACATTCGCCGAAGGAAAAGCACAGGTCTTCAGCAAAGGTGCCTTGGCCGGCGAAGTGGACTTACCCTCCCAGACCGTCGACTTGGACTCCATCCTGCCCGGCTACCGGGATCATTACATCTCCAGCGATGCTTCCATCGAAGATCTGGTCCATCTGCACAATAAAAAATACGCGAACAAAAACCCATTAGCGGACCTGTGATCAGAAACAGGATTGTCGCTGCTACCCTGTTTCATCTCTTCTCCTCAAAGGGTGGCAGCGACAATCCTGTCGCTGATTCTCAGCATCGAGACAAGAGTTGTAAAGAGGTAAAGCCTCCACGCAAAATTGGGCAACCGAGAAACATTAAAACCTATTCCAGCCAGGCGACAACTATCCTGACAGGGAGGGCATGGAATGCATCCAACGCGGGCAAGCATGCGTTACCTGCATTCCTTTATCTGGTTCGCTGTCATTCCTTCACAGGCTTGGGCACCTTGGTGAACAGATGAACGTGGCCGCACTCGTAGCAGCTCAGCGGTCGCATCCCTATATTAAGCAAAAGCAGACCGAGTTGGAATCGGTCATGACCGCAGAATGGACACAGGAACGGACGGTCGGGTGTTCCATAGCGCTGGCCTTTCATGGCTTCCTTGCCGGCTGTGATCGCACGTTTGAGACGGGATGTGGTTTGCACAAGAGAGATTCTTGTGCCAACAGCTCAGAACAGCTTAGTTAAGTGGTTTTTCCACAGCTCACGGGGAAACCGGATTTATCCGACCAGACTGAATGACTGTTCGGGGTGTTGGGCATTTCTACTTGGATGTGTGATGCTTAACCGGAGAAAATTGCGAATGCAAGGAAATTTTTCAGGTTGATGGGTGTGTTGACGCACGGATTAGAGACGTTGCCGAACTGAATATTGTTGTTGTCTGACTGGAGAGATATCAAAATGATCGCGACAACTGAGTCGTTGGCTGAGAAGAATCGGACTTCCACCAGGAAAGTGAGGAGGTATTCTCGAGTGATGCCATGCCTGTGGGTTTTCTGGCCTGGTGAAGACTGCTCAAAATGGCAGTGAGATGGAAAAGGTGATTGGGGTGTGCTGGGTCACTGTGGACGGGTGGAAATTGGACGGCCTGGATGTTAAGGGGGGGGGTTAGGATCTGCGATGGGATCTGGTATTGTTGTCCAGGACTGCAGCGAATGTCATAATGATTGGGCCTCCAATGAAGATAAAGGATTCAAACCAGGGCGTGCCGGGAATCCGGAATAACAAACCCGACACCAGGGTTGCGATCAGGAGAACTAATAAAAGGACACACTTTTTCATAATTGTTTTGAGCGTATGTGGGCACGATCCGGATCACTTCCTGACGACGTTTTTGGCATAAAAAAATCGCCATCTGTCTTTCCGCTCATGGTGGGAAAATATCCGGTCCATACCTGGCCGGTAGCGGTATCGAGGAGCAATCCGTGATTGCCCGTGCCTGAGATCTGATATCTCCCGACTGTGCCGGATGAGGATGCGGCAGCGACGGCAACCGTCACTGTCACTCCGAGGAAAAGTCCGGTCAGTAAACTTTTGAGATCTAATTTGGCATTCATATAGGTGTAGGCTTGAGCATCCAAGGTATACCCTCACATTGATTTTGTCCAGAAGTATGGCGTTCGGGGCGGTTGTGGATATTGGCGGATTGGTGCCGCCGGGTCATGGCTTCCGGTTCAGGTGGGAGGCTGCCAGCAGTGACACGAACCACGAAATGAGTATGGCTATATACATCACCCCGAACAGAGCCTGAAGTATACTCACAGCGCGCGTCAATCGGTGAGCCGGTGCCATATCGCCATATCCCACCGTGAGCTGACTGATAAAGCTGTAATACAAAACCAGTCCATATGGAGGGCGTTCTCCCGCCGGGACCGAAGCATGGGTGAGCGCACCCGGGTGGTGCCACAGAATGATGCTGTATAAATTTGCGAATGCGAGCCCGACAATAATGTATAAAGCAACAGCATCCATGATCTCCACTGAGGAGACTTTCCCGACCGTGAATATCGAGCGTGCAAGGACGAAAGAAAGCGCCGTGTGAGACATCCCCCAAAACACAGATTCAATATCCGCACCATCCCAGTGGACGTTGAGCAGATCCATAGTCCATGGCACACCGCACAGGAAAAGCATGACCACCAGCATGCCGGACCTGCCACTGATCCGCGACGCTGCATAGGCGTATGTCATTAATATGATTGCATCCCAGAGGTGGTGGAGCGGGCCACTGTCCAGAAGCTCAAGTTCCAGCACCTCAACCAGCACACAGACAAAAAGTAAGAAATGCATCCATCGGTTGGAAACGGCCATATTCAAATCCTACTCCTTTCCATGCTTTGAATACTCAAAACCCAGGCCTGCATATCCATTGGCTCCATCATGCGGGACATTCGTGTATATGTATTTGTAATCCGTCTTTTTGTTTCAGTAATCCAGCATTTATCTGTTTTTATTGAGCGGATGTATGTCTGCAGATGGGTCCTGAAATCAGAAGTCATGTACCATCCTGATTTCAGTCAATGCTGGAGTTCCTGACCGTGGGCACAAATAAAGGCGGAATTTCCGCCCTGGCACGACTGATTAGGGTGGAAAATCCGGGAATTACCTGCGTTTTTTGGTTTTTGGGCGAAGGATGATGGCTTTGAGTTCGCTGCCATCGACTTCGACACTGGATGTTTCCACATCCGGATCATCTTTGAGGGCATTGTGCACAATGCGCCGATTGAATGCATTCATTGGGCGCAACTCGATGATTTCGCTCCATTTTCTGCATTTTTCCGCTCCACTGAGTGCCAACTGGATGAGTTCGTCGCGTTGTTCGGATCGGTAGCAACCCACATCCACGGTGACTTTGGGAGCTTCTTCATCAAACCGAAAAAGAATTCTGTTTAAAAGATATTGAAGGGCGGCAAGGGTCTGTCCTTTGCGCCCAATCAAACGGGAGGTATCGTCGGTCTGCACATCCAGGAGGACACCTTGTTCCCAAGGCTTCTCCTCGACGCGTGCCTCGAATCCGAGGGACGTTACGATTTCTGACAACATTTCTTTTGGTGATTGTGACATCGGATTAGCTTTTCAAATCTTCGGGTTCGGGAATCAGTCGGACCATCTGGATGCCGAAAGAATACGGGATGAATGGCTCAAATCAAGCCGACCCTTTCTGACCAGGAACTTGGTGACTACTTGCCTTTTTTCTTTTGTTTAGCCGATTTCATGGCCATTTCCTTGGCTTCCAGCCAGGTTTTCGGGCGTCGGGCTTTTTTGGTTTCCGGAGGGGAGTCTTCGGATACAACCACCTGGCCTAATTTCTCCTCATCAATGCGGGTGAGCTTGGTTTGAGCGATACTCAGAATGTTCTGAAAGGTCCAATACATGGTGAGACCAGAGCTGTAATTGTAGAGGATACCGACAAAAAGCAGCGGCATGTAGCGCATCATGTTGGCCTGCATCGGGTCCATGCCCGCAGCGGGTGGAGTGAGACGCGATTGGACCAACATGGTGATGCCCATGAGTATTGGCATCGGGTTGATGGGAAATCCGCCGAATATGGTGGTCACTGTGTCGGACTGGGATAAATCACACATCCAGAGAAAGGATTCCCCACGCAACTCAATGGCAGTGCGGATCATGAAAAAGAACCCGATGAAGACCGGCATCTGCAGAAACATGGGCAAGCAGCCACCCATGGGGTTCACTTTGTTGTCCTTCATGAATTTCATGAGTTTCTGCTGCATCTTCTGGGGATCATCCTTGAATTTCTCCTGGATCTCCTTCATCTGGGGTTGCAATTTGGCCATGCGCTTCATCGACTTGGTGCTGGCATGAGTGAGGGGCCAGAAAAGCATCTTGATGATGAAAGTAATGGTCAGAATGCTCAGGGCGTATGGAAGTCCCAGAGAATGCAACCCGTGCATCGCAGTGAGCAGCGCCTTGGAGAAAAATCCGAAAAATCCGAAATCAGCATTTTTATGTTTACTGGCTGGCAGCTGATTGAGTGCGGTGAATGATTTCGGTCCACTGTAGATGTCAAAATTCTGAACCAGGGATTCGCCAGGTGCCAGGATGCGCTCGGGGTAATAGAACGCGCCCTGAATCATCTTGTGCGGGACCGGCTGTCCATCCCGGATGAATTCGACATCTTTTCTGACAGCGACAAGTCCGGAAACCGCTTCCTTGGGCTCGACAATGGTCACGAAAAACTGATTGGCCATAGCCGCCCAGCGGATTTTTTCCGAGGGTTCCACGAACTCAAATCGGGGCTGTCCCGGAATACATCCCATGATTTTATTGTCAAACCAGAGGCTGTCGATTTTTCCGAATTTTTCATCGATGAGGAAGTTTAGGCGGAGATCGGTATCCATCTCCCTGGCTTGGGTGACAACCGAGCTGCCAATCGACCGTCGCAGCTGAGGCACTTTGAGAGGCTTGTCCGCAGTGAGGTTTTTGATCTGAACCCGGGCAATAACCTGAAAATCATTGGTCTGGACGGTGAATTCCTGAGCGAGCTGCAAGCCATTCTCCAGATTTTTCCAGAAAGTGACTTTGCGGGCCTGGAGGTCGATGGATGATTCATAGCCTGGTGAGGCGCCGAGAATGGAAAGATTCTCGATGCTGAGGATATCGAAGTTGTTTTTGTCATTGAGAATGACGCGGTTGTTGGAATCGACATCATCGGATTTGTCGCACCGGATCTCCCGCTGATGGTTCTT
The DNA here is from genome assembly GCA_021209225.1 of Verrucomicrobiota bacterium. Classification (GTDB taxonomy): domain Bacteria; phylum Verrucomicrobiota; class Verrucomicrobiia; order Limisphaerales; family JAJOIW01; genus JAJOIW01. The sequence continues at coordinate 9,900 of JAJOIW010000154.1, forward strand.
GAGTTCCACGCGGTGCAGCCCACCGTTCAGATTGGAGAATTGGAATATGGCCTGGTCCGTTTCCAGTGTGTATATCTGCGGGTCGAAATCCACCGGGGGCATTGGAACGGGACGGGTCGCCTGAATCACAGTTTCCGGAATGTCAGCTCCGGATGCAGGAGCGTTCGGTTCTGGTTCACTCGCATCTGGTGGCTCCAGCTCCGACAGGGCGCGCCCGGATGGAGTATTCCCGCTGACAGCAGGCAGGGAATCATCCTGCTCAGCCACCAGCTTCGACTTATCCCTGGATGCAAGAATCTTCTGGGAAAGTGGCTGCCAGCCCAGCAGCAATACCATGCAAAGGCCTAAAATTATATAAGATGTTCTGTCCATCGCGGAATATTTGACCAAAAATTTTCTTGCTCATTCAGGCACGCAACTTTCGTGGCTCCATCACCTGTATCGAAATAAGTAAGGACTCCAAATCATTGAGCACTTCGTCACGGGAACGGCCGCGTATGGAGTGCCTGGCAATCAACACCAGATCCGCCGGACCCACGAAGCACGGCCGACAACTCCTGAAAGCCTCACGAATCAGACGACGGGCCCGGTTGCGTTCTACAGCTGAACCGATTTTACGACTCGTGATGATGCCCAACCGAGGCCGATCAGAGTCACTCTTAATAAGCCAGTTGGCAACGACAAAGCGCCCTGCTTTTTTCAGGCCGCCCTTCCGCACTAATTCAAATTCACGGGTGTACTGAATACGGTCGGACACGGAAAAGCGTCGGGATCTGGCCCAGGGCCGGTCCGGAATGCTGAGGTTCGAGCCTGTGGGAGTTTTATCCATCGTGAAAAGCATGGGACATCGCAACCCAAAATTTCTACGGGAGGACTCCAAGGTGACCATAACCCTTTTATGCGCTGAGCAAACGTGCATGGGCCTTACCCATGACCCGTCTGATCCATTACACTGGGGTCAGGCGCTTCCGTCCTTTGCGACGACGTGCAGCAAGGATCGCCCGTCCGCTTTTTTTGCGGTTTCTGGCCAGGAACCCATGCTGGCGAACTCTTTTTCTTTTCGAAGGTTGATAGGTACGCTTCATTAAATTATCTTTCGTTCATCCGCTGGAGCCGAATCAGATCCTTGCGGAATTCCTCCCAATTGAGGACCGAGGAGAATATCAAACCCTGCAGGGCTGTCAACCATCGCTTTTTGACCATTTGAGATTGATGCATGGGGTCACAGGTGTGAAATACCCTGGATTTGTTGATTAACTGAGAGGTTTCACCTGAGGGATCAATTTCCTGAGTCTCTGAAAGTGGTCTGTGTCCAGGCAACCGATGATGCTGTCCTGACCCAATCCGTAAATGAAATAAATTCTGGATGGGTCCCTTTCAGCCAGGAGCCGGACGAAATGGCTGAACACCCTGCTGTCGACCCAGTCATTGTTGACCTTACAATCGATGTGGATAGGCTGGCCATCGAGCTCAAAATCAAGCCAGGCTTGACCATTCTCCACATCCACAAAGTCCTGGAGAGCGGTGATGGGGAGCGAACCTCCGGCAAGCTCGGCCATTCGGGTTGCGATGCTGATGTAAGCACCGTGATCTTCAATACATTCGAAGTCGATGTGCCAAATATTCCTGGATCTCCAGAGCAATGGCGGTTGTTCCTGGGCCATACCCAAACCTGCCAACACCAGGTCGTATCCCGGCTTTTCGTAGTCTGAGCGATCCCAACTGCTCAGAAGATCCTCAATGGAAAATTCCGGCTGCATGGATATCCCACACTCCGAGAGGGCATCCAGCTTTTCTTCGAGCGTTCGCGGGGGGGCATTCTTCTTTCTGTGCTTGTTGCGAAATGGCCACATACGGAATTTCTGAGTTTCCCGAACTATAAGCAAACACAGGTGAAGTCGACCACCGGAAAATAAACCTTGCCGGACACTTCAGGACATGAACATGAATCGCGCCACTCCCTATTGGGACCAGATTCAATTTTGCAGCGGGTCACAGATGACTCTCAGGATAGGCATGCACGATCCGGTCACTCAGCAGAAGCTCAATATCCAAAGCCGCAGATTGACATGAGCTGAAAACTCCGGGTATTACCGGAAATGAGTGGAATGAGAAAAAGATTTCCAGGATGGTGGGTTGGAGTTATGGCTTTGAGCATACGGATCGCGGGAGTGGTTTACTTATGCCTGGTGGCATGGAGCCAGGTTGGATGCGGGGAGGACGGAGGCCAATCTGTGGATCCAGGACTCCGGCATGAACCCATTTTTTTTACCTTTGCCAGAGAGACAGGAGAGTGCCATGCGTCGGGATGACATGATTCATCTCCTGGAGTCGATGTCCCTGCGCGATCGTGAAATGTGGATTCACAGGGAGTTCATGAATGGGAATGTTCCTGACTCAAGCCGTCGTCTCGTGCCAATCGTTCTCCGCAATCTGCAGGAGAATGGGTCCGGGGTGGAGTTGACGCTGTGGGTGACTGCCGACTATCTCAGTCTGGGATCCGATGATGAATCGTTGCTGATGCCGATGACTCCGCTTTTGGCCCAGCGATTGGCCAATATGTTGGGATGCTCCCTGCCAACTCCACGGATGGTGGACTCCATCTGGGAAGCCGCTGAATTGAAGCTGGCCCCCCAACCCATCCCACCGGGTGAAAAAATGGTCACCATCCAAGTCTTTGCGCAACATGACCAGATGATTAAAAGTCAATTGGCGGGCCGATTCCCTGGGCCGGAAAAAAATCGTCTGATTGCCGGGCATAAAAAGGACGTGGTCATCATTCCGGAATTGGATTCACTGAAAAACAAAGTGGTCATTTATGGGTGGCACCAGCTCAGTGGTCTGCCAATTCAGCCGGTTTATTCCGGGCACATCATCTGGTATGCGGATTACAGCCACGGGATTCGACTTGTCTGGAATACATGTCTGATGAATGGAAAGAGCACTTCCCTCGAATGCATTCTCAAAAACGCTCACCTGGGAAGTGCGCTTTCCAAAGCTGCCAGACCCATGACTCAGACGGCTTACCCAACAGATCCGGAACTCTATCCCGAACCAGGATCCCCTGAGTGAGGCGTCAGGAGTGGACAATGAATGACTGTCGCAGCACCATCTGCGAGTGTCGGGGCATGGACATTGGGATGGAGAATGAACGCCTGCGCGAGAGCCCGCGTCAAAGGGGATGAAAGTTGGTGTCGAAATCAGCCGACTGACAGTGTAGAACCTGGAATTTACATTCCAGCTGGACTCAGCTATAATAAAAAGACAATGAATAACCGGATTTTAAGGTTGGCGCTGTGCATTGGATTTGCGGCAGGTGTGGCCGTCAAAACGCATGGGATCGAAATATCCAACACACAGGCAGGAGTGATAGCTCGGGTTGCGACTGAGTTGTTATCCAAGCTGCATTTTTCCAACAACGAACTGGATGACGCGCGAAGTCAGCACTTTCTCGAAAAATATCTCGACCATCTCGACCCCAGACACATGGTCTTTCTGGATGAGGACGTCCAGGCATTCAGGGATAATTACGGTGGGCGCATGTTTGAGTTCATCAAAAGGGAAAACGCTCAGGTGGCGTTCACCATCTTCGCCAGATACATTGAACGTCTCAAGGAACGCACCGACCTGGCACACAAGCTGATCGACAAAGGATTCGATTTTTCCCTGGATGAATTCATCCAGACTGATCGAAGCAAAGAACCCTGGCCATCGTCCGACGAGGAAGTCGCGGAATTATGGAGAAAACGCGTCAAAGACGAATTTCTCCGAAGCAAAAATTCAAAGGATTCTGAGGATCAGATCCGTGAGAAACTGCATAAAAGATACCGCACTCTCCTCAATATGCTCACGGCGTATGACAACGAGGAAATCCTTCAAACTTTCCTGGGTGCCCTGGGTGAAACATTTGATCCACATTCGAGCTACATGAGCCCAACGGAGGCCAAAAATTTTGAAATTCAGAATATCGATCTTTCTTTTTTTGGGATAGCGCGGTTTTGCAATCCGTGGATGGCTACACCCAGATTGTACGATTGATTCCTGGAGGGCCCGCCGAGGGAACCAAGGAACTGCATCCGAAAGACCGCATTATCGCCGTTGCCCAGGAAAATGACGAGGCCGTCGACACCATCGAAATGAAATTGAACAAGGTGGTGGACATGATCCGTGGACCACGGGGAACAACGGTCCGACTCACAGTTCAACCACAGGATGAATCAGGCACGAAAGTCATTTCCATCATTCGTGACAAAATTAAACTGGAGGAGCAGCTCGCCAAGGCACGCCTGATTGAGGAGGTTCTTCCAAGTGGCGAAATTCTGAAGACCGGCGTGCTCGACTTGAACCAGTTTTATGACAACTGCTCAGAGCATTTGGCCATTCTCATCGAGAAACTGAAAGAAAAACGCGTGGACGGTATCGTGCTGAATCTGGCCGGAAACAGTGGGGGTCTGCTTCCTGAGGCCCAAAAAGTCGCCGGCTTGTTCATCAAGAGTGGACCGGTTGTGCTGGTCCGCGAAGTGGTTGGTCGCAGCACCACTCTGCGCGATCCGGATCCGGGCATCGTCTATGACGGCCCACTCGTGGTGCTGACGGACAAAATGAGCGCATCCGCCTCAGAAATTGTTGCCGCAGCCCTCCAGGACCACGAACGCGCCATCGTCGTTGGAAACCAGACAACCCATGGAAAAGGAACCGTCCAAACCGTCATCGATCTGCGCCGCTATGTCAGTGAACGCATCACAGACAATCCCGGCAAATTGAAATTAACCATTTCCAAATTTTACCGGATCGACGGGACCACCACTCAAAGAGACGGGGTGACTCCGGACATTATCCTCCCAAGTGTTTTGGATTACATGGAGCTTGGGGAAGCCAGTCTGGAGAATGCTCTGGAATCCGATCGCATCAATTCCAATGTCCGCTACAAAACCTTCGATCTTGTGCTCGACTACCTCGGCAAGCTCAAATCAAATTCCGCCGCACGGGTTGAGAATAACACTGATTTCAAATACGTGTTGGAGGACATTGATTTAATAAAATCAAAAAATATGGAAAATAAGCTGACTTTAAATGAGTTGGCACGGAAATCTGAAATTGATCAGAACAAGGAACGGAAAAATGTGCGCACCAAAGAACGCAAATCCCGCAACCCGAAAGAAGGGTCCGTCTTTGAGCTGACCATGAAAGATATTGAGGAGAATAAGGATTTTAAACTGGTGACCGAGAAGTCGATCCTGGAGGAACTGAAAAAATCAGGGACTTATTCCGCTGAGGAGGACACTGAGGATGAGGAGGATCCATTCTTATTTGTGATCGATCCCTACCTGGCCGAGGCCACACATATTTTAGGGGATTATATATTGCTCCTGCGTGAAAATAAAAAAACTGACGGATGACAAGAGCGTTGTCATGGACTGACTGGAAATATGGTCCATGAACCTGAATCTTAAGAAACCGGAATTGGATTCCAATGACCAGGTGACTGCTTGAGTGATCGCCCAAACGAAGCAAAAAATCCATTCATTCCTCAGCCCGTGATCCGGGCGATGAAGGAAGTTTACCAGTCCCCTGTCCACGATTTGGATGCGGGGACTCTTTTTGTGGTGCCCACTCCCATAGGGAATATTGAGGATTTGACACTGCGCTCAATCCGCATTCTCGGAGGGGTGGACTGGATTGCCGCGGAGGACACGAGGCACACCGGACTCCTGCTGAGCCGTATCGGGATCAAAAAACAATTGTTCAGCCTGCATCAATTCAATGAATCGGGGAGAAGCCAGCAACTGGTGGAATTGTTGCGATCCGGGCAAAGAGGTGCTCTGGTCACGGATGCCGGCACACCTGGAATCAGCGATCCGGGGCAAAGATTTGTTCGCGACATTGTCCAGGCAGGCATCTCTCTGATGGCCTTGCCGGGTGCCTGCGCCATTCCCGTGGCTCTGAGTGCTTCGGGCTTTGTCCACTCAGACTTCTTCTTCGCTGGTTTTCCCCCAATGAAATCCGGGCAAAGAATAAAAAGGATGCAATCGCTTGCTGCGATCGAATCGATCCTGGTTTTTTATGAATCTCCGCATAAGATGCCGCGGTTTCTGAGTGAAGCATACCAGGTGTTTCCAACCCGCCCCATCATCATCGGCCGTGAACTCACTAAAAAATTCGAGGAATATATACGGGGCTCAGTGACTGAAATTCATGAAAAATACCAAACCCGTTCGTGGAAAGGTGAAATGGTCATTCTCATCGATAATACAGCAGGGACATCCTGATATTCGTGTATAATACCCGGAACCATCCCCACAGAATATGAAATCCCTGAAAATCAATATCCGGATTCTACTTTTTATTTTACTTCCGGTATGGATTGCGCTGCCAGGAATGGTTGGGATGGAGCGACCCGACCGGACATGGATCAGGAAATGGAAAGCCGGTTGGTCAAAATTGCCACCAAATGGAAATTACTGATCAGATCCCGGTTATACAACGAATCCTCAGAAAATGACAACCATCGGATCACATGGACTCCTACAATCGGGATACGCGGCAAATACCTCTACTTGAAAAAGGTGATAAACAGAAAAGTTCTGGAGGCCATGACCGGCCACAAGGTGTTTGTCAAAGGACCACATGACGACGAGCCAAACTTCACATCCAGAACGTCATTTGGATATTACAATCCGGAATGCCTGAGAACGATAAAAAACATACTTCAACGATTATCAACCAACCCGCAGTTCGTAAAAGTCTTTGAAAATTATTACCGTGAAGAATTGAAGACATTGGTCAGAACATTTCTCAAAACTTACAATTCAAAAAATATAAATGAAAAGTTAATTGAGGAGTATCTGATCAGTGTCAGGGATGCTGCAGCCGACGATGATGCCGGAGATCCAGCAGAAGTGCTGTACAAAGTATTCTACACTGAAGCCAATGCTCATGAAAACAACGGGTATGTTTTCTATGAATATGCCACATGCTGTGGGTTCTGGGTCCGCAGAAAAATCGATCAAACCGACAAAATCTTCCTGGAAATATTCACCCTGGTGGCGGAAAAATTTGATCCGGAATTTTTGGAGACTCCCGGTATATAAAGAATTCCCTGCATCGCGGAATACGTTCTTCATGAGGGTCCTTCATCTATATCAGGAAATGACTCAGATCCGTTCTGCTGGTTTTAAGGATTGGGATTGAGGAGGAGGAATTTATCGGAGAATCGATGCGTGATCCAAGTGGAGTTACCTGCACCCAATTTCTCCAATCCGGGACGGGAATGGACAGGTGCACTTCCTTTGCCATCGGACAATTCCGCCTGGATGACAACCATGAGAGCGGTTGGTGGTTTATGATCTTCAGGAAAGCGCACTATTAATGTGGTTGAGTTTTTGTCTGCTGGAATGGCGTTTTGTTCCACCTGGATGGATTGGGGATGATCACCCGTTGTATGGGCTGATAACGAAATGGCCCCTTTATAGCCGCCACTTCGATCTATGGAAATGGGAATCTCCGCCTCCTGGTGTTCATTGAACAGGTAGAAAAATGACTCCGCTGATGCCTGCACACCCATCCAAGCGGGCTTCAGACACAGTGAGGTGGTGACAATATCCGATGAGAACCGGTCTGCCAGCGGTCTCATATGAATTGTATATTTTCCACTGGCGATATTCTCCAAAGTGATTTGCGGGTCACCCTCCCGATTCAGTGTCTGCTTGCCTATGGTTTCATTCATGGAATTCCGCAGATCGATATGAATATCCAGCGGGATCCCAAGGGACCGGGCCAGGACCTGACAGGTAAATGCCACAGGTTCGTGCACTTCTATTGCCTGAATGACAGATCGGGTTGTGGGCTCCCAGACATAATTCAGAATCTGTGAATGATGAATGTCGCCGGGAAATTGGATTGGTGAGGGTGATGGAACACGGCGTTCCGGTGAATCCGATACCTGCTTGGTTTTTTCGCGGGAAGCCAGGCGAACCAGCGAATAATAATTATTTCCCCCATTCTGTTCCGCATCGCGCAGGATGAAATGCCAGACCCCAGAAACATCCACTGTATATGTGAAGCGGATATCCCCACCCAGAACTCCAGTGTCGTCTATATAGTATGCGATTTGTTTATCCGGTCGGAGTATTGTCAGCACCGGGTCCAGATCCGATCCGACCCGGCGGGCAATGATCTCAATATCAACTATTTGATGCTTCTGGAAATGTCCATTGAATCTCACAGTGCGGGATTCCTCAGGTATGTGCTTTAAACTCAAACAGCCGCGACCATCAGGGCCCATATCCCATGGATCGCCACACTCAGCGGGTGATTCGGGAGTGAGCCAGACCATTGGCATCCTGATTTTTTGATTGTGAACATCCTCCTGAAAGAGGAGGAGTTCTTCACGTCCATCAGCCGGTGGATAGACACCGGACACGGAGGATTCAATCGATGCCGAAGACCAGGCAATAACCCGGTCGTGGATTCTTCCACGGGCAATGTCATCGGGATGAGCAACAATCGGTGGTTCAGCTTCAACCCGAATTGAAGTCCAACACACAAAGCTCACCATGAAATAGAGAATCCGTTGAATCATGGAGATTGGATCTGATTGCAAGGAACAATACAGAATCATGCGTCCCGGGACGAGTGAATTTCAGGATGCTGATCCCAGTTGATATGGGGCCACCATGCCGCCTGAGATCCGGAAGGTGTGTGTCGACAACCGCTGGGCTTCATATCGACTGTGCGTGATATGCAATACAGTAATGCCGGCATAGGCATGCACCTTCTTCAGAAGATGGCACATTTCATCGTGCAAATCATGATCCAAAGCACTTAATGGCTCGTCCAGACAGATCAATGTCGGGGATGGCGCCAAGGCGCGTGCGAGGGCCACCCGCTGTGCCTCGCCGCCACTCAACTTCTCAGGAAGCCGGTCCAGCAGATGATCCATGTGAAGCACGTCGCTCAGTTCGTTGACACGGATATTAATTTCACGATCCGGCACCTTTCTCAGAACCAATCCAAATGCAATTTGATGCCGAACCGTGATGCCCGGGAATAAGGCCCGATCCTGAGGGACGTATCCCACCTGTCTTTGAGCTGGCCGCCAGTGAGTGACATCATTGCCATTGAAAATAATCTGGCCATGGCTGGGTTTTCTCAGCCCGCAAATGATCTCCACGAGCGTGGATTTTCCGGATCCACTACTGCCCATCAGAACGGAATACGATCCGGATGGGATCTGCCAATGGACATCGGACAAGATGAATTGGCCCTGGCGAAGAGAAATATTTTTAAGTTCGATCACAGATCCACCCGCCTCAATCCAAATATTCGTGCCAGTGAAAGGACCACCACCGCACAGAAAATCATCATCAGAGATACGGCCACCATGCCACGCAGATTCCCGGATTGCATCTCCAGAAAAAATGAGGTGGATAGAACTTCAGTCCTTTGATGTGTGGAACCAGCAAATACCAGTATGGGTCCGAATTCTCCCAGCGACCTGGCCCAAGCCAGGGTCAATGCAGCCAGAATTCCTGGACGAGCCTGGGGCAACACAACCCGCCAGAATGCCTGACCACGATGACAGCCCAGGGTCAATGCCACATCCTCATACCGCGTGGGAATCTGGTCGAAACTCACCCGCATCGCCCGGACAGCAAATGCACATGCCACAACAAATTGGGCCAGAACCACGGCAGGCCATTCAAAAACCACTTGATCACTCAACCAGGCAAAGGGTGGGTAATTAAACAATATCAATAAACAGCACCCCACGATCAATGGAGGCAAAACGATCGGAATATCCAGAATGGCATCCACCACTCCCTTGCCGCGGAATGTGAATCGTGACATCAGATATCCCACGGGAACAGCAACCCAAACAGACAACAATGCAGAGATGGTGCAACTTAAAAGTGTCAGTTTGATGGAAAACTGAATATCCGGATTTCCAAAAACCCTTGCCATTTCTGTGGGTGAAAAAAAGGATATCTGAGCAAGGACCATCAATGCCAGAAGGAGGACGTAGCTGCCCGCAATCAGTGCCATTCCGAGAATAAAGGGCCATTCCGCTTTCACGGTCAGCGGAGAAGTGGGCTTATTGAAATTGGAGGGAACCATTTTGGAGCACAGATAGGGAAGATTATGGTTCATTTCCCAGCCAATGAAAACCATTTTGAGAAAACCGCTCCGCAGATTTTTGCGAGGTGATTGTCTGGATCAATCGGGCTGAGAGATGGGGGAATGGGTTGTTGATAGCACTGGCGATATTTTGTGTGGCGATTGCGGTGGGATCATGGATTTGGATGAGTTCGAAGTCCCCGGTGAGGTTTTGGCAATTGGCTTTATAGACGAGAGCTGCATCGAGTTTGCCATGGCTTTGCACCTGGGCGATCAGCTCGTGAGCGGTGGCAGTTGTCACAACCACGGATTTATTGGCAAGGATCGACTCGTGGACGCCATACTTTTTGAACAGTTCCCAGCTCAGGAAGCCGAGGGTGCTGAGTTGCGGGTCTGTGGTGCCGATTCTGATGGCTGGATTATTGAGGTCTGCCAGAGATCGAATTCCCATCGGGTTGCCTTTGCGCACCAGGATCATGATTTCTGTGCTGGAAACGTCAGCGGCATCTCCAAAAAGGTCTTCGACTTTGTCGAGATAGGATGCGTCACAGGTAAGAAAGACATTGGGAAGTCCCTGAGCCCCGGTTTATATGGCCCCGACCAGGGTGCCACATCCAGCGTACTGAACCTGCACCTTGCAGCCTTCCCGCGCTTCAAATTCACGTATTGTTGTGTCCACCGCATCACGATTCACACCACCGGAAAAAACCAGAATCGCGGGCTGGTCACTCCATTTGTCACCAGGTACGGGTTGGAAGTGATTCCTGGCAAAAACCTCATTCCCCCGGTCGGGGGCGGCTAAATAGCGGGCAAAGTGCAGCGCTTTTTCCGGATGTTTCGAGCTCGCCACGACATTGGCGGATATGCGTGCTTTGGCACCCGCCAACTCGGGCAATTCAAAAAATTCCAGATCGAATTGGTGAGCCACAGAATCCCAGATGAACCCGCCTGAATCTGCCTGGAGGATTTGATGGCGTTAGCCGCCTCTGTGACGGTGGGGAATACGACTTTAGCTGATGATTCGATTTGTTCCCAGATGCCAGCTTTTTCTGAGGGCCTGGGCGGTTAAGAGGCCGGCTCCCGCCTTGCTATCACAGTAGGTGAAGGGAATGTCCAATGCCAATAGATCCTGCACCGACTTGACGCTGTGCTTGAATTCCTGGGAAACCGCCAGAACAACGTGAAATTCTGCCAGATCCAGCGATTCCGCAGTCAACCCTTCCCGGCGGGTGCGATCGGCGAATATGGAATCCGCAGGAATGTAAAGATCCGCCTGGTTGACGCCCCCCTGTGCCTGGATCCGCAATTGTCCCTCGAGTTGGCCACTTGAGCCGTAGGTCAGATTCACGGGCAATCCGTACTCCTTTTCATAGAGTTCCTTGATTTCATAGACGGATTTTTTCATCCCTGCCGCACAAAGGACTGTGATGGGAGCTTTGCTGAGGATTGGGACACGCTGCTTTTACGCGTGAGAAAAATGATCCGCCAACGACGAGAGCCACGATGGCCAGGGAGATGGCCGCTGTGCGGGCCCAACCGGACCCTGCTCCGTGATATGAGTGAGATGTGCCGCTTGTCATATAGGCACGCCATTATCCACAGACTCGGGGCAAAATCAAAACCCGCGGCACACGACACCCAATTTTCACAGTCTTCAGTCCGGGCATTAACTCAACCACCATCGGGTGAAGACTGGAGCGAGAATCAATGCCGGCAGGTAGTTGGCAATGGGAATCCGCCTCGCCCCGAATATCACCAGACTCATGGATAAAACCAGAAAACCGCCAACCAAACTCACAGAATCCAACATCATTTCATTCATCCATTCCCGCCCGAATGCGATGGCCAGCAGGGAAATTGTCCCCTGGATAGCTAAAACCGGGAATGCCGACAAGAGAACTCCCCATCCATAAATGCGGCCAAAGACCATGGCTGAAACCCCATCCAGGACGGACTTGACAAGCAGTAAGGAGAAGTTGTTATCCAAGCCGTCCTGGAATGGTCCGACAATGGTCATCGGTCCCACGCAAAAAAGAATGGTGCAGGACATGAATCCATCGGCAATCCGGCGGGATGATTCGCCGCCCTGGTCCTGATTTGAGAAGAGTTTCTGTGCCTGCCTGGTGAGAGCTGCCATGCCTTTTTCGATTCTCATGAGGGTTCCCAGCAATATGCCCAGCATGGCGGACAGGTAAAATATCCCAAACTGCTTCAGCCACATACCGGCACCGGATCCCCAGTCGAATCCGTCAGACATCATTTTAAGCCCGATCAGCAGGGTCAGTATCCCCAGGGCTTTCCGCAATTTCAGCTGCAGGGAGTCGCTCAGGCTGCTCCGGAACAGGAGTGAGAGTCCGCCACCAAACAGTATTGCCGAGAAGTTGATCCATGTCCCAATCACGGCGACATGTTATCACAGAATCCCAGGACTTTAAGTTCCGACTCCATGGGAACAATTCTCCGCGCGAAAAAAGTTCCTGGTGGAGGGGGATTCCTCCGGGGAATACGCCAGAATGATTGCGGTCGTTCCGCTAAATCTTTCTTTGAACTGGAGAATTTGAGCTTATAGTCGGGGGCATGCAAAATGATTCTCTGACCAATCGGCGGCGTTTTATCCGTGATGGGATCACTGGAATGCTGGGAGTCGGGATACTGGCAGGTAATGCCCTGGCTGTGCCTCCAGTGCTTCGGCCCGGCCGCCCGAGTCTGAAAGTTGCATTGGCCGCGTATTCGCTGCGGGACCAGTTTGCAGGAACCGGCCCGGGAAGGAAAATCGATATGGTCGAATTTATCCATTACTGCGCCGCGATGGGCATCTCAGGAGCCGAATTGACCAGCTACTATTTTTCAGAATCCGGGCAGGAATATTTTATTGATCTGAAGCGCCAGGCATTTCTCCACGGCATAACAATCAGTGGTACGGCGGTTGGGAATTCCTTCACCGACGCCCCAGGTGAGAAGCGGGACCGCGAATTGGCGTCTGTGAAGACATGGATTCAACGCGCCGCCTGGCTTGGAGCCCCGCATATCCGGGTTTTTGCTGGCGATCGGAATAATCTGAGCCAATCGCAGGCCAAATCGCTTTGCATTGAAGCTCTTGAAGAGTGCGGTGAAGTAGCCGGAAAATACGGCATGTTTCTTGGCATTGAGAATCACGGAGGAATTGTCTCCGAGCCGGAGGAACTGGTGGACATAGTCAAATCCGTGAAAAACCCCTGGATCGGCATCAATTTGGATACAGGCAATTTTCACACGGCAGATCCCTATCAGTCGATTGCCCTGTGCGCGCCATGGGCTGTCAATGTGCAATACAAAGTGGAAATCCGCCCTGCAGGTCAGAAAACCCAACCGACCGATGCCCAGCGTGTTGTGAAAATCCTCAGGGATGTCAACTACCAGGGATGGGTGGTTCTTGAACATGAAAAAGCGGAAAATCCCTGGCAGACTATTCCAGGCCATATTGAACGGTTGAAGGACGCGATTGCCGCACAGGACTGACGCATTGGTGCTTTGCACATTCCCCGGGAGTCCGTAAAATCCCCCGCCATGAGACCAATGACGGGGAATATAAGGGCCGTTTCCGGGTGGATCCTGGTGGTGAGTTTTGCCTTTTCGATACACTCATGGGGTCAGTTCGATGAGTCAAAACTCCGCGCGATAGACGCTGCGATAGAAAAGACGATTGCCGAAGGCAAGACCCCGGGAGGGGTCCTGTGGCTGGAGTCCCGAGGGAAAATCCACACCAAAGCCTACGGTCATAAATCGCTGGTGCCCGTGGCTGAAAAAGCAACCCTCGACACCATCTACGATGCGGCGTCAGTGACCAAAGTGGCCGCCACCACCCTGGCAGTGATGAAACTGGTGGAAAAACATCAGGTGCTAGTGGATGCTCCCGTTGCTTCCTACCTTCCCGAATTTTCAGCTGTTGCAGGGGACGCGATATCGGTTCGTCACTTGATGACCCACACATCCGGATTGCGCCCGGGGCTGAGTCTGAGCGAAAACTGGTCTGGGATGGATGCCGCCTACCGACTGGCCTGCTCCCAGACCCTGCAGTCACAACCGGGCGAAAAATTTGTCTACAGCGACATCAACTTCATCCTGCTCGGCATTCTGGTGGCCAAAGTGTCGGGCTCCCCGCTGGATGAGTATGTGGGGCAAAATATATTTCAGCCGCTGGGAATGAAGGATACTGGATTCAACCCGGATCCATCCCTCATCTCAAGAATCCGCCCCGACACAACAAATCGGAGACAACATGCTGCGCGGAGTGGTCCACGACCCGACCGCCCGCCGGATGGGTGGCGTCGCCGGCCATGCCGGTTTGTTCACCACCGCCTCGGATCTCGCCAAACTGGCACGCATGATCCTTCACAATGGTTCGATCCATAACCAATCCCATTTTAAAAAATCGACTTTGGACCAAATGCGGCAAGTGCATTCAAGGGGCCACCTCGACAATTTCCGTTCCCTGGGTTGGGATGTCGACACGGGATATACCCGGTTGCGGGGGAGGCATTTTTCTGTGGGCGGAATCGGTCACACAGGATTCACCGGACCCAGCATGTGGATTGATTTTGAGACCCAGTCCATAGTGATTTTCATGTCCAACCGGGTTCATCCGGATGGGAAAGGAAGTGTTCTGGATTTGCGCGAGGAGATCGGGACCTTGTTTGCTGAGGCGATATGGTCCCCCGCACACCCTCCCACATTGAAAGCAGAGGGGGGGGGTCATGACGGGACTGGATGTTCTGGTATCTGAAAAATTCAAACCCCTCCATGGTCAGCGCATTGGATTGATCACAAATCACACGGGACACGATCGGAAACGGGTATCGACCATACAACATTTCCGTGATGCTGAGGATGTGAAGTTGGTTGCCCTGTTCAGTCCTGAGCATGGGATTGCAGGAGTGCTCGATGAAAAGGTGGGAGATAGTCAGCATGATCAGCTCGCCATCCCCATTTTCAGCTTGTACGGGAATACCCGGAAACCCCTGCCCAATCAGCTGGCGGATCTGGATGCGCTTGTGTTTGATATTCAGGACATCGGGTGCCGATTCTACACGTATATTTCCACCATGGGTCTCGCCATGGAAGCTGCGGCGGAGGCGGGCATTCCATTTTTTTGTTCTCGATCGCCCCAATCCCATCAATGGGCTTACCGTGGATGGACCACTGCTTGAGGGAACTCCCGATTTTGTTGGTTTTCACGACATTCCCATTCGTCATGGGATGACGACCGGAGAACTTGCCCGGATGTTCCAGGCGGAGATTCCGACCCTGAAGATGCTTCAGCTGGAGGTCATTCCCTGCCGTGGTTGGAGCCGGTCGATGTTCTGGTCGGAAACCGGGCTTCCCTGGACGAATCCCTCTCCCAACATGCGGTCCTCTCAGCAGGCTCTCCTCTATCCGGGAACGGGTCTCATCGAAATGGCCGATATATCGGTCGGAAGAGGAACCGATACCCCATTTGAAATCCTCGGCGCTCCGTATATCCATGACATCGAACTCGCCCGGGAATTGAACAGACTCGCATTGCCGGGAATCACTTTCGAGCCCATCACCTTCACACCTGATTCCTCCAAATTCGCCGGGAAATTATGCAAAGGTGTCCGGATGACAGTCACAAATAAAAAAAGAGTGCCCGTTCTCAAACTGGGAATCGCCCTGGCATCGACTCTCCATCGATTATACCCCAATGATTTCGACCTGAATAAGGTCAATCGTTTGATGAAGTCGGAGAAGTTAGTGGCAGCTATCCGGGAGGGTCGGGATATTCCAGCTCTGGCAAGGATGTGGAAGTCATCCATTGAGGATTTCAAATCGCGTCGGGCTGCTTATTTAATGTATTGACTTGGAATCCAGTGGCAGGTCCATGGATTGCTCACTTGTCAGTTGTGGCTGATGATGCTAGTGAATGCCTATGACCAGAATTTTTCCATTGCCAGCCTCAGCGCTGTCCTGGGCCCTGTATGCCATTTTAATGATCACTATGAGTGAGTCCACCGTTCAGGCGTTTAATTACGACGAGTCAAAGGTGCCGGACTTCACCTTGCCGGAAGCCTTGATATCCGAGTCAGGTCAAACCATCACCACACCGGATCAATGGAATGAAATCCGCCGCCCGGAACTCATCCAGCTATTTGAAAACCATGTCTATGGCCGGCAGCCCGGGTCGGTCCCGGATGCAGTCTATCAGCAAATCCTCTTTGTCCCGGATGCACTGGATGGAAAAGCCACACTCAGGGAAATCCGCATCACTTTCCCATCTGTCTCTGAGACTTTCGCGATGTACTTGTTATTATGGACACCGAATCATGGGAACTCTCCCTTCCCTGGATTTGTTGGACTCAATTTTGCGGGGAATCATTCCACGCATCTGGACACGCGCATCCGACTTTCATCCGCCTGGATGAGGGAATCGAATGATGGGACAGTGGAAAATCATCGTGCCACCGAAGCCTCCCGCGGGAAGGCCGCCAGCCGCTGGCCCGTCGAGCTGATTATCAGCAGAGGTTATGCATTGGGTACCATTTACTGCGGGGATATCGACCCGGACTTCCACGATGGATTCCACAATGGCGTCCACGGCATGTTTCCTGAATTCATGCATGCGGATGGTTCAGGAAAAAGACCGGAGAACGCTTGGGGAACCATTGCTGGCTGGTCGTGGGGGTTATCCAGGGCATTGGATTATTTCGCGGCTGACCCCAGCATGAACCACAAAAAAAATTGCGGTGATTGGCCACTCGAGACTGGGAAAGACCGCTCTTTGGGCCGGTGCCACGGACCCGAGATTCGCTCTTGTTGTCTCCAACAATTCGGGATGCGGTGGAGCCGCACTCAGCCGGCGCGCCTTTGGTGAAACCGTTGCCCGGATCAACACTGCATTCCCCCACTGGTTCTGCGATGGATTTAAAAAATTCAATGACAACGAGAATGCCATCCCTGTGGACCAGCACCAACTGATGGCGCTGATCGCTCCACGGCCATTGTACGTGGCCAGTGCCGAAGAGGATCTTTGGGCGGACCCGCAAGGGGAATTCATTTCCCTCAAACTGGCGGCGCCGGTCTACCAGCTTCTGGGAAAAACCCCCATCTTTCCCGCTGAACGCCCAGCAATCAATCAGCCCGAGATGCAGGATACAGGGTACCATATCCGCAGTGGAAAACATGACATCAACGAATATGACTGGACCCAATACCTGAACTTCGCCGATAAACATCTCAAATAACAGGAAGTTTTTCTTTGAACCTGCTGAAAAGTAATCCCGACCAGCCATTGATTCCGGTGCCCATTGACAGCCCGGATCGCAAACGCCTTCCTCCCCTGATGCGGAGATGTTGGTATAGCCTCAACCAGGCATTCAGAAGAAGACTGAGCCCATTAAAACTGACCCCGGATCAATTCACCGTCCTGCGCACGCTGGTCGATTCGCACAATGAGGGACTGGCCCAATGCGATATCAGCCGCATGATGAGCAGCGATCCCAATACCATCGCTTCCCTGGTCGAACGCATGGAAAAACTCCAACTCCTCAAACGGGATCAAAAAGCAGGTGATAAACGCGTGCGCCTCATCACCATCACGCCATACGGTCACTCCATCTACGAACAGGCCAGAAAAATAGCCATAGACCTGCAGTTGGAAATCCTTCAATCCATTCCAGAAAGCCGCCGGGAATCCTTCCTCGAAGACCTCGACACCATAGGCAATGCCTGTCGGAATGCTCTGGAAAATTCGTGAAGGCCCGCCGGGTCAGACTATGAATTCTCAGGACACCCATACCCACACCTTTGGATTATCCTGGAAACCTGCCCGTTCTTTTCAGTCACAGGTGAATCAACCAACCAACTGCTTTCAACGACCCATGAGATTGCCTGAATGGGAAGTGGCACAAATGGCCCGATCGCTTAGTCGCGGAGTCGGATGAATTAAATAAATCATCCATTCGAAGGTATTGATTGGTTGCGCAACTCATTCGTCGATCACCGACTTTGCGGCCAAAGTTACGGGAGCTTCCTGGGTCTGGAATATTCACCGGATGAGTTTCGTAAGTCGAGGACCGAATGCCCCTGTTTCTGCGGTCACCGCTTGACTTACGGTTCAGCGGGAAATAGACATGGAGGGGTATGGGTTATTATATAATTTTCAAATCACTGCTTCGCTTCACATTCCCAATGAACATGGCTCTGGGAATTTACTATATTTCGATTCAATCAGCACTATCGGTGCCGCCGACCGTGGTGGTCACTCCGAGTAGGGAATTGATCGAGTTGAATCAGAACAAAGGCCAATTTATTTTTGATCAATTCATGTCGACGAGTCACATTCACATCGAGTGGGTTGGAATTGATGCCGATCAGGCGGTGGCCAGTTGGATAACGAATCCTTTTTTCAGTGGTTCCATCCAGTTGGAGGTCCTCTTCAAAGGCCCGATCGCCGATGGAACGGAAGTTCAGTGGACTCTGAATCCTGGTCAATCCGGACTGATACAGTCGATGGCCGGCGAGGCACTGGCGGAAACGACTGGCACCTTGATACTTCCAGCGATTACCGGGACGGGTCCGGTGGATGATTGCGAGGACGATCTGATCAGTAACTTCCAGCCGGAGGCGGGGTCCGCGATAGCTGGCAGGCAATTCCGTTACCTCCAACAACCCGATGGGCAATTAAGCGTCGATCCTGATGATAGCCACGTCGTTGCTTTCACTTTGCTGAGCGATCTGGATGGCACCCCTCCCGCCACAGCTGAGCTGATATTGCCAAACGCTTCCTCCGAGCAACTCGTCCGTGTTGCTTTCCCACTGGCTCCCGTCAGTTTCTTTCTTGGGAGCCTGGGTGAAGATGGGACAGAACTCCCGCAGTTCGAGGATGAGTCCACTCTGACAGCCACTTACCCGGCTGGCATATACCAGCTGCAAATCGACAAAGGCCTCCCATCTGCCCGCACTATAAGCCTGCCCATTTCGGATGCCAGCACCATCCCTCAACCCAAATTCTCCAATCTTTCCAATATCGGAAGCATGGATAAATCCTCCCCATGGACTGTCTCCTGGGAATCATTGACTGGAACGCTGCCTACGGATCGTCTTGAATTTCAACTCAGCATTATTGAGTCTGGCGAGGATTTGAATGAAGTCTACTCGGCTCCCAATGAGTGCAGGAATATATCATTGTCCATTTCCGATACCAGCCACACAATCCCAGCAGGTTTGATTGGCCCCGGTGATTCATTCAATCGAACTCACATATATCCGGGTGGATTCATTCGTCGATGATGAAATTGTGGAATTCAATTCATTTTCCGGCACTCTCCGACGCACCGTCTTTGCTTACAGGCAACCCTCGACCCCATCGACATTGGAATTTATCAATGTCGCTGTTCTGGATGGCAATCTGAGCCTCACCGTTGCTGGAAATATCGCCGACAATAATTCCAGTTTCCAACTGCAAAAAGTCACTGCCATCCAGGACACGAATTGGCAGACCGTCGCCATCATTAATAAGCCACTCCTCGATTTGCAGGCGAATGGATCCTACACCCACACGGAACCAGCCTCCGATTCACAGGCATTTTTCCGGCTGATCCCATTGCAATAACCCCCCTGTTCCACCACCCCATCTCTGTTCAAGGCAGCCCTCCGCGGCTGCTTTTTTTTCGCTCCTTTGTATTGCGGGAGCACGTGCCCGACTGCTTTGCATTGGAATGACAGAAGGACATAGCTGCTGAAACCATACTCAGCGCATACAACCTTCAGAAATTGAATCTGGAAAAGTCCTCCAGCTGATTGATTCCGGATTCCGGATTGAACCCGGGCTGCAGGTTGTTCAGGCAGGTGACTTGCTTCAGGCGCGGATTTTGGATTTAATTTTCCCATGCATCTTGATCCCTCCAGGAGAGTGACAGGCCGGACCCATGAAAAATAAGGTGTCCATCCTTGTCCTTGTCTATGGACCGCATCATGAATTGGCCAGGCGATGCCTCAAATCCATTTTGCAGAATTTGAATCCAAAGGATTACCAATTGATCGTTGGGGCCAATCAACCCTGTCAGGAGACCCGGGAATTCCTGCACTCCATCAGGGATTCAATCGATGTATTGATTGAGAGTTCGGTGAATTTGTATAAAAGTCCCATGATGTCGCGCATGCTGGAAGTGGCTGATGGGGACTTGATCTGGTGGTTTGATGATGATTCCCACATCAAATCTCCTGAGGCTTTGACCTGGTGGACCGACTGTGTGGCGATATCTGGGCCAGAGGTTGTGCAGTGGGGGGATATTTGGTATGTGGAGAATCCTACACCTCTTGCTGGAGCTGCCTCACTTCAGGAATTTGTCATCGGATCGCCATGGTTCCGGGGCCTGCCACCTCCATCAGAGACTGTCGGCGGCAAAGGAGTCACAGAATTTAATGGAAAACCCGGTGGAGACCCGCGCTGGTTTTTTGCAACTGGCGGATGCTGGATGGCCCGACACGATTCACTTAAATATCTGAACTGGCCGGACCCACGCCTCGTCATCGAGTTTGAGGATGTCATCCTGGGTGAGGCCATTCGCCAGGCTGGCTGGGTCACACGTCATGTGGGACAACTAGGCGTCCACATCAATGATTGCTCCCGCCGGTGGACCGAATCCGTCGCGCATGAATTTGCCCTTTCGCGAATCCATACATCCTGATCCTCCCCTTCACCCGCTGTAATAATGAATGAGAATTTGAATGAGTTTGGTGCACAACTGACCAAAGACATGCATTCCTGGGCTTCAGGACAGCTCAGGGATGAGGAGTTTCCTTTCGATACCCGGGCTCTGGATCTGTTCCGTCTGCAATACCAGGCTGTCACACCCTACCAACAATGGTGCAACCAATCCGGCATTTCTCCTCAATCGATCACATCCTGGAATCAGATTCCTGTCATTCCTGCATCCAGTTTCAAGCAATTGGACTGGACCAGTATTCCCGAAGCGCAACGTGTGAATTTCTTCGCCTCCAGTGGCACGACCGGGGAGCATCGCAGCCACCATCACCATGGGAAGGAATCATTAATAATCTATGAAACCTCGCTTTTGGCCAGTTTCGAGCGACTGTTCCTGAGTATGACAAACTCACAATCCATTGCCTTCCGCTTTGGATTTCTGGTTCCCCCATCTATTGATGTGCCACATTCCTCGCTCGCTCATATGATGGAAACCATACGCCGCAAATGGGATTCTCAGAATCCTCCAACCTACCTGAGCCATTGTAATTCCTCCAATCTCTGGGTTTTGAATGAGCAGAAAATCCGGGCATTTTTTCACAAAATTTCGGAAAATCCATCGATCCCGGTTTGTTTGATGGGAACTGCCTTCTCATTCATCCACCTGTTGGATTGGGGTGGGACAGAGAGATTATCCCTGGAACTGCCACCGGGATCAGTGATCCTGGAGACAGGTGGTTACAAAGGACAATCCAGAGAGGTCACCCGGGTCGAACTTCACCAGATGATCGCTTCCACCTTCAAAATCGGGCTGGATAAAATAGTCACAGAATATGGAATGAGTGAATTGAGTTCTCAGGCGTACCGTCGCCCAGGATCTCCCCCGAATCCTTTCTGCACCCCTCCCTGGATGCGGATTCGAATCATAAACCCGGAGGATGGCCGGGAAGCCCTGACCGGACAAACTGGTATGATTCAAATCTTTGACCTGGCGAATGTCTATTCGGTAATGGCCTTGGAGACTCAGGACCTGGGATCCAGCTGGACCAACGGCTTCGAACTTTATGGGCGAGCTTCCACAAGTGAACCAAAAGGTTGTTCCCTCTTCGAATCCGGTCTATCTTCTGGTTTCATTCATTAGATCATGGAATTGCAGCTTCCGGATTTCTTTTTGGCGGACCTCCCTGATGGGGTGGAGCTTAGTGTCAGCATGATAGATCAAGCCTGTGACCGCTTGAAAGAAAATGCCGACCAGTACCTGAAAAACCGGACCACCAGCCAGCTTGTGCATAGTCTTTGCCAATTGGCAGATAACTGGCTGGATCCCGAATTCCCATTCCGACAAAAGTTGATCGAAGAAGGTCCCGCACAATCCGGGTTTTCCTTGGATGTTCTCATGGACGGGATGGATCGCATGTTCCAGCAATGGAAGCCGGACCACTTTGAATTCTGGCTCGTCCAGGAATTTGGCCATGCCGAACGCATCGACTACCTGGCCTCCAATCGCCTGGAAGCACGGGAAAATAAATCCAGTCGTGCCCGTGGACCGCGGCTGATAACGCACATCTGCTCAGGAAATCTGCCGGTCCCGTGTATTATGTCGATGGTTTGTGGTCTGATGGTGCGATCGGCTCAATTCATCAAATGTGCCTCAGGTGCCTCATATATCCCACGGCTTTTTGCCCATTCCCTCTACCAGCATGACCCCAAAATGGCTGCCTGCATCGAATTGGCAGAATGGAAAGGTGGATTGGAACCCATTGAAAATATCCTCTTCGAAAAATCCGATGTGGTCACTGCCACCGGAAGCGACAAGTCCATCGAGGCCATTCAATCCAGAGTCCCCCGCCAGAAAAAATTCCTGAATTACGGTCAGCGGCTCAGTTTTGGTTTCATTTCCAAAAAGGCGTTGAGTGGGCTGGGACTCAGGCGATTGATTGAAGACGCAGCCAGAGATGTCATGATCTGGGATCAGCAGGGATGCCTGTCTCCACATGTTTACTATGTGCAGCATAAAGGTGTCGTTCCAGCCGAAAAATTCGCCGAGCTTCTGGCAGAAGAACTGGAACGTTACCGCTTATCTTTCCCACGCTCACCCCTTTCTGTGGAAGAATCCGCTGCCATTCGGTCCCGCCGCCATTTTTATCATGTTCGTGCGGCAACCAGCAAAGATACTCTTCCGTTTTTCAGCAATGATGGCACGGACTGGTCGGTCGTCTATGAGGATGAAATCCGATTCCAGATCTCATGTGGCAATCGCTTTATCTATGTCAAAGGTGTGCATTCCTTGGATGAAGCCCTCCACGGCGCTGAACCAATCCAGCACAAAGTGTCCACTGTGGCACTCGGCGCCGCCGATGATGAAGCAGAGGAATTCGCACTTCAGATCGCTCAATGGGGCGCTCCAAGAATCTGCCCCATAGGCAAAATGCAGCACCCTCCCCTTCACTGGAGACATGACGGAAAACCTGCCCTCGCCGAGCTGGTCCAATGGACCGATTGGGAACTGTGATCATCACTCTCTCCTCAGATTGCTGCTTTCAGTGAAACATTACGGATCCGGATTGGGAAAATCGCACTGCTGCAAAACCGCACAACCCCAGCTCACCAGCCCGCAGAAATTATTCCGAACATCCCCAATACATACCCGGTTCCACAAATTAACCCACCCCGGCATTCCAATTCATAGCTCAATCATCATGACAGAGAAAAAATCTCATCCACCCACGAGATTCTTTGAAAGCAATCAGGAACCATTCCGGTAGTTATTCATGCCGACAGGATTGAATGATGAACATTCATCCTGTCGGTATCACAAAATCAAACCCTGGACCTAAACAAAAACCCCGCCGGGTGGCGGGGTTTCCATTTTTTAAAATTATTTTTAAGTTTCCGGCAAAGCAGAATTTATTCCTTTTCCTGGAGGACTAAGCCTTCCGGCCACTTGGCCCCCTGGTCGATCCAGGCGCGAAATAAACCAATCTGCTCAGGGGTTAATTTTGGATACTTATCCCGCTTATCCACCACGGGCATCCACAGTTCTTCATCTTTGGTCGAATCCGCCATGAAATGGATCAGCGGACTCTTGTCCGACTTTTTATCCACGATCGATTTAACCTTCGAACTGCCTCCCGCGATCGTCTTCTCCCGCGTTTCCATCGAATATTTCGACTTTGGCCGACGACCCGAATGGCACCCGATACAGGACTTCTCAATCAAGGGTTGGATGTCTTTCACAAAATCCACCTGCTTGGATGACACTGGGGGGATTTTGGCGGCATCATACTCATATTCCTCTGCCGATACCAGCTGCACCATCCCGACTGCAAGGAGCGGGACCACATATTTGATCAGAATTTGCTTTTTCATACGACGTATTTTTCATCCATCACATGCCTGTCATGACCTGGATCAGACGAGCTGAATTCAAAGGGAATTCACCCAATTCTCCAAACTCTTCTCCTGAGACAATCCTGCCACAACTTTAGTTCAATCGGCATTCAATCCCTTGATTTACAAAGGAAACTGCCACCTCATTTCATAAATGGAATATCCTTCCAGGTGCCAGTGCGGGCGGATTCCAATACGGCATCGCACACATACTGTGTGTTGAGAGCATCTTTGAAACTCGGAGCCACCGGCGGGTTGCCAGCTTCAAGGGCTTTGAGAAACTCATAGACACCATGGACAAATGAATGCTCATAGCCGATCTGCAGACCAGGCACCCACCAGTTCCCCATGTAGGGATGATCTCCACCATCGGTCACATGGATGTCCCGCCATCCACGCACCCGGCCCTCATCCGCATGATCAAAATACTTCATCCGATGCAAATCGTGAAGATCCCAGGAAATCGAGCTGTTCTCACCATTAATCTCAAATGTGTATAAGGCTTTGTGCCCGCGTGCATACCGCGTGGACTCAAATAACCCCAAGGACCCATTGGCGAACCTCGCCAGAAATGCGCAAGCATCGTCAATACCAACCTTCTCGATGGATCCTGTCAGATTGTGCTTGCGTTCCTTGATGAATGTCTCGGTCATGGCAGTCACGGATTGGATAGGTCCATTGATCCAGATGGCCGTGTCCAGACAATGGGCCAGCAGATCACCCGTCACACCAGATCCTGCCGCATTGACATCCAGACGCCACAGCGCTGCACCCCCTTGCGGCAGTTCCGGATTGATGGTCCAATCCTGCAGGAAATTCGCACGGTAATGGAAAATTTTACCCATTTTGCCTTCCGCCACAATTTGCTTGGCAAGTGTCACAGCCGGAACAAAACGGTAGTTGTACCAGACCATGTTCGGCAGGCCTTTGGACTCGACAACCTCAACCATCCGCTCGCCTTCCGCGGCGTTCATGGACAATGGCTTTTCACAAAGAATCATCTTCCCGGCCTCAGCCGCCGCAATCGCAATCTCAGCATGCATGTTATTCGGCGTGCAGATGTCGATCGCATCAATGTCTTTTCTCTCTATCAACCGACGCCAGTCGGTCTCCGTCGTTTCCCAACCCCACTTGTCAGCAAAGGACTTCAACTGGTCCTGATTCCGCCCACAGGCCGCTTTCAACACGGGCTCATACTCCGTATCGAAAAAGTTGCAGACCCTGCGATACCCGTTGGAATGGGTGCGGCCCATGAATCCATATCCAATGATTCCAACGTTCAACTTCTTTTCTTTGGCCATAAATTCCCTATTTTCTTGCGTTAATTTACAATTTTTTGCCCAATCATGCGTTCCATCCACAGGTGTTGCGCACCTCAATCATCTTGGCCAGAATGGTGTTCCAGGTCGCCGGATCCTCCAGGGTCGCGTTCGAAAACATACATCCATCCCAACAAATATGCTCAATCCCCCGCGATGGCGCGTCCTTCAACCAATAGGACGCACATTTCGCGATGTCCAGCTTTCCATTGGGATCGTCCGCACGACAATGCTTGCCCGTCTTGTCATGCGACCCAGCCCCATGCACCTCGCCATCATTCTGGGCCACATGAAAATCAATCGTCCATGGCCTCAGCTTATCCGTCATCTTCTCATATGCCGCATAAAACTCCTCCATCGTGTAAGGCTCCTTCAATAAGGCATATTCGGGCGCATTGTAACCCATCAAATAAAGGTAGGTATGCGCCAGATCCGCCTGGAATCCAAGCGTCCCCGGCATCCCGACCGCCTCCAACAAATCCAGCATGTCTTTCCAGCTGTGCATCCCCGCCCAACATATCTCTCCCTCAGCTGCCAATCTCTCCCCGTGGTCCGCGGCAATCGTCGCCGCTTCCCGGAATGTCTCAGCTATCCTCGACGTATTCGCCTTCGCATCCTCACGCCACTTCTGAACACCAAATTCCGCCGAGTCAATCCGTATAACACCATACTTCCTCACCCCATGCTCGTTGAATATCCCAGCTATCCGACAAGCCATCTTCACCGCTTCCAGAAACTTGGCCCGCGCCTCAGAATCTCCCATCGCCGAATCCCCGACCGTACCAGGCCAAACCGGCGCCACCAAAGAACCCACCGAAAATCCTTTGCCAGCTATCAAATCCGCTATCTTCCTCAACTCATCCTCACTCGCGGCCGGATTCGTATGCGGTAAAAATAAAAAATAATCGATCCCGTCAAACTTCTGCCCACCCAGCTCCGCAGCAGCCGTCAATTCCAACATGCGCTCCAATCCAATAGGCGGCTCCTGGCCAACCCCATCACCCTTCCCTACCAGTCCAGGCCACATCGCATTGTGTATCTTTGGAAATAATTTGACACTCATAATAATTTGTTTAAGACGTTTAGTTATGCTGATTAGTTAAACAGTTGGGTAATTCAGGATCGGCTGTAAGCCCCGACTTCCGGCGCCTGAGGGTTGACTTCCGGTCCAAAGTATCTCAGGACAACCAACGGATCGGTGGACGAGGTATTTTCAAAAGTCACCCCGGCCAGGGCGGCGGATTCCGTGGCAAAAACCTCATCCTGAGTCAGTTGGTTGAAACGGATAAGTTTTGGGCAATCCAGGGTGAGATGGTTCATTTTTCCCTGTCCCTGGGTGACAATGAGACCATAGGCCCCGTTGTCGCGGATGGTGCACTTCACTCCTGGTTGGATGGTGAGTTCCTTGGCTGAAAAGAACTGGAATCCCTTGATGCGGCCGTAAACAATCCACTGATCGAGATACCCTTCTGACCGGGTGTCCGCGACCGGGATGGGTTCGAGGTAATGGTTTTCTTTGAAGTGATCATCGACATTGCCTTCCCAATCCAGCTGATCGACAATGAAGTCGAGGTCCTTGTGGCGGTCTTTAGGCATGTCTTTGACCAGCAGTTCCCAAGGAACCTCGCGGCCTTCGACGAGGGATTGATACATTCCAAAGACGTCGGACCCCCACTGCGGCTCGTAGGTGCAGAGAGAGCCGGGGGCGTGGAGCAGGCAGGGATCAATCAACCAGCCGGTGCCGGGTTTGAGCCGATAGGCACGGGAGAGATCCAGGATTCCATTGTCCCCCTTGTTCCAGTTCTCCAGGCAGCGGCGCACCTGTTCCCGGGTGGTGCCGGGCTCTAGCCCCATGAAAGTGTAAGGAAAATTGTTTCCCACATTGTTGTGCTGCGGCGGAAAGTAGTAGGATTCCGGCTTCCCTTCCTGCCCGACCAGGGCGGCCTGCTCCGCGTTCTGGTGCATGTGATGGGGGATAGGTCCCATATTATCAAAAAACTTGGAGTAAACTGGCCACTTGGAATACTTGTTCCATATGGCGCTGCCGATGAGATCCGCACCGCATTCAGCCACGGCTTGCTGGAGAGTGAACCGTTCGCGCCCCACCACCACATAGCTCAGCCCCTCGTCATGTTCGCGGTTGTCATTTGCCGCAGGAGTCGTGGAGGCAAACCACCTTTCATCAATTCCTCCACGATTCAACCCGTACGCATAAAGATCGTCCGGATGCAACTTCAATCGCTTACCGGGTTGTAGAAAGGAACGGGGAACCCAACAAGGGGCTAAGCGCAGCAAGCCTCCTGATTCCTCCAGTGCTGCGTCGACCTTACTACGAATATTTGAACTGACTGTCGTCAATTGCTGAACTGTCTGGGCTTTCATTCCAATATCACTCTTTTCCAAATTCCGTCTGCCCACCTCCGACTTCATGTGCCAATCCCAATCAGGAAGCTGAATCCCGGAGGTCTGGGCCAGCTGAATGTCAGGAGTATAAACAGTCGGCCCCCGGTTTTGCACGAAATTTCCGCACACCAATTGTCCGATTTTTCCACCCCAACCGCTCGGAACAATAATGTGCCTGACACGTTGTTCCGGCGGCTCAAGCGGATCCGGCCAGCATTCTTCCCACTGCGGATGTCAGTTTGCGGAAAAATCGGGATGCGGATGTGGAATGAAGTCGATTTCCTGGAAGGCGGCAACCTCGGTCAACCAGATTTCCTGGACATAGGTAACGTGGGTCGGGTGGTTGTTGTAAAAATCATAGTCGGCCTGACTGGCGAACTGCATGGA
>JAJOIW010000195.1 GCA_021209225.1 Verrucomicrobiota bacterium
GGATACTCAGGATTCCGGGGAACTGTCGGTGGGAAGAATATCCAATTCGGCCAGGGAATTTTCCGTTTCAAACCAGATGGATCCGAACTCGAATTCATTCGTTCCAGCAATAACAATACCTGGGGGACTGGGAATCACCGAGGACAACATCATCATTGGTTCCACTGCCAATGGCAATGCCAGTATGTATATGCCCATTCCCAACCGATTCTATGAACAGGTCAATGGTTGGTCCGCCGCCCGCCTCGAATCCATTGCCGACAGCCAGAATTTTTACCCCATCACAGAAAAAGTCCGCCAGGTCGATTGGCATGGCCGTTACACTGCTGGCTCAGGAAGTGCCATATACACTGCCCGCAGCTTCCCCCGCGAATTCTGGAATCGTGCCCAGTTCGTTGCGGAACCAACCGGACATTTGCTGGGATTATTTTTTCTGGACCGGACCGGTGCGGACTTCAGGGCGCATAATTCCCGCAATTTCCTGGCCAGTGATGATGAATGGACTTCGCCCATATACGGGGAAGTGGGGCCGGATGGAGCTCTTTGGGTGGTCGATTGGTATAATTACATCATCCAGCATAATCCAACCCCCAAGGGCTTTGATAATGGGAAAGGCAATGCTTATGAGACACCCATCCGGGATAAATCGCATGGGCGAATCTATCGCGTGACGCACCGCGGCGGGCGTGAATCCATTCAACCCACTCTCTCGACAGATCAACCAGACCATCTTGTGTCAACCCTTCAAAATGACAATCTAATCTGGCGCCTTCACGCCCAGCGATTGCTTATTGAACGGAACAAAACCGATGTGGTTCCTGCTTTGATCAGGCTCGCATCCGGGACCATACTGGACGACATCAACCTGGCCCCTGGGGCCATCCATTCTCTCTGGGTGCTCAAGGGACTTGGAATTCTGGATTCTGGAAATGCCTCAGCCATTCAAGTGACTGTCGATGCGTTGAAACATCCATCGGCTGCCGTGCGACGGGCCGCCGCGATGGTGCTTCCCCGCAATCGGGCCACATTGAATGCGCTTCTCGACGCTGGAATTCTGAATGACGAGGATGCTCAGGTGCGTCTTGCGGCCCTGCTGGCCCTTTCGGAATTGCCGTCTGATGCTGGTGTGGGGCAGTCCATACTGGATATGCTCCTGGAGCCACGCAATGCCAATGACAAATGGATTGCGGATGCAGCTGTTTCCGCTGCCGCTCAAAACGATTCCGCATTCCTCAATGCCTATCTGTCCCACGCCCGGGGGAATCAGAGCATCTCCAATGCCGAAAATTCCAGGCAGGGATTGCAGCGGGTGGTGGAAACCGTCACCCAACACTACGCGCGGCGGGGACCAACAGACAGCATTGTCAGCACTTTGGCCGCTCTCAACGGAGTGTCCCCGAATGTGGCCACCTCAGTGCTCGATGGATTGAAGGATGGCTGGCCAGGCGACATCTCGCCCGAACTTTCCATCTCTGAAAAGCAGCAGCTTGAAAAAGTCATGGACTCATTGCCTGAAATTGTCCGGGATCGACTACTCAGTCTGGGGGAACAGTGGAAGGTTCCAGGTTTGTTTGAAGGGCGCATGGCTGCCATAGTCGCTTCTCTGCGGGGCCAGGTGGCTGATGAAAAGTCCTCCGCTGCACAGCGGTCAGCTGCGGCAAAACGCTGGATCATGCTCGAGGACAGCACCCCTGTGGTGGAAAACGTCCTGAGTCACATTTCTCTCCTGTCCTCGCCCGATCTGTCTTCCGGTTTGGTCAGCGCACTCAGTGAAAGCCGGAAAAATGAAACAGGAACCATTATTATGAAGCACTGGGCAACTTTCACCCCAGCCGTGCGCCGGTCTGCCATCAGTGTTTTGTTGCGCCGCAGCGAATGGGCATTGGCCATGTTGGATTCTGTTGAAGATATGTCTATTTCGCGCATGGATATTCCAAATGAATATTGGTCTCAGCTCCGTCAGAATCCCAACCGGCGGGTTGCCGGGAGAGCAAACCGGTTGTCCTCCGCCAGCGCCTCCATCTCAGCTGACCGGGCAGAGATCGTGAATAAACTGCTGCCGCTTGCCAAAGAAAAAGGCGACGCGGCAGCCGGCAAAGCCGTATTCGAGGCATACTGTTTTGTCTGTCATGCCTTCAATGGAAATGGAGGTCAGGTTGGGCCGGATCTGACGGGAATCGGTTCCCGCGATCGGTCGGACATTCTCCTGGAAATCCTTGATCCCAACCGGTCCGTTGAAGCCAATTACCGCCTGTGGAATGTCACCACGGTTGATGGCAACACTTTTTCCGGAAGATTGGATGCTGAAACTCAGACGACCGTTGAGATCATGGACGTCGCTTCGCAAAAACACGTCATTCAACGCAAGGAAATTGAATCACTCGAGGCATCACAGATGTCTATTATGCCCGTCGGCTTCGAATCCATACCGCCAAAAGACCTTAAGGCACTCCTCGAATACCTCAGTCAGCCACATTGATCCGAACGATTATTCCGGCTGGATTTTTGACTCACGGGAACTGGATGGTTCCCTTTTTTTGTCTCTGGATCCCAGTCGATTGGATGGTTAGGATTATGAGAACCGACTTTGGCCCGCGAATCTGCCTGGTGCTGTTGAGTGTTCCTGGATGGAGTCAATCCGTTCATCTACAGGTTGCCCATAAATCCATTGATCAGCTCTGGCGGATTTGTTTTATTAGGGACCTATGGGACTCTCGGTTCTTGGTATTATTGGGGCAGTTTTGCTGGTGGCAGTCATTCTGGTCTTTCTCACTGGCCAGTCCAAAAAAGACTGACCACTCAACTGGCAGCCAGAGTTCACACGGAATTCCATCCCGGAACTAGGTCACCTGCCTCCCCGGGGGTGGCTGCAGCATCACCACGAATGAGCTGGTTTATTCGTTGAATTCAATCCTTGAAAAAAATCGGGATTGGAGGTTTTCCATATCGAAACGGGAGATGACTTTTTCGCCATTAATTTCTTTAATGCCTCCGACGGTGAAGATTTTGATGAGTTCTCCTTTTTTGTCATAGGCTTCAGCTCGCATGGGGCCGAGAGTTTTTTTTATCGACCCAGCAAATAATTTTGCTGTAGACCTCAGGCTTCTCCTGGCTGCTTTCGAGCATGTAGGTGGTGCGGCCGCTTCGGATCTGCTGACGCACAACGACCTGTTTGGGCCAGAAAAGGAATTCAAATCCCATATCACCCATCATGAAGTCAGAGTTTCCAATAGGGATAAATGGATCCTTCAACCGTTCGATCAAGGTCTGCCCTTGAGTATCCACTTTACTGATGGTTCTGAAATAGACATTTTGTTTTTCCGGATGACGCACTATGAGGTATTCCGATTTGATCACACCTTTGAGGTCGGCAATTTGAAATATATTCGTCCAGGTGTGAGACGGTGAAGCGTAGACCAGTGAGGAGATTTTATATTCCTGGCGCTGTCCTTTGGAGGATCGCACGGTGAGTGTGCCCTGAGTCTGGTAATTTTCTATAGGCACCTGTGATCGGATGATCGTGGCGAGTTGCTGGCCCTGCACCTCCGGGCTGGCTGATTCATCGATCATGGGTTGCTCGTCCTCCGCATTCACCCACACCGTCAGTCCACATGCCACAACCAACATCCATAACATGACCACTCGCATTACTTTGTCCATTTTCACTTTCATTTATGTGCCTTTCTCACTGCCCCGAATCCACTGCCACGGGATATTTACCTGATCCGACGAAACAATTCAGGTATTTATTGAACTCTTTTCCCGTGCCCGATTGGACCTGGCCTGGCTTATAGAGATGTCAGACAGCTGGGAAATTTTTTTTATAAAACTGTTGGAGGCCAGTGGTTTCTCTGGAGCCAATCTGATATTGGATGGCCTGGCCCAGGTAGCGTCGCCTGAATGCTTCAGAAAAGTCGCTGTGAAACTTATGAATATATGGGAGATTCTGCAGGCCGAATTCGGCCACTTTATTCAGGAGTTCATTGAGCCATCGGGTGTCGACATTTTTATTGGCGATCCATGCCGCGTAGACAAACGGTAGATTGGTCTGCTCCTGCCACAACGCCCCCAGGTCGAGAATCCGGTGGGATGAGCCTGAATGAAGGAAGCGAATGGCTGGATTTCCGATCAGAAGCACATTGCGGAATCCAGCCGCCTCATCATAGGAGACAGGCAGTGGTTTGTACGCCGGGGACAATCCCAGATCCGCCATCAGAACCTGAAGTAATCGGACACTGGTGCAGCTGGCTGGGTCCAGATAAATCTCATCTATCTCCTCCAATGGATCCTGATGAGCCAGAAATACGCTGAGAACCGGGCCATCCGAGCAGATACCATAGCCATCCAGCAGCACAAAGCCGGGGGAGTGCATCGCTTCCGTCACGCTCAGCAGCGCCACATCCAGATCTCCCCGGATTAAACTTCTTGAGAGCTGGCTCGGCGGAGCAAAACTGATCCTGTCCTCAATCCCGAATGTCAGCGGGGCGGCGTTCAGGTATGGCACCGATCCAATGCGGAATGTGCTCAGACCACGCTGGATTTCCGGGTGCAGTTGCGGGTGCATGTCAGGTAATGGATTGGATGCGGTCAAGATTCTGAAGAAAATGAATTGGATTAACTACCATCTATGTCTGCCAATTTCACTGGGCTCAGCCTGATAGCAAGGACTGCGACAAGATGGCCACATGGAGACTCATCGGTATTCAGTTCTCACTTACTCACGGGTGAGGTCTCCTGAGCTGAAAAACTCATCGGCTTTTTTGCCCAGGTGTTTCCAGAGAGGTTCCAGATCCGGGTCAATTTTTGCCTGGTGTTCAAAGTAGTCGAGGTCATCCGCTATTTGAGCTGCTTTCCGCAAGGCTTGGAGGGCGCTTTCGTAGTCCTGATGACGGGTGTGGTAACAAGCCAGATTATAGACCAGGTCCCAGACTTTGGGGAATTCATTCATTTTCTCCTGAGCCAGGTCGCAGGCCTCCTCCACCTGTTCATTCCAGAAGAGGGCATTGCAGTAGCGCACCCACGTCCCCGCATCATGTGGAGTAAGCTCAGTCAGCAGGCTTCCATAATGCAGACACTGATCCCAGTCCTGAACCAGCCGGCTCAATTCATAGAGCATTTCAATGGATTCCTGCTGCTTTTTCTCTTCACTTGAAAGTTGGGCAGCTTCCCATTGTGCCGATGGGATGTCCTTTAAATCAATCCAACCCGAAATTGCCGAGATTTTATGCTTAAGCAACTTTTTCTGAAGCGAATTCATCAACTTTCCTGAATTTTAAATGAACTGGAGAAAATTTCCAGTTGATTAAAAAAATGCTTTGCCGAGTCTGTGACGAAGCGGGCGCCGGCGGATTCGAGTTCGCTGCGTTCCCGGAAGCCCCACAGGACACCCACTGGAAACATCCCGCATCCCGTCGCGGTCTCCATATCAATCGACGTATCCCCCAGAAAAAGAATGTCCTCAGGTGCAAGACCCCACTGGTTGGCAATCTCCATGGCCCCGGATGGGTTGGGTTTGGCCGCATGCCCCGGACGTAAGCCGAGTATTGGACCAAATGGATACCGGGGGAAATACTCCCGCAGGCACATCTCTGTCAGATCATGCGGTTTGTTGGATAATACCGCCAGACGGCAGCCATGCCCCAGAAGCCCATCCAGAATGGCTGGAATCTCCTCATAAGGAGCCGCGTCACGATTCAACCAATTCAGATACTCCCGCTTCATCAGATCCAGCGCATGATTTATTTTTTCCGGCGACTGCCAATCCGCAGGCAGAACCCGCTTCATCAGCACGTGCACCCCGTCACCCACAAACATCTTATAAGCCTCAACCGGATGCGTGGGCAGCTCAAGCATCTCCAGAACTGCATTCGCCGCCCCGGCAATGTCACTCAAGGTGTCCAGAAGTGTCCCGTCCAAATCAAATATGGCTCCCCGCCATCGAAATGCTTTTTCTGACATATTCCCCCTCTCGAATAAACTACTCCGTCCTCCGCTGCCAGCCAAATATCCCGCCAGAATGTCCCAGTCCGCCGTTTGGACATGATGGAATGGCGCCCACGGCATAGACCATCGATCTCTGTCCGCGGCTTGCTATCTGAATATTTGAAGGCCATCGAAAAGCGCTGATAACCACCGCACTTCATAGTCGGACTGGAGATTGCGGCGAAGGGACGAGATTCTGGGGATTCTGCTGGAGAAATCGCCTTTGTCGGCTTTGATATCGAGTTCTGTCCAGACTGCCGCAACAACATTGGATTCCTCAAATAAAGGTCAGCAATTCTGGATACCTATTCAACACTCAGAACATTATTTAGATCATTCATCCCCCATATGGGGGATGTCCATCGATAGCGAATGTGTTTCAATCTCCTGATTTCGCATTTGAATCATCATATACCAGGCACACACAACCCGCATCATGGTTCAGAAAGAGGACACATCTTTCAACAAGACCCGGACGTGTGACCCTGAGGAGATGGCGAGTTCAATCCGGAAAATCCATCCATGAAAATGGGTCGTTCATGGGACGATTCCATTGGATTCTAAATAAAACACTCAGCGAACACCTATAAACTGTTGAAATTAAAACAATGAGCATGAAATACATTGCAATCATCCTATTGAGCATTCTGGCTCCATTTGCACATGCGCAGGGGAATTCACCTGGCAATAAAAACGACAACGACAACCAGTCCAACCAGAACAGACTTGTAATAATCAGTGCAGAGCCGGACATTCAAAACGGCATCCTCACCATCACAGGGTACAATTTCGGACGGAATCAATTCACTGGATCCGCCTACTTGTATCTCGCTGACAATTCTCCGATACAACTGAATCTGTTTGATTTCCTCAAACTCCCTGACAACCTGGACCAGCTTCAAGCTGTACTCCCTCCGCAAACGTCATCGTATTCAGGAAACTTCGTCCTGGAACTGGTTGCCGGCATTCAACTTAAGAGACAGGATTCTTTCATAGTCACGCTCGGTGCGTCCGGGCCACAAGGAGAACCCGGACCTGCAGGACCAGTGGGACCAACCGGGCCGCAGGGCACCCCGGGAGTTGCCGGACCACAAGGCGATCCGGGGCCAG
>JAJOIW010000002.1 GCA_021209225.1 Verrucomicrobiota bacterium
AAAATTAGAAAATATTTCGATATTTCCCGGATATTTTGGCGTCTGGCCTTTGAAGTTTTCCGGAAAAGCGTATTCATTGTGCTTATGCATAATCTTGGTCGTGGTTCGCTGTGTGTGCTTTCAATCGCTCTGCTTTTCGCTGGATGGGCCTTGACTGGGTGTGATTCGGTGTCCAAGTCCCCGAGTTCTGAGTCCGTGGCGTCGGGCCATGAGTCCGCGGCGCTCATCACCATGGATAACGAGACGTTCGGCAATTACGTCAAGCCGGATGGTGGGGTGGTGCTGGTTGATTTTTGGGCATCCTGGTGTGGGCCCTGTCTGCAGTTGGCCCCGGTCATCAGCTCCATCGCGGATGAAAAGCAAGGAATCATTTCAGTTGGCAAAGTCGATACCGACAAGAATAAGGGGCTTTCTCAAAAGTACAGCATCCAGTTCCTGCCCACCGTCATACTTTTCAAAGATGGCAAGGAGGTGGAGAGATTTGTCGGAGTGCAAAGCAAAAACGAGTACCTCTCCGCCATTTCCAAAGTCACAGGCATATAACCGATCGAGACACGCCATGCGTGATTTATGAAGCAATCATTCCAGCACTCAGGGAGAATTCATCCCGGCTTATCCCATCTCCGGCGGGTCAGCAGGAATGGTTTCACTCTGGTTGAGATGCTTGTTGTCATAGCCATCATAGCCATTCTGGCCTCCATGCTGATCCCCGCCTTATCCCTGGCCAAGCAGCGGGCACTTTCCACGAAATGCCGCAGTAATCTCAGGCAGCTGACGTTGGCTTGGGTCTTGTATACCGATGACAATCGCGACTATCTGCCACCCAACAATTTTGTATTCAATTGGTCCATCCTTTCTCCATCCGGAGATCTCAATTCCTGGTGCCGGGGCAATGCTCAAACCGAGGTGGGAGATGCCTCCATCCGGCAAGGTCTGCTGTGGAATTACAATAAAAGCGCTGGAATCTACCGCTGCCCGAGTGATCGGTCCCGGGTCAGGAATTCGCCCGGCAGCACATCCCTCACCAGCATGCCGCGCAACCGCAGTTACAATATGAGCGGGTCCATCCATTGCGATGTCACTTCCCTGGATATTCCCGATTACAGAAAACTTTCCTCCATTAAATCTCCGCCCCCATCGAGGTTCTTTGTGTTCATTGATACCGATGAGGACAGCATTCAGGGATCCCATTTCATGGTTTTCCCCGAGGGATTCCTGCCCAGACAATTATGGGGCGACCTTCCGTCCGATCGTCATAATCAGGGAGCCAACCTGTCCTTTGCCGATGGAAGTGTCGATCATTGGCGCTGGCGGACACCGAAAAACTGGAAGCAATTCGGTCAGTCTGCCACACCTGAAGAACGCCCCGATATCATACGGCTCCAGAAAAGCGTGCGCTCTCTCCCGGTAAAAGCTCAATAAGCCCATCACTTCTCCACCTCTCCACCGGGCATTCAGTCCGATCATTCAGCAGGAATCCAGGAATTTCGAACTGGTGAATCACCCTGAATGAATTACAATGCCGGCGTGAAACCTGGAAATGTCCCAACGCCCTGCCACCCCCTCCGGAGATGGATGATTCTGATCCTCTCCTCTTTATGTGCCATCTCCACTGGGTATCCTGATGATAAGTCTGAAAGTTCCCAGCCGCCCCGGATCGATGAACGCGTCGACACCAGCAGCACCGTAACCATAGATGGCGTCGACATCGAATATAATGCCAAAGCAGGGCGCCTGGTCCTGCGCCATGAAGACGGGGCCCCCAAAGCGTCCATTTTCTATACAGCCTATTTCAAGAAAAAGCACAAAGGTCCTGACCCCAGGCCCATCACATTCGCATTCAATGGAGGCCCCGGGTCGGCCTCAGTCTGGTTGCATCTGGGAATCCTCGGCCCTCAACGCATTCTCATGGATGACAAGGGATTCATGATGCCACCTCCATTCCGCCTGGTGGACAATGAATTTTCTCTTCTGGATAAGTCAGATCTTGTTTTTATTGATCCAGTGAGCACGGGGTTCAGTCGGGCGGATACGGACGACAAAGCGGCTGAATATCATGGGTTTGAAGGAGACCTGAAATCCGTCGCCGAGTTTATCCGTTTGTTTGTGACGCGCCATGGACTCTGGTTATCCCCAAAATTTCTCATAGGAGAAAGCTATGGCACCACCCGTGCTGCGGGATTGTCCACCGTGCTGCAGGAGGATCATGGCATGTACCTCAATGGCATCATGCTCATTTCCTCAGTACTGCAATTCCAGACGATTCGTTTCGCCGAGGGCAATGATCTGCCCTACGTCCTATTTTTTCCCTCCTATACGGCGACTGCTTACCACCATGGTGTTCTGGATGCTCACTGGCAGTCCCAGCCTCTGGCTGACGTGCTTCGGGAATCTGAGGAATTTGCCGTCCAGAAACTGGCTCCTGCCCTCATTCTGGGAAATGCCATGAATCCCGAGCAGCGCCGCCAGCTCATCGAAAAAGCGGCGGCCCTCACCGGGTTGTCCACTGAATTTGTGGGGAATTCCCACCTCCGCATCGACGCCTTCAGTTTCATGAAGGAATTGCTGCGCGACAGGGGACTCACTGTCGGCCGGTTCGATAGCCGCTACACCGGATCCGACAAATCCGATCTGGGGACGGAATTTGAATTTGATCCCAGTTTTGCCCACATTCTTGGCCCATTCACCGCGGCTATGAATCATTACGTCCGCGAGGTGCTGCGTTATGAAAGTGATTTGCCCTACGAGATTCTGACCGGTCGGGTTCAGCCTTGGGATTATTCCCCATATTCAAACCGGTATGTGGAGACGGCTGAGCGTCTGCGTCGATCGATGGCCTTCAATCCATACCTGCATCTCTATGTTGCCAGTGGGTATACGGACCTGGCCACGCCCTATTTTGCCACCGATTACACCCTGAGAAATCTTGGGCTCCGCTCAAGCGATCTGAATCGGATCCATGTCCATTATTACCCTGCCGGCCACATGATGTATCTGGAGCGTCAATCGCTCAAGACCCAGAAGTCCGACCTTGCTTCCTTTATTGATCTGGCTGTTTCCGCTGCTGCGCAGGACCAGGGCATCAGGAATTCGCCATAAATTCAGGGAAAACAGTTGACCCGATTTCATCACGGTTGGTAGTTTGGCCCGCTGATACAGGCTGAGCGGCCTGGAAGCTCCCTGTGGGCTTCAGTTTTCCTCAGTGGGTCCTTTCCCTTCGGGTCCTGGACCTCCTGTCACTGATCATTGCTTTGATGCGAAAACATAATCTCTCATGAGACATACTATTTCCATACTTGTTGAGAACAAATTCGGAGTCCTCACACGGGTTGCCGGTCTCTTCAGTGGCCGTGGATACAATATCCACAGCCTCAACGTGGCCCCAACCCATAAGCCTGAACTGTCCCGCATGACCATTGTCACCGACGGCGACGAAGCCACTCTCGAACAGATCGTCAAACAACTCGATAAACTCCACAACATCATCGAAGTCATGGATTATCGCGAAGGGGAATCGATCAACCGCGAGTTGGTCCTGGTTCAGGTGCGCAACACGGGCGAAAATCGGGCTGAGATCATGCAGATTGCCGACGTCTTCCGTGGCAAAGTCGTGGATGTCCATCACCACTGCCTCACCGTCGAACTCACTGGCAGTGAAAGCAAAATCTCCAAATTCCTCAGCCTCATGGAAACCTTTGGAATCAATACCATCAACCGCACAGGGAAAATCGCCCTCCCCCGCATTGAAGCTGAACCTGAAAATGCCTGATTCCGCTTTTTTCCATTGATTTGAAATTCCGTCTCCCATAACAACCACCTATTCATTTTTATGCCAGCAAAAGTATATACTGACAAAGATGCCGACCTGAGTGTATTCCAGGGCAAGACACTTGCTGTTCTTGGATTTGGTTCTCAGGGCCATGCCCATGCTCTCAACCTCAAGGAAAGCGGCTGTGAAGTCATTATCGGGCTCTATCCCGGGAGCAAATCCATTGAGGTTGCCGAGAATCATGGATTCAAGGTCTACCCAACAGCTGAAGCCGTCAAAAAAGCCGATGTCATCATGGTGGCATTGCCTGACACCAAACAGCCTTCAGTCTATAAGGCGGATATCGAACCCAATCTGACCAAAGGCAAAACCCTGCTTTTCTCTCATGGTTTCTCGATTCATTTCGGCACCATAGTTCCGCCAGCCAATGTGGATGTGATTCTTGTGGCTCCCAAAGGGCCCGGGCACATCGTGCGTCGCCAGTACCTGGAAGGCAAAGGCGTCCCCAGCCTCATAGCCATCCACCAGAACCCATCCAAGAAAGCCAAAAAAATCGCCTTGGCCTGGGCAAAAGGAATCGGTGGAACACGCGCCGGAGTTCTGGAAACCGATTTCCGCGAAGAGACAGAAACAGATTTGTTCGGTGAGCAGACTGTTCTCTGCGGCGGCACCACCGCCCTCATCAAAGCGGGATACGAAGTTCTTGTCGAAGCCGGTTACCAACCCGAAATGGCCTACTTTGAATGCCTCCACGAATTGAAACTCATTGTGGATCTCATCAATGAATCCGGCATCAGTGGCATGCGTTTCTCCATCTCCGAAACCGCCAAATGGGGAGATGTTCTCGTCGGACCGAAAATCATCGATGCCTCCGTCAAGAAGCGCATGCAGAAGGCGCTCGCCGATATCCAATCCGGGAAATTCGCCAAACAGTGGATCAAGGAATATGAAAGCGGATATCCCATCTATAACCAGTTGCTCAATGACGGCGAAAAACACGATATCGAAAAAGTCGGCACCCGCCTCCGCAGCATGATGCCATGGATGAAAAAGCGCACCACTAAAGGCGCCCAGGCCTCATACGAATAATCAGTATCCCATCCCCCAAAAACCTCATTTTCAAACCGCCGAGACCAAATCCGGCGGTTTTTTTCGGGTATTACCCCATTCGATTTCTGAACAGATTGCCAGAACGGCTTTGGAAAACCCCACTCTTACTTATCAGCCAGCCTTGAAATCCCGAGAGGCACACCATGGAATGTGCCTCTCCATCCCTCTTTGGTTAAAAAGTCAAATTAAGCCTTTGCA
Source organism: Verrucomicrobiota bacterium (assembly GCA_021209225.1). GTDB lineage: Bacteria > Verrucomicrobiota > Verrucomicrobiia > Limisphaerales > JAJOIW01 > JAJOIW01. The sequence continues at coordinate 5,078 of JAJOIW010000002.1, forward strand.
TCCAACCCGGTGCGCGTCTTCCCCGATCCAAATAAGCATCCTCAAAATGGTCACTCCTCCAAATCCATATCAAGGATTGACCTCGGCCGGACAAAAGCCCGATAAAATCGATTCGTCTCACTATGATGGGAGGTTTTCAGAAATGGAATTTCGTTTGTCTGGATTGACGTCCAGTCAACTGAATCGGTGGATACTTCAAGGATGCAGTTTCCAAAGTCCCGCCTGCTGAGCGATAAACGGAAGTTTTCCTTGTTGAGTATGGTCTTGCTGACTGAGATTTCCAAAAATTCATTCGTCTGAACATTTGACCAATGCACCAGATCCTGTGAAGTCTGGATAATCCAGACTCTATCAAGCTCCTTGTTAACCAGTGGACTTCTGTTCATATGGGCAGGAGCAGTCGAGTTGTTGAAATCGTCCTTTCCAAATATAGATAATGCTGGACTGTCCTGAACGATTTCAAAGGATATGCTGCGTTGCAAAGCACCCTCAATGACTAGATCCAACCTCCACTTGCCTGGAATTTGTCCAATATTTTCGTTTTGGATACTCCACCATGCAACCATACGCCACCAGTGTGCTGGGCCATTCGGCTCATTGATCCATTGGGTTTCTTCCCCGTAGAAGTTACCAAATGGAGTGTACAACTTGATTTCGACAGGATGAAATCCGGTGACGTTGCGCAGCTCAACCCACACAAAAAGCTCGTCGTCCGATGAAAGAAAAGCGGATTTCGGCACATGCCAATCGTGGGGGGGATTCGTTTTCGCATTTGCGCAGGTCACAAAATCTGTGATGGAATAGAGCGGTGTTATCTGCTCGGCGATCACAGTCAACGGAAGAATAAGAGACAGCAGAAAAACCCGGAAATATATCTTCCCCACGCCCTGGATTCGTGGCCTTTTTCTCATTCTACTGCCTTCATCAACTTGGTCTGTCTTCCGCATGGATTACCTACATATCAGTTATTTGGTTCACAACTTCCAGCCACGAGCAACATTTTTTGATTTGGTTTTTTTGGCTCATATGAATCGCTTCCACGTATTGACATCGTTAATCGATCGGAGGCAGCTGCATGGTATCGGGCATCTGGCTTAAAATCGTACCTTGGGCATATTCTGTCAAGGTCGAATGTTTGCTTTCATGCAAGCAATCCGACTGGTTCCTTCGAAGACTGATGTGCTTCATATTTCATTGCTCAAAATCAATCCATATAATATCCAGGTTATTTCAGGAGAAATTCATATATACAGAATGATATGTCCTAAAATGAATGATGGAGTCCGGATCAACTTCTTAATTTGGTATATTTGGTGTGGAGATGGAATCATGAGTGCTGGTAGTCAAGCTCATGCACTGGCAGTTTGGCGTGAAATTAATTAATCCGACCCTTTTTAATATATTCTATCCTGCGGGATGGTTTTCGCACTGACACTTATTGAACGACTCCGATAAAATAGTTTTCACGCAATGGAGGCGCCAATGAGCCGTCATCATTACAGAGATTGCGGGTCACTTGCACAACAACATATGCCTTCTGACCATCTGGCAGCTCCGGTATATGCATAAATACTTCGTGCTCCTTCGGCTTGCCCGCTGGAGGCGCCTCGCCAGGAGGAAACTCTTTTTCGGTCATTCCTTTCTCCAAGCCTTCCCCAATCAGGTTGTCGACCAGGATCAGCGGCTGAGTGACCCATTCTCCTTTTCCTGGTTCTCCGCTCTCGTCAGGTACAAATTTAACAAGCAACGGAGTAACCATCGTGGATTTAATTGAGCGATGCACCCGCCCGGCATGCAGGGTCACAAATGACAGAATTGAATTTTTTCTTATTTGGAATTTCTCAAGGGGAGCTGCTTCCTCAACCAACTTGCACAACGCTAAATTGAATGTTGTCCGGGCTTCGGCCAGTTGGTTGTTGGCCAGAAAGGCACCGACTCCATTTATCAAGTCCACGACTGCCGATGCGCCGCAGCAA
>JAJOIW010000021.1 GCA_021209225.1 Verrucomicrobiota bacterium
CTGAAAAGGAACTCTCTGAGCGGCAGGACATTGAATGGCAATCCATCATATATGAACCTTAACATGAGAATGATCCCAGCAGCCTTGGAACCAATGGCAAGAAAGGCAGTGGTTGGGGTTGGGGCACCCTGATAGACATCTGGAGCCCAGAATTGAAATGGAACGAGCGCTATTTTGAAACTCAGTCCACAGAAAATGAAAAGCAGTCCTATAAGGAAGAGAGGGTCAGAGGCCTGATCGGCGTTGAGCAATTTGAGAACACTTAAATCCATGCTCCCGGCAGAAGCGTAAACCAATGCCATTCCGAATATCAGGACTGAACTCGATAACGCGCCCAGGATAAGGTATTTTATTCCTGCCTCTACGGAAGCCAGACGGTTCCTGTTGAAGGAGACCAGCACATAGAAACTGACTGTGATCAGTTCAACCGAGACAAACATCATGGCAAAATGGCGGGCACCAGCTGCAAAAAGCATCCCTAGCAACGCAAAAGTCAGCAGGACAAAATATTCGCCCACCCCCGTCTCAAATCGCTTGGAATAGGACACAGAAACCAGAACGATAAAAATGGCGGCCACGAGGAAAATACGTTTGAGGAAGATGGAGGCTGAATCCACAGAGATGAGACGGGACAGGTTATCGTCCTGAAGCAGAAGGTACTCCATGCCTGCAATATCCAACCCGAAGTGTGCTATCAATACCAGCCCCAGCCCACTTGCAACAAAGTAGCCCAGCCATGCCTTGCGACGGGCCGGCACCCATAAATCGAGCAGGAGAGCTGCAAGCCCAATCAGCAATACCCAAATCTCAGTTTGAATTAATTTTGTGTTCATATTCAGAGGGGATGTCGTAAGTGGATTTCACTTCTGGATTTGTGCCAGGTTGGGAGTGAGCGCATCCCGATGCGGTGCATCCAAAACAGCGTCCTGGGATGATCGGCCCTTTTCTAATTGTTGAACCAGACCATTGATGGATATCTGAGCCTTCTGTGTGATTGTTCCAGGTAAAACACCGAAAAAGACCAAGGCACCAATCAGCAGGTTGATGGCAAATCTGGATGTGCCTGAAATATCCGGCAAGGTGGACCATTTTTCAGATACCGGACCATGAAGCACATTCCTGAAAGCACGCAGCATATAAACCCCACCAATCACCAGCCCACTCCAGACAGCCAGCACCAGGGCAAAGGATTCCACATGCCCCCAAGCACCAAAAAATATCAGAACCTCACCCGCAAAATTGGCAAATCCCGGAACACCACACCCGGCAAAAAAAGCAATACCTAACGCCGTTCCAAGATACGGGGCCTGCTTGAGCAAACCTCCCATTTTCGTCATATCCAGATCCGGGGAAAAGCTGCGAAGCGCGCCAGCCAGCCCAAAACTGAGGGCAGCCAGAAATCCATGTGCCACCATCACAAGTAAGGCACCGGTCACCCCGATATGATTATAGGCAACTAACCCCATGAAAACAAAACCCATGTGGGCCACACTTGAAAACCCGATGAGCATGTGCAATTGCTTCTGACGCATCGCCGCCAGCCCCACCAGAACCAGGTTGCCCAGGCACAGAATTACCAGCAGCGATGCCCAATTCTCACTGCCCAAAGGCAAAGCTGGAATGGCGAGTCGCAACAGAGCATACAGGCCGAATTTTTTCAATGCTCCAGCATGAATCATCGCGACACCGGTCGGAGCATGACCATATCCCAAAGGAGCCCAGGTGTGAAACGGCCATAGGGAGACAAGCACCCCAAATCCAATCAGCAAAAGTGGGAAAATCCAGTTTTGAGTTGATTCGGACATTGGCGAATCAGCCACAGCAGCCAGAATGGCGAAAAAACTGAATGATGTGGCATTGGAGTGCAGGTAGAGTGCGATGATTCCTGCCAGAGCCAATAAGGCTCCCCCGGTCAGATAAAGTGTGAGTTTATAGCTGGCATATTTGCGCTGGGGGCCAGCTCCCCATCCACCAATGAGTATGAAAGTTGGAACCAACGCAAGTTCGTGAAAGAAATAGAATGAGAACACATCGAATGAGGAGAATGCACCGACCACGCCAGCTGACATGAGTGACAAGAGTAGGTAGTAGGTGCGTGGTCGCTCTTTGACATTGTCGGAGCAGGCTACGGCCGTAAAGCAAACTATGGAACTCATCAGCAGCATCGCGGCATTCAGAGGATCCATTCCCAAATACATCTGAATGCCAAGAGTGGGTACCCAGTCCTTCTGAAAAGCATAGAAAACACCGTCGGCATTCGCTGGATTCTGATCATACTGAACAAAAAGAGTGACAGCCAGAGCCGCCATAGCAAAATGAGTCAGCAATGCGATATTCCGGGCAACACCATTTTTGATGCCGGGAATCAATCCAATCGCGGCGGCCGCCAAAAGCGGAAGAAAAATTAATATGAGAACCGGGGACATAGTGAAAACAATTCCTGAGCTTTATGTTTTTGTCGGTTAGTGAGTTATAAAATAAAGGAGCACTGAAAGTCCTATGAAAAACCACAGGGCGTATGTCTGGAGATTGCCGGTCTGAAGTAATCGAAGGGCACGGCCCCCAAATTCAATGACCCCTTGAGAACCCTTGATGACCAGTCCAGCTAAAAATGCACGATCAAACCAGGCGGCAATCTTGGCTAAAAGTTCGTGTGTGCAGGCAATGAGAACCCGGTAAATTTCGTCGATGAAAAACTTACCTCCCAATACCCAACTGATAAAACCGGCTTTTTCAACAACCGGATCCTCATCCACCTTTGAGTAGATCTGAAATGCCAGAACAGCACCCAGAAAGGCAATAAATAAACCCAGAAAAGCAGGAAGCGGACTATGTTCAAATGGAAGAAGAAAGAGGTTGGCCCCCCCCGCATGATGGAATATTGTGCCAAAAAATTCCTCTATGTTGATCCAACCAGCCATGACTGATGGAACCGCGAGTATCACCAGAGGGATGATCATGCCAGTCGGCGCCTCATGCGCATGGCTGGCATTCTCAGTCCGGGGCTTGTTGAAAAACACGACAGAAACCAGACGAAACATGTAAAAAGCAGTGAGAAAAACAACCAGCAGGGAAATGAAAAATAATATGGGGTTACCCGACTGGGCCGCAGCAATGATCGCATCTTTGCTGTAGAAGCCACTCAATGGGAATATGCCGCACAACGCCAGAGTACCGACCAGAAACAGACGGTAGGTGAGAGGCATTGACTGACGTAATCCACCCATCTTCCAGATGTTCTGCTCGTGGTGGACAGAGAAAATGATGGCCCCGGCCCCCAGGAAAAGCAATGCCTTGAAAAAGGCGTGAGTCGTCAGATGGAACATGGCGGCGGTGGGTGCTGAAAGTCCAACAGCCATCACCATATATCCCAATTGGGAAAGGGTGGAATACGCAAGAATTCTTTTGATGTCGTCCTGTTGCAGGGCAATTAATGCGGCAACCAGCGACGTGATGGCTCCAATCCAGGCTATGACGTCCAATGCTGAACCCACTAACATGAAGGAAATTTTGCACAGCATGAAAACCCCGGCTGCAACCATCGTGGCGGCATGAATCAATGCACTGACAGGAGTTGGGCCTTCCATCGCATCCGGAAGCCAGACATGAAGGGGAAATTGGGCGGATTTTCCCATCGCACCACAAAATAACAGCAAACCGGCAGGGACCAGCCAGCTTGAGAACTGCTCAGGATCAAAAGAATGAAAGAAGGATTCGAGTTTCGAAAAACTGATGTCGCCCGTATTGTGCCAGACCAGGATGATTCCCAGCAAGAAACCAAAATCACCGATGCGATTGACGATAAATGCCTTGCGGCAGGCGTTGGCTGCACTCGGCTTGTAAAACCAGAATCCGATAAGAAGAAAGCTGCTCACTCCGACCAGCTCCCAGAATAAGAACATCTGGAGCAGGTTGTCCGCAACAACAATTCCCAGCATGGAAAAAACAAAGAGATTGAGCGCCGAGTAAAATCTGCTGAGATCCGGGTCATCCCGCATGTAAACCCGGGAGAAATAGAAAACCGCTGTCGAGACTCCAGTCACAATCATCAGCATCAGGACCGAGAGGCGGTTAATCTCCACACCAATGCTCACATCCAAACCTTGAACCACGATCCATGGAAAATAGGAGTGTATGTCTTCTTTCATGGAAAAGAAGACGAGAAGGCTCAGGATAAATCCTATGCCTGTCACCAGCGAGGAAAGGTCTGCACTGAGTTGACCATGTTCACGGGTAATAAATCGAATCGCCAAACACATGAAGAGTGGCATTGCAAAAATGAGCCACACGACGTTCGAAATCCATTCAGGGTTTTCCATTGAAATTTAGTGTTTTGGGTTCTCTATGAGTAGATTGATCTTCCAGCGATTCACCAGTCCGATGAGACAAAATGAATATCAAAGTTATTGAAAATCTATGGATTATAGTTTCAGTGAGTTGAGTTGGTCCGTGTAGACGTCCTGTTTCCGGCGATAGAGAGCGACGATCATGGCCAAACCGACCGCCACTTCCGCAGCCGCCACAGTGATGATGAAAAAAACCATAATCTGCCCATCGGCGTGATTGCGGAAATGAGAGACCGCGACCAAAGCCAGGTTCGCCGCATTCAACATCAACTCCAGTGACATGAAATTGATCAGCAGATTCCGTCGGATCACAACCCCAGCTAGACCGATGAAAAATATTATCGAACTCAGGACCAGATAATGATTTAAGGTGATTTCCATAGTGACTGATTCCCCTCAGGAACAAATTTGTTATTTCAGCTCCTTTTTGCTCAATAAAATCACTCCCAGCATAGCGGCCAGAAGCAGGACTGAAATCACTTCGAAGGGAAGCAGGAACTGAGTGAACAGCAATTTACCCAATGTGGATGTCGAGCCTACATACACCACATCACCTGCCGCCTCCTCGGGCGCATCTTTTCCGAACAGCACTTGAATAAATGTTGCCACCGACGCAAGCGTCAGGATGCCCCCCACAAAAATGGAGCCAAGCCGCAGCCGCCTTTTGTGCTCCACCTTCAGGTCCAGAAGCATGATGACAAACAGAAAAAGCACCATGACCGCACCGGCATAAACAATCACCTGGACCGAGGCCATGAAAAAGGCCTGCAGAAGAATAAATAATCCGGAAATGGACAACATGGTCACAACAAGAAACATGGCATTTGTGACGGTGTTTCTGGCCAGGGGATTCCACACCACAAGCAAATGCACTGAGAATTGCCAGGCATCCAAATATATAAAAAGTTAAGCCTTCCATGAATCTTGTGTCAGTTCTGATTCGAGATATGAGTTGGTAAATTGTGCATTTCCTGGACCTGTCAATGAAATGGGGCTTGAGCTTGAGCTTCAGATTCCTTCTTTTTCCATTTTTGAATGGCGTCCTGGTGGGTACCACCGAGTGTGAGAAGTTTGTCTTTGTGGTATATCATCTCTTCCCGGCTTTCACCTGTCAGGCTGTAATCCCGCATGAGGAATATTGCCTCCTCCGGGCAGACCTCCTGGCACATGCCGCAGAAAATGCAGCGAAGCATATTGATTTCAAAATCTTCGGGACATTTTTCAACCCCGCCCAAAGCGGAATTGACACTGGGACCCGGCGGGGTGATTTTGATGGCCTTGGGAGGGCAAATGAACTCACACAGCTGGCAGGACACACATTTGGTGCGGCCCTCCTGGTCTTTGACCAGATAAGGAGCACCTCGATATCCATCAGGGACGGTCCACTTTTCCTCAGGATACTGCATGGTCACTTTGCGGCGTCCTGTAACTGTATCGATGAAATGCTTAGTGGTGATACGGATTCCCTGCGCAATACCGGGAAGGTACGTTTTCTCAAGCAAGGTCAGCTCTTTTCTTTCTACAATCATACCGGTATCAATGTTTATCAGCTTTTAAACCAGAGCCAGATGGCAGTCACGATAATATTGGCAAGTGAAAGCGGCAGAAAACGTTTCCAGCCCAGATTCATCAGCTGGTCATAGCGGAAACGAGGCAATGTCCAACGAATCCAAATGAAAAAGACCATGAACAAACTCACTTTACTGAAGAATATGATGATGTGAAGCAGGCCAAGAAATACGTTGTCAGCTGGTTGGTCCAATCCCCAGAGGGGAAGCGACCAGCCACCCAGAAATAATACAACCATCAACGATGAGGCGGCAATCATGGCAGCATATTCGCCAAGAAAAAATAAGGCGAACTTCATGGAGGAATATTCCGTGTGATATCCCGCGACGAGCTCAGTCTCCGATTCGGGCAAATCAAACGGCAGACGATTGGTCTCAGCAAAGGCAGCGGCAAGGAAGATGATGAAAGCCAATGGTTGCTTGAAGATAAGCCAGTCAAAGAAACTGCCGGATTGATAAGCAATGATCCGGCTCAAATTCAGGTCCGAGGTTCCCATCAGGAACTGATTCCAGGATTCACTCAGTCCCTGGCTGAAGAAAACGGGATCCGAGGTCAGCATGAAAAGCGGGATCACGGACATACCCATAGCGATTTCGTAGGAAATCATCTGGGCACTGGACCGGATCCCCCCAAGGAATGGGTATTTGGAATTGGATGCATACCCGGCCAGAACAATGCCGTAAACACTCAGGGAGACAATGGCGAAAGTAAAAAGAATCCCAACATTGAGATCGGCAACCACCATCTTCTCCCCGAACAGCATCGACCCAAATGGAATTACCGCAAATACCACAAACGAAGGAATCATGGCCAGGGCCGGAGCCATCCAGAAATAAACCTTGTTCACGTAGGACGGAGTGAAATCCTCTTTCAGAAGAAATTTGACCCCGTCCGCCAATGGCTGCAGCAGTCCGAATGGACCAACGCGATTCGGTCCGACGCGATCCTGAATCGCCGCAGAGATACGGCGCTCAGCAACCACAGAATAGGCAATCAATGGCAACACCACAGAGATGAGTCCAACGATTTTTAAGGTCGAAATGAGTAATTCAGCTAGGGTCATGGCTTGGAATCAAATCAAATGGTTATCTGGAATCCGGGATTTCTATTTGAACCCCCAAATCACCCAGGCTGGCCCAAGTCAATCCATGGAGAGCACTGACTTTTTGAGCCATCAGATTAAAAAGGCCTTCAATGGTGGAGAAACCATTTTGACCGGTGGCTTTATGCAGGATTTCATGAAGGAATTCCCATTCTGGACGGGCATCCCCGGGAGCTTCCACAGCTTTCATGAATTTCTGAATCCGGCCCTTGACGTTGACGAAGGTGCCACGTTTTTCAAAATGAGCTGCGCCGGGGAGAACGTAGTGAGCCACATCCGTGGCAGGTGTGCGGTGGATATCACTGACTACCAGCAACTCCAGGGACTCCAGAAGGTCGATCGATATACCATGCGCCGTCACGTCCTCCCGAATCACAAAGAGCGCTTTGATGGCACCTTTCTTAATTCCCTCGGAAATGTGGGTGGAAGACGGAGATATCTGTCCGGACGTGGTGAAGTGATGGATTCTTAAACCGTTGGTGTTCGGGAGCCTGTCCGCATTCAGAAGCAGTCGATCGGATTCCCCAGAAGAGGAATACGCTTCCACCAATCCACCCATTTTTTCCGCCAGAGATTTGAAGAGAAAGACCTCCTCAGTCGACATCTGACCTGAGCCAATGAAAGCAATCTGACCAGGCTGGAACCTCTGCAATCTGGGTATGATCTCACCAAGAAGCTGCGACCAGTTGAGGACTTCACGGATGTCACCCCGCATGGCTGTCACAGTTTTGAGGCGGTTCTCACTGGATTGCCACTTGTAATTGAGGCGGCCGTAATCGCACATCCACGAGGAGTTCACCGCGTTGTTTTCCCGGGGCTCCTGCCGGTAAATAACTTCTTCGCGTGTGCCAACCAGAGTGTTGCATCCCGTACCGCAGGAATTACACAAACTTTTGGTTTCTTTTAAAAACCAGGCACGCATCTTGAACCGGAAGTCCTTGCTGGTCAGAGCTCCAACCGGGCAGAGGTCGACAGTGTTGAGAGTGTAGTTGTTGTCGAAGGATCGGCCGGGATAGGCGGCCAGGGTATTATAACTTCCCCTATTCACGAACCCCAATGCGTCATCCCCGGCGATATCCCGACTGAACCGGATACAGCGGGAACACAAAATACACCGCTCATCATCCAGCATGATGCGGGGCCCAAGATCAACCTGCTTGGGTTTGTGAACCTTTTTCTCCACAAAACGACTCTCAGATTGACCGTGCTCATAACTGTACTCCTGGAGCTTACACTCACCCGCCTGGTCGCAGATAGGGCAATCCAGTGGATGGTTGATCAGTAAAAATTCCAATACAGACTGACGCATCTCAATAGTGCCGGGCGAGTCCGTATATATCTCCATGCCAGGCGAAATCGGGGTGGCACATGCAATTGCCGGGCGGGGCATTTTCTGAACCTTTGGAGATCCATCGTCGTTCAGAATGGGCTGACGATTGCGGTCGAGAGCTGGGAGGCCATACTCGACCAGGCACATGCGGCAATTTCCAGCAACCGGCAACTTAGGGTGATAACAATAGTGCGGCACCTCGACGCCATACTGCTCGCATGCCTGAATCATGGTCGTCGGAACAGGCTTTCCAGTCAGAGGATCCGGATGTGTTTTGGGGACATCAACATCCATATCATTGATGCGGACACGCACCATCTCCACTGGTGGAGGCGTATCCGCTGGGGCTTTTTGAGATGCTATTTCAGCCATTAGTCAAATTCCTTTACTGGTTCATGGTGGCAGTTTGGCCGCTTTTGATTTCGGCAGCCGCACCTTTAGCTTCAAACTCATCCTTAAATTTGCGGACAAAACTCTGCACCGGCCAGGAGCAAGCCTCTCCAAAGGCACAGATTGTCCGTCCTCCGGGAATGTTATCGGCGATCTTCAGCAGATAATCCGCGTCCTGCTTCCGGCCTCCGCCATTGTTCAGGCGAGTCAAAGCTTTGCTCATCCACAGGGAGCCTTCACGACATGGAGTACACTGCCCACAACTCTCATGTGCATAAAAATCACTGAGGTTCCCCAGTGCCTCCACGATATCCGTGGTGTCATCCATGACAATAATAGCCCCGGATCCAGACATACTCCCAGCCGCCATCAAGGTGTCAAAATCATAGGGAATATCCAGAATGTCCATTTCCTTCTCCACTTCATGGCCATCCTTGTCCTTCTGTTTGATTTTGAATTTTTCTCCGGCTTTAAAGACTTTAGCGGACGAACCACCAGGAATAATGGCCTTCAGTTTGCGTCCCGGCAGCAACCCGCCAGCAAAATCATGAATCAGTTGACCTATGGTTGCATGCCCAACCTGGATTTCATAATACCCGGGTTTCCTGACATGCCCGCTGATGCAAACAATCCGCGTGCCGGTATTGTTGGGGGTGCCAAGCTTCGCATACTCACCAGCTCCCATTTCCATCACATGCTTCACATGGCAGAGAGTCTCCACATTGTTCACGATGGTGGGTGACATGTAGAGTCCCAGCACCGCCGGGAAATATGGCGGCTTGATTCGCGGATAAGGACGCTTTCCCTCCAGACTTTCCAGAAGACCAGTCTCTTCCCCACAAATATAGGCACCCGCACCGCGATGCACATATATTTCCAAGTCGTAGGATGTGCCGCAGATACCTTTTCCCAGAAAATTCTTCTGCCGGGCTTCCTCGATGGCCCGCACAAGCATTTGCGCTCCCTGAGGGAATTCTCCACGGATATAGATGTATGCAAGATGCACATCGTTGGCATAGGCGGATATGATCATCCCCTCGATTAACTGGTGCGGATCTTTATGAATGATCTGCCTGTCTTTGAATGTTCCAGGCTCGGACTCATCCGCATTGCATACAAGGTAAATGGGTTTTCCACTGCGACGGTCCACAAACGACCACTTCAATCCGCAGGAGAATCCCGCCCCACCGCGCCCGCGTAATCCAGAGACTTTGACTTCTTCACGGATCTGTTCCTGAGGGGAAATCACCTTGCCATCTTTTTCAATAGCTGCCATGGCCATAACTTTTTTCAAGGTCTGGTAACCCCCATGCTTCTGGTAGCAATCAATGTCGACCGTGTATCCCGGCTGATCGGCATTCTTCAGTATCAATCTGTATTCTTCCGCCATCTGGTTCCCTGTATATTACTGCTCGGATTGTAAAATAGTTAAGCCAATGATCTCCTGAATCTTAATTCCATGCCGCTGAAATCCATTTCTATCGAACGCACTGGTTTCATGGCTGATTGTATTTTTTAATAAGTTTATCCGCCTGGTCAGTGCTGACATTATCATAAAAATCATCATTGCACATGACAACAGGCGGAGTCCCACAGGACGCCAGACATTCAGCAAACTCAATTGTGAATTTGCCATCCGGCGTGTTTTGCGGTCCTTTATCAGCCGGGTTCAAACCAAGCTTACGGCACAGGTGCGAATGAAGCTGATGACTGCCACCCAAGGCACAACTCAGGGTTCGGCAAACACGAACCACGGTCTTCCCGACAGGGTGCTCGCGGAACATCGGGTAAAACGTCACCAGCTCGTAAATATTGATCGGCTGGAGTTCAAGCTTCATGGCAGTCCACTCAATGGCCGGCTGAGACAAGTAACCGAACTCCTCCTGAAGCCGATGCAGAATCATCAGTGATGCACTCCGCTTCTGAGGATAATGCGAAATCAACCCGTCAATTTCTGATTCCAGTTGTGCGGAAACTTTGATGTGATCCTTTTCAGTATGTGCCATTCGCTCAGTGGTCTTGAATTATTGAAACGTTTCGGAGGTCATCGAATACTTTCGGAGAGGGTTACGCCTACCTGTCGCACTCGCCCATGACGAAATCCAGAGATCCAAGCACTGCAACCACGTCACTGATCATATGCCCCTTCATGAGCACCGGTAGTATACTCAGGTTGACAAAACTCGGACTGCGGATCTTAAGCCTGTAGGGAACTCCCCCACCCTTGCTGTAAATGTAAAATCCTAACTCACCCTTGGGATTTTCATGGCCAAAATAAACCTCACCAGTCGGGGCATCCACACCCTGCGTCACATTCATGAATTGATGGATCAATTCCTCCATTGAAGTCAGAACTTTGGACTTATCTGGCAAAGTGATTTTCCGATCCTGAATGCTGACCGGTCCACCTGGAATCTGATTCAGACACTGCCGGAGAATCCGGACACTCTGACGCATCTCCTCCATCCGCACCAGATAACGATCATAACAATCGCCAATGGAACCCACAGGAATTTCAAATTCCACATCCCTGTATATTAAATACGGATTGTTTTTGCGAAGATCATACTCCACCCCACTGCCACGCAAATTCGGCCCAGTCAAAGCATAGTCGATGGCCATCTGCTTGGAAATCACTCCCACTCCCCGGCTTCTATCAACAAAGATCTTGTTTTTTGTCAGGAGCTTATCCACCTCGTCAATGGCATGGGAAACTTCGTCGAGAAAACGTGCCAGAGAATCAACCCACCCTTCCGGAAGGTCGCGGATCACGCCACCAATGCGTGTATATGAAGTCGTGAACCGGGCGCCTGTCAGGGACTCACATAGATTATATATTTTCTCGCGCTCAGTGAAAGTATGCAGAAAGACAGTCATCGCACCCACATCCATCGCGAAGGCTCCAATACCTAATAAATGCGCCGAGATCCGGGCCAGTTCGCAGCAGATGACCCGGATATACTGACCACGCTGAGGCAATGCGTCGGAGAGGCCCAGAAGTTTCTCCACCGCGAGAACATAGGCCACATTGTTGGCCAACGGGGCGAGATAATCCAGCCGGTCTGTGTAGGGAACAAACTGGTTGTAGGTCATGTTCTCAGCAATTTTTTCATCGCCCCGATGTAGAAATCCGATGTCCGGATCACAGCCGGTTATTTCTTCACCGTCCAGTTCCAGAATCAGCCGCAACACACCATGAGTGGCTGGGTGGGATGGACCCATATTCAAGGTCATCTTTTCTCCCTGGAGGTCGGTCAGCTCGCCTACCTTTCCAGTCACATCGCTGTATTCATATTCCTGAACTTCACTCATGTTTTAGCTGTGGCTCTGAATTTTCTGTTATATCGGGTGGAGATTGTTCGCGTGTCTGATCCTAACCCGGGTTACGCTTCAAATGTTTTTGCCCGAGGCTCGCGGTGGACCGAAGATTTTTCAGTCGGGGCCGTGACAAATGGCCCACCCTCCTGTGGAGCTTGCCGCGTGAAGGCAACATCAGGCATTTCCGTGGACTTGCCCGACAATGGAAAATCCTTTCTCAGTGGAAAATAGGGATAGCCCTCCCACATCAGGATTCGACGAAGGTCTGGATGTCCAGAAAACCGGATACCCATCATGTCGAATATCTCACGCTCATGCCAGTTAGCCGCTGGCCACACCTGAGTCACACTGGGAATCTCTCCACATTCCTCAGTGAATGACACCCGGAGTCGAATATTCTCTCCCGAATCCATGTTACGGACTTCATAAACCACTGTGAATCGCAGATCCTCACCCCAATGGTCCAGACTTGATATGTCCACCAAAAATTGAAAACCCAACTTCTGTTTCAAAAATCCACAGACTGCCGGCAAGCACGCAGCATCCCGGATCTCAAGGCTCGTCTCTCCTCTGAAAACCCGAGGATCGGAGATCGTTTCACCAAATTCGGCTATCAATGCTGAAATGTTCTCTTCCATTGCTTTATTTCAAATTCAGGATGGTCACAATTTTGGGGTTTGGATCCATGATGCCGAAGAAAATGCCGGAATAACTCATGTTTCTATCGACTTACCCAGCTTTTTTCAGCGTGGCAAGAGTCGGTTCAGTGGCCACTTTGTTCTGGAGTTTCATCAGGGCATCCAGGAGGGCTTCGGGACGGGGCGGGCACCCGGCAACATACACATCCACCGGGATGATGTTGTCCACTCCCTGCAAAACCGCATAACTCCGATACATCCCTCCGGTGGAGGCACAGGCACCCATGGCAATCACCCATTTTGGCTCAGGCATCTGATCATAAATCCGCTTCACAGCCAGTGCCATTTTATAGGTTACAGTCCCCGCAACAATCATAAGATCAGCCTGGCGTGGACTGAAACGCATGACTTCCGACCCAAACCGGGCTATGTCAAAACGACTGCAGCTCGCAGCCATCAGCTCAATGGCACAACAGGCAAGACCCATGGGCATTGGCCAGATGGAGTTTTTGCGGAACCAGTTCAATACGGCATCGGCCCGGGTAACTATGACCTCTCCCTCAATTTTGGTGTTGTATCCAACTTCTTTGATATCTGCCATGGTCGTCTATTTTGGACTTGCCTTCTCCACTCCCTTCATTGACAGGGATACCCAAACCTTAATCAGGAAACAGAGTAGAGCAAGAACTTTGTGAATTTTTTCACAATCTCCGCCACGTCACAAGGCGGGCTCGGTCCATTTGATTCTCATTCGGACAGTCCACACGATCTTTTGGCCCTGGATAATACCCCGGAAGCAATAAACCGGGCTTTCTCGGCTCCATCGGCCAGGATGGAATGGACATAGCCCAGATCCTTGGAAAGGGCATGACGCTTTTCCCGCGCCGCACGAAAATATTCCCAATATTTCTCAAAAAGATTCTTTTTCAGGCTCCCGTAGCCATAACCTCCCAATCGCAATCTCTCCTCCTCCTCCTGGGCTTCCGAAGCAGGTAGCAGAAGCCTCAGATATTGGATCGCCAGATTGTTCTGGGCGTCGGGTTTCGGCTCAGAGATGTCCCGGCTGTCCATCAGCAATCCCATAACCTTCTTTCTCACTGCCTTCTCTTCACCGAAAATCTCAATCGTATTCCCATAACTTTTACTCATTTTTTGTCCATCCGTGCCAGGAATTGCCTCAACGTCCCCGCGAATTTTCGATTCCGGAAGGACAAATGTCTCGCCGTACAATTGATTGAATTTTATCGCAATGTCACGGGTCACTTCCACATGTTGCTTCTGATCCCTCCCAACCGGCACAATGTTTGAATCGTACAGGAGTATGTCTGCCGCCATCAAAACCGGATATGCAAAAAGTCCATGATTGAACTGAAGCCCCCGCGAGACCTTGTCCTTGTAACTGTGGCATCGCTCCAGAAGTCCCATCGGTGTCACAGTCGTCAACAACCAGGTCAACTCCGTCACTTCCGGCACATCAGACTGACGGAAAAACACCACTTTTTCCGGATCCAACCCACAGGCTAGAAAATCCAGAGCCACTCCCATGGTATATTCTCGCCGCTTGACCGGATCAAAAAGCGATGTCATGGAATGATAATCCGCAATGAAATAGTAGGCTTCCCCCTGAGTTTGCAGCTCAATCGAAGGCAGCATCATCCCAAAATAGTTCCCCAAATGTAATACCCCGGATGGTTGTATTCCTGACAATATTCTCACATCTCCACCCTATTAAACCTCACACAGGAGACGCAAGCCCGATAACTTTCAGTTTCAGCTCCAACCAGAATTCGCTGCACCCATCCATTGCCCAGCCGGAGGGATCAGAAAAACTTCTTTGAAACAAAAGACTCTGGAATTTTCTGATAAAAATCTTTTATGAATTCAGGGCTCCCGAATGCCTTGGATTCTGATATCTCCGGATGCCGCTTGAGTGCATAGTCCAAATGATCCGGTCCAGTGAGTTGCATACATCCCTTGGGTATTGCCCTCATTCGATCCATAATGTGGGACTGACCGCCATCAGCAGCCATGTCCCCGCAAAAATTGCGCTCCTCACCCTTGTCCTTGCCTCCTTCAACACCTTTCTCCGCTTGCAGTAATGAATTCGCCTCAGGTCCTCTCCCCTTACCCAATTCCTCAACCTGCTCAACATTCTCACCAACCGCATCTCCCACACCTGAATTAAGTGGATCCAGCGGACCATGACTTTCCATCCCCTTTTCCTCGCGACTGCCTCCTTCATGGCCAAAATTATGCATTCTTAAATCCTCTTCATAGCGCAGAAGGGTTTCTCTCAGATCCGAATCAAAACTCAGCCTGCCAGCCTCCGGTCGCTTAAATGGATCCCGATCCGCATTGGCCGAATCAGGTGAAAAGAAATTGAAGAATCTCCACTGGCAATGCTGATCTCCCATCATGATTCTCCCGTAACTACACCAGGCATAACCTTCCACAGAAGCCACTATCCCCGCCCGCACCGGGTTCAAATCAATATATTGTGCCACTCTTCTGACCGCCGCACCAGATTCCAACAAAACCGATTTATATCGGGACTCCCAAAGTGTTCCTTCCCGCCCATTTTGATAATTATACCATTGTGTAAACCGTTGCTTGAAATCTTTCATGAACTGGCTCATATCATACATCCGGTTTATGTATGGCTTCAGCAACTCCCCTATCGCCTCCACATTGCCACTACGATGATACTCCTCCACGCATGTCCTTAACTTTGCCATTCGCTCTGGGGACACAAGTCCGCCCATTCTATAAAGAACTTCCTCTTCAGAAATCTGTTCCGGTCTGGCAGGAACTTTAATCAGCAAATGAAAATGGTTGTCCATCACACAGTGAGCTCCAATCTCACATCCCGAAAATCGTTCATGCTGCTTTAAAAAAAATTCCAACGTGCCTTTGGATGCATCACACAGCGCAAATCGCTTGTCCACAACCCGGCTGATAATATGAAAATACTGGTCTGCTTTGCTGTTTTTAATCCATTTTCTGGGAATTCTCATCCGAGCACACTACACCATAGGTCCAACCAACGCAAGTAATTCTGGGTCTGACCCCATATAACTATTGCAATGCTTGGTTGATTGAACTAGAAGAAGGGAGATGAAATTGCGTTACAAGCGGGTGTTGCTGAAATTGAGTGGCGAAGCTCTAGGTGGTGAGAGTGGATCAGGGATATGTCCGGAGGTGATACAGGATATAGCGATGCAGATAAGGGACGTGAGGAATTTAGGGGTTGAATTGGTGATTGTGGTGGGGGGAGGCAACATCTTTCGGGGATTGCAGGGAAGCGAGCGCGGGATTGAGCGGGCGACTGGGGATTACATGGGTATGCTGGCGACAGTGATTAATGCATTGGCGATCATGGATTGCCTCGAGAAAGAGGAAGTGGCGACGAGGGTTCAAAGTGCGATTTCGATGTCCCAGATCTGTGAGCCATTCATACGGCGTCGTGCGGTGAGACATTTGGAGAAAGGAAGAGTGGTGATATTCGGAGGAGGGACTGGAAACCCGTATTTTTCGACGGATACGGCAGCGGCTCTGCGGGCAAATGAGATTGGAGCCGAAGTGATATTGAAAGCGACAAAAGTGGATGGAATTTATGACAGCGATCCGAAGAATAACCCGGCAGCGCGGAAATATCGTCAGCTTTCGTATAGTGACGCGATTTCGAAAAGATTGAAAGTTATGGATGCCACAGCGTTCAGTTTGTGTCAGGACAATCGGATGCCTATCATCGTGTTTGACTTATTTACCCGGGACAACATCAGGAATGTTTTGTGCGGGTCAAAGATTGGCACACTGGTATCGGATGTGGACACGCAGTACGCCTCGGGAGAATGAGACATGGGGAAAAAGTTACCCTTGAGAGCCCGAGATGTATCGGGTTTGAGCGCATCCAACTTGGGAGGCATGAGATGATCGTGTAATGAAGTGGGTGAGAGGGTGCTGTTGAGTGGGATGCATTGCTTTTGGCAGATTCCAGGGTTGATAGAGTTGACAAGGTGAGGAGGACAAAGTTTAAGGTAATTCAAAGGCAATTAATTCGGAGATGAGTTCAAAGCAATATAGGATATATGATGACTTGGGCTTGGGCTTGGAATTAATGCGATCAGAGGATTAAAGTAGGGTCCGAAAAGACCGGAACGGATAGAAATTAAAATTTAGAAACGAGCGATCCATATGAAAGAAGTTATGAAATTTGCGGAGGACAAGATGAAAAAAGCGACGGAGCATTTAGCCCATGAGTTTGCCGGTTTGCGGACAGGCAAAGCGAGTCCGGCATTGGTGGAAGGAGTCATGGTTGAGGCCTATGGAAGTCAGATGCGACTCCGGGATGTGGCGAACGTTTCCATTCCAGAGGCGAGACAGATAGTGATTCAGCCTTGGGACATCACAGTGATGCAGGCGATAGAGAAAGGGATTCAGAGAGCCAACCTGGGATTAAACCCGGCCGTGGATGGCAAATGTTTGTCGTTGTCATTCCGGAAATGAGTGAGGAGCGACGAGTTGATGTCACCAAACTGGCCAGAAAAGTTGCAGAGGAAGGCAGAGTAGCCATTCGTCACACACGAAGGGAAGCTATTGACCTGCTCAAGAAATCCGGAAAGGAGAGTGGGCTTCCTGAGGACGAGGTATCGAAAGGAGAGAAGGAGATACAGAAGCTCACTGATCTTTACATAAAAAAAGTGGATGAGCTGCTGGCGGCGAAAGAAAAAGAGATCATGACGATTTAATGTGAGGTTGGCCGGTGAAGGTAAGATTTGAGGTATGGTCGTTCAGGAGGAAAATTGGACATTGACAAATCAATCCGAACAGAGAATTCAGATTGGATAAAAGATGTAAAGCACACGGCTGAAAAATTTGTTAAGGGAGGGGCAGAAAGATTTTATTTCCAACCCTCCCTATAAATTTGTGCATGAATCAGCGGGCAATGATTTTTTGGAGAGGAATGATAAGCCAGGAGGAATCGGATGGGATGAGTTGGAGTGGAAGGATGAAGTTCAAGGGAGGGACTATGGAAGTGGATGGATGGATGGGTTTGATGGCAGTGGCGAAGGCGATGGGATTGGGTCAACTGGCAGGCTGATGGGAAAATTTGAATTAAAGATGATCATGGTTTCGCCTGTGGGACGAGGCGGAGGATATTGCGGTTTATTTCCTCCAGCTTAGTGATGTCGCCTTGAGTGAGTTGGGAGTGCAGGTGAGAGAGTTCTGAATTATATTTTTGCAAGTTGCGTTTTGTGGCCAAGAGGTGATTCAGTTTAAGACTCGACGACTGGGTTTGGTTGTGGAGTGGGGATATCCAATGATGGATACAATAGAAGGTGACACCAAAACAAAAGATCAAAGCCAAAAGCAAGGTGCAGAAGCGGAAAATTTCGATGGTTCCTTGAGAAAATTTGAAATACATGATTCTTCTGATTGGATGAATGGATGAGGAGTGGTGGTTTCTACTGAACAGGAATAGGTGTGGGTTTGATGACTCAGGATGGAAAGAAGGGCGTTAGTGGAGTGGGAGCCTGAGATGAAATAAACGGGAGCGGTTGGATGAGATTCTGAGCAGTCCGTGTATTCATGATCTTATTCAGTGTGTGCAATTTGAGATGAGCAACCTGTTCCACCCTGCATGGAGCGTTGTGTCAATGCTGACGAGGGGGTATGAGAACCAGCACCTGGGGGCTACGGAGATTGGGAAATGCCCGGTCCTTTGCTGTCCATCTAGCCCATTTTATGATGGGCATGAGATCATGGTGGGCGGGTTTGATCAAGAAAAAGTTCGTGAGTCTGGAAAGATGATGTGGGTTGAGTTGATGTTCAGAGGAATTCAGAGATGAGCGAAAAGTTTTGTTTGTGATGGATGTTGGCGGAACTTTTCCCACACACAAAGAAAGGAAGGGGCGAAGTCCGTCGGGGATGAGCCTATCCAAAGCATGAGATCCGGGAGATCGATCCATTTTCCTTCATCAATTTCAGAGGTGAGCAATGTGAATGGGCCGTTATTGTAGACTTGGTAGAGCCAGGTGAATTCGAAGCCGGTTTGCGGGCAGGCCTGTACTTTGAGCACGCGTTGGGGGGCAGCCTTAAGGAGAAGTCCCAGTTCTTCTGCGGCTTCACGGATTGCGGTCTGGTCATAATTTTCACCGGAATCGACGTGTCCACTGAATGAGGAATCCCATGTGCCGGGGTAAGTATCTTTTGATTGTGAGCGTTTCTGGAGGAAGAGTTGCCCGGAGTCTGAAAAAACAAACCCATGAACTGCCCGGTGGAGGAGGTTTTTTGCGTGAACAATCGGGCGTCTTTCGCGGCCTATGACCTCGTCATTTTCATCAACCACATCAAAGAATTCGTCAAAGTATGAATCCATGGGGTTGAATGATAATGGGGTATGGCCGATCTGACCAGTGAGTTAGTTACAGAAATGGCGGGAAGAAGCTGGCATGATCTGGAATTGAATTGCCCGGGATAGTGCCGATCTGATAGCGGGGAAAATGGGTGGATGGATCAGCCGGAGCCCTGGGATCGGAATCACCATCCGAATCCCGGCAGCAGGACAGAGTTGAGTCGAATTATCTGAATTCCAGATAAGCCATCGAGAGACTGCTCCCAACAGGTATTGCGATTTCGACTTTTGATCCGCCTGCAAGCCATAAACTCACCTGGGCTCACGGCTGCCATCACCCCACACTCACCATTGGATTCTGATTGAGCGAAACGTGGAGCATTCCACCAATGCGGTAGTTTCTGAGCAGAATCAGATTGATCACACTCACCAGTAATTTTCCCACCATGCACATACACAATGTGATTGATCCTGGATGCTGACAAGCATCGGACAAACACCCCGGGCGACAGGAATATGGCGCATAAGCGGCCAATCCTTCTCAAAAAGTGGATAGCTGAATTTTGTGGGAATTCAAGGAATCGGTCCAGGAACTTGAGAATCTCAGGCTGAGTCCGATGATTTCCAGGGCCAGCATGGGGAATACTGGGGATTAAAGCTGGGATCTGAACTGTGAGACCGAGTGTCATGTGAAAGAGAATGCGGAACATTGGTCTTCAGCTTGAGCAATGAGCGGGCTGTGTCGCCAGATCAAAGAAAACGGCTAAAATGTTTATGATCAAGTGAGTGGAAAGAATGACTGAGGGGAAGCAGTGAGGATCAACCTGACGCAAAACCCGCAGATTCAATAAGTTGAAACGAAATTAGAGGAACAGTGAAAAATTAATATGATTTCACATCTTGATTGATTTATTGGCTTTTGAGCAGGGGTGGTCGACTCAGGCATTCCAGAGCAGTGGCATGGCAAACTGAATAGTGAGAGAGCACGTGTCGGAGGGGTGCTGTTTAATAAACAGGCGACCATCCAGTGCGAGCGGAGCAGTTTGGGCTCAGGAGGAATGAGCGGATGGGTGAGTTATGTCCGGGGCATTACAGAGTTTTTAACCCAATGAAAATAATCGATGGAGACGATCATCTGGAAGCTGCCAATTTCGGGAAGCTCATATGTGTGATGTTTCTGGATATGATCCTGGAGTGAGTCAACGAGTTCCGGGATTGTTTTGAATTCGATACGCGATTCAGTGGATGACTGGATTTGTCCGTTCCAATGGTAAACCGAGCGGATGGGGAGGATTTGTGCGCACGCGGCAAGTGAGGACCGGACAGCTGACTGGGCTAGCTGGTGGGCGTGATCTAAGGAGTCCGTTGTCGTGACGACCACTGAGATGGATGAGTGAATTGGGACCATAACTGAAGAGAGCCATTTTAGGATTTCAATGGAGAGGCGGAGCTATCTGGATCGCGATCCAGCAGATTGCCACCACCCGCCTGCCGGTGTGAAATCCGGAGACAGAAACCGGGCATGTTCCATTTCACGACGAGGCATGACTTTGGCGGATTTATCATCCATGAATCTGGTATGGGCCAGTGGGTCCCAGTCCGGATTCGGTTCAGGCGCAGTGGCATGAATACTTTTCTGCCACTGCAACAAATCCCTGGAAAGTGAAGTGACAAGATGTGGATATTCTTGGGACAGGTCCTGCGACTCACTCGGATCATTGTGAATGTGATAGAGTTCGAAGCGATGATCCTCAAGTAGTGGATCAGCTTCCAATATCCTTTTCGGATCATGGCGGTGGGTTCGCCACCTTGGTTTCCATAGTGGGGGTAGTGCCAGAACAGGGCGCGATCAGGAATAGTTTTTCCGACCAGCAGAGGAACCAGACTGAGACCATCCATATGGTGATTGGGCATGAGAGGCAGACCAGCCATTTCGAGAATGGTGGGGAAAAAATCGGTTCCTATGACTGGGACCTCACAGACTGCCCCCCGGGTGACTCCCGGCCAGAAAATGTAGAATGGCTGTCGAATCCCCCCCTTCCCATTGCCTGCCTTTTCCTCCACGCAGAGGAAGGCAACTGGTGGCAAATCCATCTCCCGACGAAACTCCCCCGTTGTCGGAGGTGAAAATAATGATGGTATTGTCGCTGAGGCCTGAGTCCTGAACCGCCTGCAGCACCAGTCCAACAGAGTCATCCAGGGCCTCCATCATTCCAGCGTAGACCGGATGATCCTGGACTTGTCGGACCTCCTGCGTGCGGTCCAGAAGGAACCGGGGCTGAGTGCGATGGGTGAGGCCCATGGTTTCGGCTTTAGTCCGGTATTTTTTCCATCGCTGCTCGGTGGTCTGGATGGGAGCGTGAACTGAATAAAATGAGAGCATGGCAAAAAATGGGCGGGAGCCGTGAGCCTGACTTTTGATGAAGTTGGCGGTTTCTGAGGCGAGTCTGATGGGGAGTTCCTCGCCCTGGGGGCCATCCATCAAATCCGGGTTTTTATAGGGAGAGAAAAACCACCTGGGGGGGTGCCGGCGTGGTGGCCCCCGATATTGATGTCATACCCTTGATCGAGAGGTCCGAACCCAATATCCCCGAGGTGCCATTTACCGGCGAAAAATGTATGGTACCCGGCTGAGCGGAGGGCTTCGGCAATGGTGGTATGTTCGAGTGGCAGTTGGGGCCGGTATTCAGCTGGCAATAAACGGGTATTTCGAGTCCATTTTTCCAGGCTGGTTCCCGCGATTGACAGCTATGTAGTCGGTGATTCCGAGCCTGGCTGGGTATTGACCAGTTTGAATGGATGCGCGGGATGGGCTGCAAACCTGGCAGGCGGAATATCCCTGATCAAATCGCATGGAGCGCCGGGCCAGGGCATCGATATGTGGAGTTTCGTGATAAGTGCTGCCCTCGCAGCTCAGATCCATCTTACCCAGGTCATCCACGAGGATGAAAAGAAAGTTGGGTTGTGCGCCATGGAGTGATTGAAGCAACCCAAGGAGAATCCATGTGAGGGATAAACAAGATAACCGGTGGACCATGTGGGGAGTCTAGCTTGAATGAAGTCAATCAGGCAACGAGGAACAGACATGCAGTTTGAATAGCGGTTAAGCCCGCAGATCTTTTCAGGACACAGTATTGATGTGCAGGGCAGAATTCCGGTTTGTTGAACTCACAAATAGGCGTATCAAAGTGGCGACAGGAGAACTGGTGGATGTGAATTGAAAATCGCATCAATCGCAGGCGGACCGGTGGCAATGACAAATTGAAGTGGTCAGGAATGGGGACTTCCGTGAATATTGCTGATCGAGATATTCGCATTTTGACTGGATAGGAAAATTGGTCATATTCAGACTGACTATGAAGTTGAAATTACTCCCGCAAAAAGTATGGGCAAAGGCAGTGATAGGACTGATTTGCATTGGATTGGCAGGAAATGAGTTGAAGGCGACTGTGAGCCTTGAGACCAGGTGGTTTCAGTCGCCGGATATGGAACTTGATTTTCTGAGCACCGACAACACCCAACGCGGTGCGGCGATAAATCCCGTCAATGATACCGTCGTGGTGGTAAGCCGCCGGAGTGGAAACGGTGTCTTTGTGCTGAGTGGAGAGGACGGCAGTCTTCTGAGGACGCTGGATGCCGGTTCTATAAGTGGTGGCACTTTTGGGGTCAATATGGTTGGTGTCGCTGAGGATGGAGTTATTTATGTGGGAAATCTTTCCACGAGTGCGGAATTCCCGAATTTCAAGCTCTATCGATTTTCAACCGACGAGGAGGGATTGCAACCTGAGTTGGTATATGAGGGAGATCCGGGAGCCACGGAAGATGGGGCGACTTCGGGTCAAAGGTGGGGAGACACCCTGGATGTGCGGGGCAGTGGGAATAATACTGAGATTGTCCTCGCCTCCCGCAATGGCACCAGAGCCGCCATATTTCAAACCAGCGACTCAGGCGTCAGCTTTACCGCCAAGGAAATTGCGATTTCCGGAATCAACAATGGCGACATTGGTCTGGGCGTAGGGTTTGGAGTTGGGCAAACGCTCTGGGGAACAGCCGCAGGCAGGCCGATATTTCATATTCAATACGATCTGGCCACTGGAGCCGGAAGTGTGGTGCGGGTCTTGGATTCAGTGGGTGTGCCTGCAGGACTGAGCAACCTGGCCATAAGCCCCCGACGGGGAAATATCTTGCTGCCACAGATATCAACAGCCATGTGGTCAATGTGTATGATATTTCAGACCCAAACAGCGCACCAGTATTCCAATCCGCCTCAACCATGCCAACCCAGAATGGCAATACGAATGGAACGGGAGCTCTGGATTTCGATGGAGACACATTAATGGTGCTTGAGACAAACAATGGAGTGGTGGTTTTCAATCTGATTGAGTCGACGACGGTTGTGGCACCGGAAATCATTACTGAACCCGTGGGTGGGACCATCTTTGAAGGTTCAAATTTCGAGTTTTCCATTGTGGCGACGGGTTCCACACCTTTGGAATACCAGTGGTATAAAGATGGTGAGCTGATTGATCTTGCCACGAGTTCGGTGTTGCGACTCGAACAGGTCAGTTCGGAACAAAGTGGAGTTTACAGTGTGGTAGTGAAAAATTCAGCTGGATCAGACACCAGCCTTGAGGTTCAGCTGACGATTCGCAAACCTGTGGATCCGAATCTGTTGACAGCTGCCTGGAGCCTGGCACCAGGGGACCGGACATTTCTGGGCACCGCCAATACAGAGCGCGGTCTTGCTTACAACCCGGCTGGAAATCATCTGCTTATAGTCTCACGCAATGGGGGGCTCAGTTTAAACGTCCTCGACGCGGATACGGGAGAAACGCTCCATGCCATGGACACCGATCCCGGGTTGGTCTCCGGAGGCACCTTTCCATTGAATATGGTTGCCTCGGGAGATGATGGGGCGATCTATGCGGCCAATCTCACTTTGGATGGATCCACGACTGCGTTCAAAATTTACTCCTGGGAAAGCGATGCACCGGATGCCCTGCCCTATGATTCGTTTTTCGGTGACCCGGGAAATGGAGCTGCGGAACGCTGGGGAGATTCGCTTCATGCCAGAGGATCCGGGAAAAACACTCAAATCATCGCAAGTTCCAGATCGGGCAATTTTGTCGCCATTTTCACCACCGATGATGGACTGAATTTCAATTCCACCCTCATTGGTGGAGTCAGCGGAGGATTGGGAGTGAGCTTTGGATCCGGCAATACTTTCTGGACAACTTCAGCAGGCGCCAACCTGGACCTGTATGAGTTTGATCTTGAGGCAGCCACAGCGACGCGTGTGGTGAGTTATGATGGTTCTGTCTTTCCCTCAGGCATCTCGCCTATCGCCTTCGATCCTGCGGGCGAATTCCTGGCGGGCATTGATCTGGGTGGCGGGGGATTACTCAAGTTGTTTGAATACAGGGGGAGCGATTCCGACCCTCTGATTCTCCTGGAAAAACCGTTTCCGGTGAGCAATCCCAATGGGAACGGGGTCGGGGCTGTCGCCTTCAGCACCAACCCCAGACGACTCTTTGCCTTGAATACAAACAATGGCATCGTCGCCTTTGATCTGGGAGAATTAACTGTCCAGCCCACGACTGTCCGCATCACCAATGCTTTCATCAATGCGGATGGACAATTTGAACTGCAGATAGTTGGGGCTCCCGGAAGCACTGTGAACCTCAGCTCAGGCAGCAACCTGATAATTTGGGGAAATACACAATCGGTGGAACTGGATGAGGAAGGCAATGGAACCTATACCTTACCGGTCGACAGTTCCACCTCAGCTCTGTTTGTCAGAGTGGAAAAGCCTTGAATAAATAAAACCAGTTCATCCGAAACAATCCGTTCACATCCGCATTCTGTGACCGGGAGAAATCCTGACGGATCCGTATCACCATCTGGAGCGGAATTGTGATATTGGACTGACCCCATCCGTATGTGAATGCGGATAAATATATTCCCGGTTCAGGTTGCCGGGATTGTCTCAACCCACATCGTCTCATGCGAAGTGGGTTTTATTCTATCCATGCAGCGGCATGGTTGAGACTGATCACGGGTGTATGTGTCAGGCTTCATCCTGAAGGAGTGTGCGCATTTTATCGAATTTCGATTTTTCCTCTGGAGAGATGGATGGATAATGCATGCCCATATTTTTCAGGTTTTCCACAATAATCTGAGCGACCATAGCTCTCATGAAATGTTTATTATCCGCAGGAATCGAGTACCAGGGAGCCCATGGACGGGATGTGGCATTCAAAGTTTTCTGGTATGCCTGCATATAGGCATCCCAGTGCTGTCGTTCCACAACATCACCAGCTGAGAATTTCCAATTCTTCCCGGGCTCATCCAATCGGCTCAGGAAACGTTTTTTCTGCTCTTCTTTTGAGACATTGAGAAAAAATTTCAGGATGAAAGTTCCGTTCCGGGCCAGGTGCTTTTCATGATCGAGAATGGATTGGTATCGATGGGTCCAGAGAGATTCCAAATCATCCGGGATTTCGGGGAGTTTCTGATGAGTGAGGAATTGTGGATGAACCTGAACCACGAGTACTTCTTCATAGTAACTTCGGTTGAAGACGCCAATTCTGCCGCGTTCCGGGAGTCTCTGAGCAGTTCGCCACAGGAAGTCATGATCCAGTTCCCGCTCACTGGGTCTTTTGAAGTTGAACACCTGGAATCCAGCTGGATTGACGCCCCGCAGAACAGCGCGAATGGTGCTGTCTTTGCCTGCGGCATCCATCGCCTGGAATATCAGTAAAACCGAGAACTTATCGTGGGCGTATAATATTTGCTGCAGGTCATCCAGGGACTTCACACATTCCTCAACCATCTGTTTACATTGCTTCTCGTCCGGAGCCTGGGCTGGGGGTTGGGTTGAGCACGCGTTTAAATCAAATGTGCCATCTCCAGGCACGAGGAAAGGATTACAAACTGCATTGAACATCGCGGGATCATAGCGCACACCTGGGCATCCATTCAAGACCGGCCAGGATGAAATCCGGACATTTGCATTTTCAATGATGCCTGTGGGTGAAATGATGGGGACATGGACCGGGAAACTGTGAATCTGGGCAATAAAAATCAATTGGGACTTTTTGGGGCGATAACCATGGTTGTCGCGAGTATGATTGGTGTGGGGGTATTCACGACGTCCGGGTTTCTTGCTGCTGATCTTGGCTCCAGAGGTCAAATCCTCGCAGCATGGGGAGTTGGGGGCGTGATCGCCCTGACTGGTGCATTGAATTATGCATCGCTCAGTCGGTTGATACCGGGTTCGGGTGGTGAATATCTTTATCTGTCTCGTCTGGTGCATCCAGTGGCTGGGTATTTAGGAGGATGGATCTCACTTATAGTCGGTTTCTCAGCCCCCCTGGCGGCGGCTGCCATACTTTTTGGCACCTATTCAGAACAATGGATCCCGTATCTCAACCCAAAATCAGGAGCCTCGCTTATTCTTGTCGTATTCACATTATTGCAATTCAAAGGATTCCAGCTGGCTTCCTGGGTGCATAAGTTCATCGTTTCGTTCAAGGTTTTTTGTATACTGATTTTTATTGGATGCATGGTGTCCGGAATTGGGCAGACTGAACGATTCAACGGAACCAAGGATGAGATTATGGCTCCATTTTCGATTGGGGCATTCAGCATATCATTGTATTGGATTTATTTCAGTTATGCTGGTTGGAATGCGGCGGTGTATATGAGCCGAGAAATCAGGGAACCGGAGAAAAATGTCGGCAAAGCATTGATTTTCGGAACGCTGATCGTTGTGTGTTTATATCTTGGGTTGAACTACGCCATGATATATGCGGTACCTCTGGAGGAGATAGCAGGCCAGGAACTGGTGGCATCCATTTCCGCCCGGGCTGTAGGGGGTCGGGCATTTGAGACGGGAGTATCCCTTCTCATCATGGCAGGTCAGGCCACATCCATATCCGCGATGATATTTTTAGGGCCCAGAGTCTATGGAGCCATGTCCTCGGAAGGATTCTTTCCCAGGCAGCTTTCAGGAGAGAAGCCCCCATTTATCCGTGGGGTCGTGTTTCAATCCCTGATCGCGATGGGATTCATTTGGACCACTGTCTACTCCATGCTGCTGAAATACATCGGTTTTATGCTGAGTGTGAGTTCATGTGCCGCCATTCTGGGGATGATTTTCTATAAATTGAAAAAGGAGAACAGGGGTTTAAAGATTATTGGCTGGCCGGTGGTTCCATTCACTTTTGTGGGATTACTGTCAGCTCAAATAATTTTCAGTGTGTGGAAAGAACCCGCAACCATGATCTGGGGGATAGCCACATTGGCATTGGGAATGATCTTCAAGCACGTCATTGAACTCAACCGGGCGCCGGACAAGCAGAATAAATAGGAGACGGATTTCAAACAACAGCCCAGTAAAAAGGAGGTGACAGTATAGGAAATCGGGGGGGGTGTGAACAAAAACATGTTTACAATATTCCGGCATCAGTTCACATTTCAAGCATGATCACATCTCAATTCCTGAGCCGGAGGAATCGCGGGCACGTCCGGGGGCTGCGTGGATTCACATTGATTGAGCTTCTGGTTGTCATAGCGATTATAGCCATCCTGGCTTCCATGCTGGTTCCGGCGCTCGCGAAAGCCAAAGGCAAAGCGAAGAAGGCGTACTGTTTGAACAATTTGAAGCAGACCGGGCTGGCAATGATGATGTATGCGGAGGACTATAAAGGATTAATTCCCAGGGGGAATGGAGTTTTGTGGTTTCTGGCATACATGCCTTATATGCCGGAAGGGGTCAAGTTCCGCACCACGAATGGCGGCAGCCTGGGCGAGCAGCGTATAGATTTCCGCCGTTCGAGAATATTCCGCTGCCCGGCATACCCGAGTCCTGATCAGATTGTATGTTATGTGGATAGTTCGTGGAGTTTCCGCAATCAAAGGGACCGGATTGGATTTGAAGTGAATGACCCGACTCCATTGAATAAATTCCATCGACCTACTGCGACCATATATATTGCGGACAATGAGAATGGATCCTGGCGACCGATTGTGAAGGGATTGAATGATCCCGAATTGAGGAGGCATGATGTCTGGCATCCGGGACATTTGTCCAGCTCGAAGAGCACGGATCCAAGCACAGGGAGACGTGTCGCAGCAAATCGGCATGGTGGAGGACCCAATAATTTATATTATGATGGACATGCGGCATGGTTGAAGGCCGAAAAAATGACGGTGCAGATGTGGCGAGAGCAATGGTTTTAGATTGAGCAGGCAGTCATCCGCTGCCAGGTATGTATTGGCCCATGGGAAGAAGTGCCGGAAGGGGAAAATGGCTGAGTATATGTATCTCCCGGGAAACTTTGGATCTGGATATCAGGTATGCGATTGGATGCCAGCCAGTTGAGAAAACTCCGCGGCACCGGCATCACAGCCCTTCCGGATTCAGGATATATCGATTTTGTGGTTATGAAGGCAATTTCAGGAAATCATGAGCCTGGGACCATGTGTCACAAATCGAATTTTTTTTGGAAACGAGGGATGAGAACCCATACTGTATGAGCATGGCGATGGACCTTGGGGAAAATCGGCAGGCAATGAACAATCATGTCGATAATGAGATCATGACAAATGAATGGCATTTGAAAAAGAAGCTTATGGACAGAATCCTCCGGTTTGGGCCCGCTGGATCCAGAGCTTTGTGGATAATAGGCGTGTGTGTCCTTTTTTGCGGGGGAGCTGTGGGTGGTGAGGAACTGGAAATGCAGTTCGGCGGTGAGATACAAAAAATAGTGAACAAAAACTGCTCCGAGTGCCATGGACCCAAGAAAAGCAAGGGCGGTCTGAACTTTGATGATTACCCTGATTACATGTCGGTTGTGAACGATGTGGATTTATGGAAGATGGTATTAGAGAGGGTCCAGGCATCTGAGATGCCACCGAGTGGGAGTCCGGAAATGGACTATAATCAGAGGCAGACCTTGATGAACTGGTTGAGGAAGCTACCCACGCCTGAGTTGGATTGTGACCAATTGGCATCGGACCGGACTGAGAACTATTACCAGGGGTATGTGATGAGTCGCAGACTGACCCGCCATGAATACGAAAATTCCATCAACGATCTTTTTGGGGTCGATATCCGCCTGGCAGGATTACTGCCGGCGGATGGTTCTGGTGGGGAAGGTTTTGATACGAATGGGAGCACGCTGTTTTCGTCGCCGCTGCTGGTTGAGAAATATCTACTGGGAGCAGAATTGGCTGTCAAAGCACTGATTCGATCCCCTCTGGCTGAGCAGGATTTCACGTCTATCGCCCCCATCAGCCAGGGGCAGACTGAAAAGGACCGGGCGTATTTCATTCTGGATTACTTTGCCAGGCGTGCATTCAGGCGGCCATTAAGTCCGGATGAGGTGGCGCGGTATTTGAGTCTTTACGAAGTCATGCGCGATAGTGGTGAGGAATTCAGGATATCTGTGGGTTATGCTCTGGAGGGAGTGCTCATGTCTCCGAATTTCCTTTTTCTCATGGAGAAGGAATCGGAAGAACCCGGCACCCACCCACTGGGATCCCATGAATTGGCTGCGAGGCTCGCCTACTTTTTATGGTCAAGTTTGCCGGATGATCGATTGATGGCGCTGGCCGACTCGGGTGAGATCTTGAAGACTGAAGTCATTGAGGCGGAGGTTCACAGAATGCTGAAGGATCCGCGCGTTCATGGATTAGCCCGGAGATTTGGCATCCAATGGCTCGATCTGGATGACCTGGCCAAGACAGTCCAGCCGGATTCCCGGATCTATCCGGAATTTGATGAGAACCTGCTGGATTCAATGAAAGGTGAACTGGATTACTTTTTTAGTCCATCTGCTGCGGAATGATCAGTCCCTGCTGACGATCATTGAGAGTGATTATACATTTATCGACCGGTCGCTTGCACAGTTGTATGGACTGGATTGGCCTGAGGATGCTGAAGTGGATGGCAGCGGATTCCGCCGGGTTTTATTGAATTCGGAATCTCCCCGCGGCGGGGTTCTGGGGATGTCAGCGATACATCTGGCCACCTCGTATCCCACGCGCACGAGCCCGGTTTTACGTGGCCGGTGGATATTGGAAAGCCTGATAGGCGATGAGGTTCCTCCTCCGCCCCCGAATGTGCCGGCATTGGTCGAACCAGGCGAGCAAGTGAAACCAGCCACCTTGAGGCAGCAACTGGAGGAACACCGCAAAAATCCTGATTGTGCCGCCTGTCACAACCGCATGGACCCATTGGGCTTTGGATTGGAGAATTTTGATGCACTGGGCCGGTGGAGGACGCAGGAGAATGGCCTGGCAATTGATGCCTCCGGCACGCTTCCATCCGGGGAATCTTTTTCCGGACCTGCCCAGCTCAGAAAAATTATCCTGAGCAAAAAGGATAAAGTGATGAAGCATCTGGTGCGGAAGATGGTTGGTTATGCCTATGGCAGGCAATTGAACAAGTTTGATCGCTGTGTGATTGAGGAAGGATATCGGGCTCTTCAGGCAAATGAGTTCCGGCCGTCCTCGCTCATTTCAACGATTGCAACCAGTTTCCCATTCCGGCACAGATTCTACGCTAAACAGGATTGAACCGGATTATGACTGGACAGACAGAAAATGAAATCCTTGCTCAATTTGCCGACTTAACATTGGATATGCTATGAACCTCAATTTACAAAAATGGAAACTTCCACGCAGGACATTTCTGCGCGGGCTGGGGGCGACATTGGGATTGCCCATGATGAATGCGATGGGAATAAAAGACCCGTTTCTGCAGCCGCAAGCTGAAGCTTCCCAAAAGCCGGCGGACCCGGCGATACCACCCCGGAGATTGGCCTGCATTTATTTTCCGAATGGGGTATGGGAAAAGGATTGGCACCCAAAGTCGGGTGATGGTGGACTGGTGCTGCCCTGGGCATTGGAGCCACTTCGATATTTCCAGGACTCGATCAATATTTTTTCGGGATTGGATAAGAAGCACAGTCACCAGGGGGATGGGCATTACGCCAAGACCGCTAATTTTCTGACGGGGCTGCCGGTCCGGAAGACGACGGGCAAAGATCTGAGTGTGGGTGGGATATCGATTGACCAGCTTTGCGCCAGGGAATTAGGTCATCTGACTCCCCTTCCCTCGCTGGAGCTGGGGATCGACCCGGTCATATCGGGCATTGACACCAATGTTGGGTTCACCCGGTTGTATGGATCCTATATCTCGTGGCGCTCGGAATCCGTGCCGGTCGCCCGTGAGATCAATCCTCTGCGGGGGTATGAGAAATTATTCGGCATTATCCGTTCGAGTCAGAACCGGGATCTATCCAGTGGTCCATCTGGCACATGGACCCGCCCGCGACAGGGCCCGCTGCTGGATCTGGTTTTGGAGGATGCCAATCAACTGAGATCGAAGCTGGGGCGGGATGACCAGTTCAAGCTGGATGAGTACCTGGATTCGGTGCGGGAGGTTGAGAAGAGGATAGATTTTTTCTCCAATCAGGACCCGCGGGAATGGCGGCCGACACATCCTCTGCATCTGGAGGACATTGCGGCTCCCAAGGGGGCACCTGGAGATCATGAAGAGCATGTCCGGTTGATGCTGGATCTGATGGTATTGGGATTCTGGTCTGACTCCACCCGCATCAGCACCTTCATGTTTGCCAATGATGTCTCCAACAAAAACTTTTCTGAATTAATTCCTGGAGTCAAAGGTGGTCACCATTCGCTTTCCCACCACCAGGATAAGGAGGATGCGATTGCCCAGTATGCGGCGATAAACCGATGGCATGCGGCTCAACTGGCTTATATGTTGCGGAGGATGCAGGCGATTGATGAAGGGGAACGAACACTCCTGGAAAACTCCATGGTGCTTTTCGGGTCCAGTTTTTCCGATGGAAACCGCCACGATCCCAGCAATCTTCCGATCATTGTCGCCGGCAATGGAGGGGGCACAATAAAGTCGGGTCGACATATCAACTGCCCCGACCCTACGCCTCTGTGCAATCTTTATGTCTCGCTGCTGGAACGGATGGGAGTGGATGTCGAGGCGTTCGGCGACAGCACACAGGCGCTGCCACTCATATAAACCCCGGGGAAAACCGGGAAAAACCCAGGGGTATCTCAAACGTCCGTGAGCAGTTGAAATTGGGATCACCGGTTCACACCGAAAATACCTCCTTGGGGAGAGTCCGATGGGGCTCTGCCTCCAGTCGGGAAGGCGATGTGTGGGATATGGGTCCTGATCACTGGGAATTATGAGCCGGATCCATGGCTTTGGAGTCTGCGTGTCAACCGGTCCAATTCTGCAATGGAAATGGAGCCTTCGACCACTTTTTCCCAGGCGTTGTGCCGCATGGGTCTCCACCCGAATTTCCAGGCATGTTCGCGCAATTTACCGGCTTTGACATTGGAATCGATAAAGTCGACGGTTTCCTCGTTGGGAATGAAGATTTCGTAGATTCCGACACGACCTGAATACCCCCGTCCCAGGCAGGATGAGCATCCGGTGGATTCCCAGGCAGAGAGGTCTTTTTCGGGCAGGGATAGGGCTGCCGCCATCTCCCCGGCCACGCGGGGTGGAATGGATTCGACTGGTCGGCGACAGGCCTGGCAAAGTTTTTGTGCCAGGCGTTGAGCGACACTGGCGACCAGGCTGGACCCGAGCAGGTGGGGATCCACTTTCATTTCCATCAATCGGGTCACAGCGGAAATGCTGTCGTTGGTATGCAGAGTCGTCAGCACAATATGTCCCGTCTGCGCGGCACGAACAGATATTCCGGCTGTCTCCTCGTCCCGGATCTCACCCACGAGAATGACATCCGGGTCATGCCGCAGAATGGATCGCAACCCACGGGAGAAGGTAAGGCCGATTTCGTCCCGGATATTTATCTGAGCTGCTCCTTCAAGCTGGTATTCAACAGGATCCTCGATGGTGATAATTTTTCGGCCATCGTTATTCATGCGATTGAGCATGGCATACAGTGTTGTGGTTTTGCCACTGCCGGTTGGTCCTGTAATCAATACCAGACCGTTGGGCAATTCCCCAATCTGCAGAAAAATTTCCCTCTGAGAGGCCGATAACCCGATTTCTCCCAGATCAAGAAAGAGATTCTCACGCCCCAGAATTCTCAGACAGATCCCTTCCCCATAATTTGTTGGGATAGTGGAAAGCCGGAGGTCAATTTCCTTGCCATTGCTTTTCAGGGAGATGCGGCCATCCTGGGGAACGCGCTTCTCAGAAATATCCGCATTGGCCATAATTTTAAACCGCGACACAACGGCAGAGTATACTTTTCTCATGGATTCCGGAACCGGCACAGATTCCAGAACCCCGTCAATCCGGTAGCGGAGGCGAATACTTTTCTGATAAGGTTCCAGATGGATATCAGTGGCTTTGAGCCGGAGAGCTTCCGCGAGAATCTGATCGACAAAATCAGACATGTTCGCCTCTATGGAGCGGTTGCCAGCCTGGGCTTCCAGATCATGGACCCCACCGAATATGGATTCCTCATCATATTTGTCATCGCCGATTTTCTGAATCATTTCGGCGCCAATCCCAAAATGGTCGCGAAGGAAGTTCTGTATATCTCCTGGTGGCGTGATGACAATGCGGAGACGTTTCCCCAGGACCAGCCGCAGATTTCCCTGCTCACTCAGAGGCGGTGGATCGGAGAAGGCGAGAACCAGTTGCCCCATATCCTCTTTCACGGGAAGACAACGGTAGTGAAATATCAATTTTGTGGGGAATTTGGATAATAATTTAAGATCAATCTCATCCCGGGATATTTTCATATATTCGAGATGGCGGATTTTGGCCAGGTATTGATAGACAATCTCCTCGTCGAGGAGCCGGAGATCGACGATAGCACGGGAAATGGATTCTGCCTGACGTGTGGCCCGTTTCATGGCCGCGTCCAGGTTTCTCGCGGTGATCAGGCCATCCTTGAGAAGTTGTTTCCCCAGTTCATTATCCTGGATTGAGAGCTTCATTCTGGAGAGGCGGGTTCGAGAGGCACTTTGAGCTGGGCCAGTTGATTGAAGGGAAGAACAAACGATGGCCCGAATTGATGTTGCAATTCGACCCGATCGGGACTGATGTGGGAAATGGACAATCCATCCCCGAGATCATCTCCAACACGAAGTCTCTCCAATTTATCAAGTCTTTGAATATATGCGGCGATGAGCCCGGTGCTGGACTTCATCTGGCCCTTGTATGTCATTTCAAGCTCCTTGAATTTTGGTGGGGGTGGCGGAGGGGGTTTTTGTGGGGGTGGTTCTTTGACTACGGGTGGAGGTGGCAGATAATTTGTTGTATAAAATGGGTTGAACGAATCGGCCTCCTGTTTTGAAGGGGTCAATGTTGTCACCAGGTCCAGCAATTCCTGAACTGGCCCCATGAATGTTTCGTTGTCCGCGGTGAATTGTGGAGCCACGGATTCCTTTTGTATGACAGTCTGAATATCCCGGTGCTTCAATGCATGAAAGCAGATCATGAGCGCACCAGACACCAGCAACACATTAATCATAAATGGTTTGATCAGATATCGATTCATGGCTTGATCACGTTCTCGATTTTGTTAGTCACCTGAATGACTCCACTGACGTCGATCTTGAGAGTCGCAGAATCCGGCTTCTGCGACTCACGGGTCAATAAAACTGAACCTAAAATATAGGCGGGTTTTCCCGGAACATCCATATCATACGTCTTTCTGAGTTCATTGGCAGGAAGTGGGATGAATTTTATAAATTGAAGCAACTTGTCTCCCGGACCGGACATGTGCCATTGGGATGTGAGTTCTTTCCAGGCGAGCTGGGGATTTCCTGGATTGGCAATCGTGCGTATATCCGGTGCATTTATTGAATGAATTGTGAGGTCTTTAATGGCAAAAATGGTTTCGAATACAAACCGGAATGTCTCCAGATGAACCCAGAGCAATTCGGGATGGATATTGCCAATGGAGAAATCGGGAAGCGATGAAAGGACTTCATAGGGAATAGAAACGCCTGCTATATCCGCTTTCATCAATAAACTGGCGATAAGACGACGACGCTCATTATCGAATTCGTTATAATTGAATTCTCTATAGACATTGGTGATGACAAGTGATCCGGAGAAATCAAAAAACTTTCTGAAATTTTCGAGCGATTCCTGCAATTGCTTATTTTCATCCCGGGCTTTTCCGAAATTGGATTCGATTTCATCCGGCAGGAATCCATACCTTGAGTTGAGGAGAATTTTCTGTTTTTCGGTTTTGAGTTGGGATTGAACGTCGGTGACATTCTGTGAGAGGGGACGGAAGAGGATGAAGTAGACCACACAGCAGATTCCGGTCATGAAGGCGAGAAGAAGCTTCCATCGTTCAAAATATTTTTCAAAGAACATGCGGGTCTGTGAGGGTTAGAATTTTCGGGTGGACGAAGCTGATGGGACGGAGTTGGTGGTGGAGCTTTTTCCGGGCAGCTTGATCATGAAGCGGTTGGTCCAGGATGAGTCGAATTCTTCTTTATAATTTTTCTGCCAGTCGAGTCGGAGGGTGAATGTCTGGTTGGATATGATGAATTGTTGTGGGACGAGGTTATGGAGGTAATCGTTGGGCATTCGATCGACGGCGCCAAATGGTGGGTGATTATAGAGTTTATCGACCAAGGAATTGATATTGGTGAAGCCGGTGTCGACTGGGTGGCTGAATACGAACTGGCTGATGAGGCCGGGTTGATCCAGCCTGGACAAAGGCAGTGAGGAGGCGGTGACGGCACTGACGGCAGCAGCGGCAGAATCAGGTGTTGTCTGGGAGATCAAATTGGTGATTGAGTTGCGGCTATTGGCGAGGAAGGTTGCCTTGTCAGCTAAGAGAACCATCCACAGACCTGGGTCGATTTGAGCTTTCTCCAAGGCGTCGATGGAGCGAATCCAGTCGAGGCTCATGCCGAATTCTTTCATGAGACGGTAATGTTCACGGAAGAGGTAGAGACGTTCATGCATGAGGGAATCGGTTGTTTGTATCCGGCCGAATGCCTTTTCCAATCGATCCAGGTCGTAGTTGAGTTCGGTGTAGAATTTGTATTCACGCATGCTGCAGATGACGAGGAAAACGAAGATGCCTGAGATGATGGCGAGTGAGAGGATATTGGCAAAAAACTGGATGGATTGGGCGAATCTTTTTTGCTTGAGGTGGGTTGGGAGCAGGCTCTGGCGGTGGCATGGGGCCCAGCCTGCGCCGATGGCACCCAGAAATCGTGGGACGCCTGAGATTTTAGTGAGCTGGTGGGATTCGAGGATTTCATCCCATGTTTCCATGCGGAATCCATAAACCGCACGCAGGTAATCGATCATACCTGGGATGAGGGCTCCACCACCGGACAGGAGGACCGGCCG
Source organism: Verrucomicrobiota bacterium (assembly GCA_021209225.1). GTDB lineage: Bacteria > Verrucomicrobiota > Verrucomicrobiia > Limisphaerales > JAJOIW01 > JAJOIW01. Next base: position 36,408 of record JAJOIW010000021.1, read on the forward strand.
CCGACGCAACTCGGACAGGACATAATCGGATTCGCCAAACTGAATTTCCAGGACGCTGCTGAGTTCATTGAGCCAGCTCTCGACGGCTGCTTTGAGGGGAAGCGGAGTCAGTTCCTCATCAATGAAATAACGGTCCTCCCGCTTTCTTAATTCCGCTTCATCAAATGGGATTTCAAAATATGCGGCGATGACTTCAGTGAGTGATTCACCACCTATGGGGAAGCTGGTGGAGTAAACCATCTGGTTGGATTCGATCACCACCACTGCAGTCGTTGTTGCCCCGACTTCGATGAGGATGGCACTCGGCATATCCGTCGTGAGCGCGGAATGGGCATCCGCCAGAGCATTGGCGGGTGTGGTCACCCGGATAAGGTTGGATTCGTGGAGACCAAGTCTTTGAACCTGATCATCTATATCCAGAGCACGCACCATGGTCAGGACTCCAGCATTGATATATCCCGGAATCCTCCTGATCAAACGAAGTTCCCAGAGAATTTCCTCATCCTCAGCCAGATGGAACCATCCGGACAACTCCCTCAAATTTGAAGGACCTAATTCGCGCCGTGGCCCAGTGGAGAATTGAGTCAGACGGGCGAGGCTGAGGTGTTCCGGGATAATGAGAATCACGGGCAGATCACCAAAGGATTCGAGGATCTGCTGGAGTTCCACACTCGATTCATCCTGAGTCATGAATCCACCATCCGCAAAATCTATCAGGCGGCATTTCAGGACTTTAATGCGCTCAAATGTTCTTTCAAGGAGCAGGACCTTAATGTCACATGCACCCAGATCGATCACAATTTTCTTGCGACTGATTAAATTGACGAAATCGATCATGAATTAAATACCATATATCCTTTGAGGGCAGATTGTCTCTCTTGTGATCCGGGGTTCCATGGACCCACTTTGATAGTAAATAGTGTTTGCCGGCAGCAATGTTATTGGGGTGGCACCGTGTTGCCGAAACCTTCCTCGATAGGCATCTGGACACTCGGACCATCCTGTGGACTGAAAAGTGGGTCATTTGAGTAGTTGATGAATTCGCCGCTCTCGGAAATAACTGTCGCCCGCACGAATATCAAAAGATACCGGGGTTTATCCAATTCGACCCGACGCCGGAATGCGGCACCGATCAGCGGGAGCCGGCTGAGGATCGGAACGGATTCCACGAAGGTGGATTGATTGCGCTCTAAAACCCCGCCCATGACAACGGTTTCACCGGATTTGACTGACAAACGCGTCTCAAGGCTTTGAGTCCGTGACTCAGGCAGACGGATTTCGAAGCGGTTTTCGCCGTCCTGCACTTCAGCAAATGTGATGAGCTGCACATCCTGGTTAATTTCCGGATTCAGGGCGAGCAGGATGGTTTCGCCGTCGGTGCCGATGCTGGCGAGGACTTTCATGGTGACGCCGGAAGTGACTGTGGTTGGTTTGCCTTTCGGAGTGAGGGATGAGGTGACTGCCCTATCGGTGATGGTCTGTTTGACTTCGTATTCCTCGTAGTAGTATTGGATTTTGCCGTCAGAAATGATACCTGGACGATTGTTTAACAAGGTGAGTCTGGGTGAACTCAGGGTATGGCTTTCACCGC
>JAJOIW010000174.1 GCA_021209225.1 Verrucomicrobiota bacterium
CTCGGTTTGTCCTGGCCGTCCGGAGAGACACGCGCTCAGCGCGATATGCGAAGTGTGTGAAGGACAGGATCGGTAATGATATTGCAACTGGTATTTTTGCAGATCATGCACCTCCCCAAACGAATCCATGAATCTGACGGAATCGTTTGCAGATCATGCACCTCCCCAAACGAATCCATGAATCTGACGGAATCGAGTAAATCGAAAATCTCCCCTCCCATCGCGCCAGCATTCATACGCAGGGCCCCACCGACGCTTCCGGGAATTCCCTCAAGAAATTCCATGCCAGTGAGCGCCGCATCCCGAGCTGCATTGGCGACGGCCTTCAGTCGACTGCCGGCACCGCAAATCAGAGACTTCTCAGGATGGAATTCTATGCGGTGAAAGTGGGCATGGTTCAGTTGGATGACCACGCCAGCTATGCCACCGTCGCGGACTAAAAGGTTGGACCCTTTGCCCACAACCATCCAGGGAACCTGGTGACGGCTGCAATGCCTCACGACATTGGCCAGGTCCTCATCCTGGGATGGAATGAAGAGACAGTCCGCTGGCCCACCCACCCTGAGTGTGGTGCGGTTGGCCATCGGAATTTGATGGTGCAACTGGGATTGAGGACAAATCAGCTTCGAGAGTGCCTCAATCAATGCCAGGGAATCACGTCTGTGGTATTTGGTTTGGATCTGATTTTGTGTCATGTGTCGCCGCGTCAGGATTCAGAAGCTTTTTTCCGGGTGAAAACAAATTCCGGGGTCTGGCGTTTCCCATGGATTCCGAGGTGGCTCAGAATATCCTCCGCCACTCGGGCGGCAGAATCTGGAAAATGCCAGTGAGCCAGTTGGTCGATCATTGCGGAACGCACCGACTGATCGAAAAAGAGTTTTTTGAGCTGAGGGACAATGCGATCCAGCTGCAATTCATGTTGTGGACAGAGCAAAGCAGCGCCCGAATCGGCGACAAGTTTCGCGTTGAGTGCCTGGTGCCCATCCGCAGACTGAGGGTATGGCACAAGTATGGATGGCACTCTCATGGCCGCCAGTTCAGCGATGGTCGAAGCCCCGGATCGGCACAAGGCCACATTGCTGGCCCCATAAGCAAATTCCATCTCTGTCAGAAATGGCCGGGAAATAATTTTGAGATGCACATCCTTCCTTTTTTGGAGGGCGAGCGAATCAGCGAGATCGAATGGGCCGGTGATATGGATGATCTGGAGATTGGGAATGGCAGCCTGCAAACCGAGAATATTCTGCACCAGGAAGCGGTTGATCGGCCTGGCGCCCTGGCTGCCTCCCATGACCAGTAATGTTGGCCCGTCGCTGTTGAGTCCGAGCTGGAGTCGACATGCCATGGAATCAAAAGGTTCGAATTGCCGGCGGACAGGCATCCCCAATCTCAGACACGAGGCTTCGGGAAGGCGTTTTTCAATTCTGGGGAAGAAGTGATAGATTCGATCGACCTTTGAGGCCAGCATGCGGACGGCTCGACCTGGGATTGAGTTGGCTTCGTGCAGATAGATTTTGGCTCCGACTTTCCGGGCCGCCAAAACAGGTCCAAGGCAGGCGAAGGACCCGGTCGCTATCATTGCCTTGGGGCGGGTGATCGCCAGCAGACGACTGCACTCAAGGTAACTGGCCAGAAAACTGTACAAAAATCCGGGGAGGGATCGGAGGGAAAAGGGTTGACCCGGCAATTTGTGCACTTTGATGTCTTTGAGAGTGCTGACTCCGGCCTCATCGACTTTTTTGGAGGTGATGAAAAGTTCGACGGGGATTCCAAAATCGGAAAATTCCTCGGCGATAGCCACTCCAGGGAACAAGTGCCCGCCACTTCCCCCGCAGGCAATGGCAATGGAAGGTTTCTTTAATCCTGAGGGGATATTCTGCGATTCCATGGATTTAATCAAATGGGTTTTGCGAAGGTGACTGAATGATTGGGGCTCGAGCTTCCCGTTCGACCCCCATGAGAAAGCCGATCGCTACCAGGATGAGGACGAGGCTCGTTCCACCATTGCTGAAGAACGGAAATGTGAGCCCTGTATTCGGGACCAAGGCTGTGGCCGTGGCTATGTTCAGGAGTACCTGGGTGGAAATCATAGTGACGATTCCCATAGCCAGCACCCGGCCAAACAGGTCGCGGCTGCGAATGGAAATGACTGAACCAGCGTAGAGAATGAAAAAGAAACAACTCAATACGGCCAGTATGCCGAGGAATCCAAGTTCTTCGGCCACCACAGCAATAATGAAATCACTGTCGTGTTCGCTGAGGCGTCCGAACTTACTGATCCCCATGCCGAGGCCGGTTCCAAAAAGCCCGCCGCGGGCAATCCCATTGATGGACAACAATTGCTGGCGATTCACTTCGACATACTCAGTACTCCACAGGTTCTTCCATGATTCAATACGCTCACTGCGGTTTTTCACAAAACTCGTGACCGTGATCCCAACCAGAAGCGACAGGAGCACCAGAAATATCATCACCCATCGCAATGAAGCTCCCCCAATATACATGCAAACCAACGAAATTACCCCACACACCAGAGTGGTGGCATAGTCAGGCTCCGCAAAAATCATTCCCAGAATCGTGGCAACCATCAGCCCCAGGGGGAGCAATCCTCGGTGGTGGAAAAGATTTTTGATCCGCTGGGGATTCACGTAAGCCCATGTGGCTATCATCATCACCAAACCCAGCTTGGCTGCCTCCGAAGGTTGAAACGTGGCGCTGGTCATGGGTATTTGTGTCCAGCGTTTCACACTCCGCACAGAGTTCTGCTGTTTGGCTGGAAAGACATAAACGGACGCCAGCATCGCCATTATGCCCAGAAAAACCAGAAAGAAATAGGTATAGGATTTCATCCATCGATGTGGCACCAGGTAGGCGATTCCACCGAGGACGATTCCGATGAACCCTAAAATGATCTGTCTTTTTATCGACTTGACCGGCGAGGACAGTGTCAACTGAGCAGGCTGCGAATCCGGCTGGACCACCAGCTCGGAAATGCTCGAATTGTTTGACTTTGAGGAATCTGTGCCAGGTCCCATATGGGCACTGGCCAACAACATCAGTCCCACAATCAATAAGCCGAAAACCAGGAGCATCAGCACCGGGGTGAAATAAAAATTCCCCCCCTTTACCGTGCTCTGAATGACTTCTTTTGTAGGGTAGAATGTGGTTGAGGCCATGATGTCTGGGTCGCCAATTATTGTCCAGGTATGATCAGTTCCTGTCCTGGCTTGATGGCGGATGTGGGCAGGCCATTCGCCTTTTGAATGGATTGCCAGGATATTTTGTAAATTTTGCTGATTGAATAGAGTGAGTCACCAGGTTTGACGGTGTATTTCCCGGAGGTGTTGGCTGCGGGGCTGGTGATGTTCTGGCTGGTGCCCGGAGCAGGTGGCTTTGGGCTGGTTTTCGCAGGCGCGGACGCGGATGGGTCCTTGGATGTCTTTGGACGAGCAGGGGGACTTGATGATCCATCCGATCTGGATGCGGGCCGGATCCTTTAATTTTTCCGGATTGAGGCGGATGATGTCATCGACCGAGCAGTTGTTTTGCAGGGCAATGCGGCTGATGGTATCCCCAGATTGAATGGTGACATCCTTGGTGCTTGACGGGGAATACGGAGTGACTGATTTGACTGCCGGGTTGTTCGCTGACCCGGCTGCCCATGACGGGGTGGTGGAATTGGAATTTGTGTTGGTTGAGGAGGTGCTGGAATGAGTTCCCGTCATTGGGGTGACAGGCTGAACCTTGTCGACACCCTCCATGACAAGCGGACGGGATTGAGAATTGGAATTGGAATTGGAATTTTCCGTTCGCTGAGGATTGGAAGTGGATGGGTTATTATAGCCGGGCTCCGGATCAATAGGATTGAGACGCGGGGTCGACGCACCGACAGTGGGCGGATAGCCAGTGGTCACAGTCTGATTGCTGGAAGCCACAATGCCACCAGAAGAATTTGAATAGGTATTGGGATAAGTGGGGGCGGAATTCGTCAAAGGGTTCGGACGGGAGCTGCTCCCATTCAGCAGGGTATTGGCAGTGGCTGGAGATGGAAGCCCCCCAGATAAGCTGGAACCACCTGGCAGGCTCTGCGGTTTGGGGATGTTCGCGAGAAGATTGGTCGCGCTTCCTGACCCATTGGCTGAGGAATTCACTTTGGGAGAATCCTTTTTGCATCCCTGTGAGACGAGACCAACAAAAAAAGCCAAATGCAGGACCCCGATGGTCACGGCTGCCGAGACCCATGTGCTGCGATGGGAATTACCCGATTCCAGTGAATTGTCTAATTGGGATTTTGTCCTGTTTTTCATAATCTTGTAATAATTTTTTCAGAGGTTTGACGCGATGGATGCCTCTGATTCATCAACAGAATTATCCCCCCGACTTCCGGGACTCTCAAGTATATTCCCGGATTCGACCAAGTATGTTGACCTCTCTATTGGCATGTGAACAGATTCAGCGGACTTTCAAGGTGACAAGTGCCAGAGTCCCGAAAAGAATACAAACGATATAAAACCGCATGACTATTTTACTTTCGGGCCAACCGAGTTTTTCGAAGTGGTGGTGAATGGGAGCCATCCGGAAGAGGCGCTTCCCCTCGCCGGACCGCTTCCGGGTATATTTGAAATAAAATCGCTGTAAGATGACCGACAGGCATTCGATGACAAAGACGCCACCGGCGACGATGAGAAGAAATGGTTGATGAACCATGATTGCCATCATGCCCAGGAGTCCGCCAATAGCCAGCGACCCGGTGTCGCCCATGAAGACTTGAGCTGGATGAGAGTTGAACCATAAAAAGCCCATGCCGGCTCCAATCAGCGAGGCTGAGAGAACCGTCAGTTCTCCGGCTCCTTCCACATAGGTGATAAGGAGGTATTCTGCAAATATCCTGTGACCAGTGACGTAGGTGACAATCAGAAATACAAACGAAACGATGATGGTGCACCCGATAGCCAATCCATCCATTCCGTCCGTGAGATTGACAGCATTTGAGCTCCCGGTAATGGTCAGAAAGGTGAGAATCGCACCCAGAATGAGCACGTCCCGCCATGGCTCAAGCATAAATGGAAAGGAAATTTCGGTGACGAGAGATCTGGTATGATCACTTTGATAGAGACCGGCAACCATGGCCAACGAGACAATCAGCTGAACTGCGATCTTGAGCTGTCCTGAGGCTCCCATTCCATTTTTTTTCTTTATTTTGAGGTAATCATCCAGAAACCCGACACTGGCCAGAAGCACGGTTCCGGAGACACAGAGCAGGACAAATATGTTCCATCGGGCCCAGATAAGGGTTGAGGATATGAGCGCCAGATGAATGAGCATGCCACCCATTGAAGGGACCCCAATCTTCGCGTAGGCCGTATCTTTCCGAGCCCCGCTTTGGGTGGCGACATCAGCATAATTCTGTCCGAATTTCAGAGCGACCAGTCGACGAATAACCATGGGGCCATACGAGAGACTGACAATAAATGCTGTGACGAAGGCACCCGCACTCCGGAACGAGATATATGAAAACAGGCGCAATGGAGAAAGATTGTCCTGCCATTCACTGCCTTGAACACTCTGGGTGATCCATTCTGAAAGGTAATAAAGCATGGGATCAGTTGGCAGGTTCCATTTGTGATTGAAGTGCCGATCGCACCAAGTGAGCCAGACGCTCGAGAAACGAGGATCTGGAAGCTTTGAAAAGGATCCCATCTCCCGCCTCTATATGGGAAATGATCCATGGGAGCGCGAGGCTTTGGGTTTCAAATGCAAGCACCTGAAGTGGGCAGGATGGAGTCGATCGATGGAGTGGGTACCGGTGAGCCTGACTGCCGACCAATATTAAATTGTCCAAGCCACAGGCAGCTGCCCAATCGACAATCTCGGAAAAATACGGATCCATCGCCGACCCCATTTCGCCCAGCTCGCCTAAAACCATATGCCGACGTCCTGCCACTGGGAAATCGCTCAAGGATTCCAAGGCCGCGCGGACGGAACCCGGATTGGCATTATAGCAATCCATGATGAAATGGATTCCACACACCAGGTGACATTCCATCCTCATTGGAGCCGGCTTGAAATTCTGAAGTCCAAGAGAAACATCCGCTGGGGACAGCCCGAGCATTCGGGCCATTTCAATCGCCATGGCGGCATTATGGCTTTGATGCCTGCCAAAAGCCGGCACCTGCCAATCTCTGGACCAACCGGGCGTGAGGCATTGAGTCGAGAAGTGCGCCCCATCGGTGTGAGCGGACCAATGAGAGATTCTCAAATCGGCCCGGGCATTCCATCCGACTGTGCGAACCTGGCAGGCAAGCGACGGAGCGGTCGAATCGGTATACGGGCAATCGGAATTCAGGACGGCCCACCCGGATGAGGACAGGCATCCGGGAAGAGCAAATTCCTCCTGTGCCACTCCGTCCAAAGTAAGAAAAAACTCGAGATGCTCCGGACCGATGTTAGTGAGGATAGCGGCATCCGGCTGAGCGATACGGCACAGGTGATCCATCTCACCCGCGTGGTTGGCGCCCATCTCGAGCAGGAGTATGTCCGCTGGATGACGTAAAAGTTCGAAAATCGTCAGCGGGACACCAATGTGGTTATTAAAACTGGCTGGACTTTGAACCACCTGGCGGGATGGAGCCAGCACGCTGGCTAATAACTCGCGGGTCGATGTCTTCCCATTGGATCCACCAATGCCGATCACTTTGCCGGAAAATCCTTCACGCAGGGCCGAGGCCAGATTGCCAAGTGCGTGAATCGTATCGTCCACTTCGAGGAGGCGTGCGGATTGGCATGGTGTGCTGCCTGCTGGAACGCGTCCCCGATTCACAACAGCCAGCAAAGCCCCGCGCTGGAACGCCTGATCAAGAAACTGATGGCCATCAAAATTCTTTCCCTGAATGGCAAAAAAATACCTCCCCTTCCCGGATAGTCCGGGTATCGATGGAGATGCCGCGGATGGTGGCTGTCCCTGGATGAGGGCGCAAGGGACCACCCGG
>JAJOIW010000061.1 GCA_021209225.1 Verrucomicrobiota bacterium
GGGCTTGGAGCATTCCATGAGTGCCCAGCGTTGTTCAGCTTGGGTTCCTTTTGCTGAAGTTATTGGGGGGATGGATCCAGGTAGGCTTTGTCGCCCCAGATTTTGTATTGGGATCTGAAGTTGGAGAAGTTGTCCCAGACTTTGGCGAAGAAGGGATCTTACGGGATTCCTCCTGAACCACTTCCATCCAGGCGAGGCGGAATGCGTCGAGGATTTCAGGTGGCCAATCGACGGATTCGACCCCGCGTTCCTTTTCATTGCGGAGGAGGACCTGGGATTGGACGGCTTCAGAATGGGCAATGGAATGGACGATGGTGTCGCGGCACGCCATTTCGAGGATCAACTGCTGGGTGGGGTGCATGGCGTCCCAGACCTTGCGATTCACGAGGAGTTCAAATGTGGTGGACTGCTGGTGCCAGCCTGGGAAGTAGTTGAATTTAGCCAATTTATAGAGTTCCAACTTCTCATCAATGATGGGCATCGAGTATTCGGTGGCATCGATGACGCCTTTCTCGAGGTCCTGAAAGACTTCCGCCCCAGGTGTCAGTGAGACCGAGACTCCGAGTTTTGACATGACATTGCCTCCCAATCCATAGAAGCGCATTTTCAGACCCTGCAGGTCCTGAAGGGATTCGATTTTTTTTGAGAACCAGCCGGATGTTTCCGGGGCAATCATGGCGCAGAGAAGAACTTTGACGTTATACCCGGCGCGGTCGTACATTTCCTGGTAGAGGTTCATCCCATCCCCTGCGATGAGCCAAGCCAGGTATTCACTGGCATTCGGACCAAAGGGTACCGTGGCAAACAAGGGGGACGCGGGCAGCTTCCCTTTCCAGAATCCAGCAGCCGAATACCCGAGCTCCACTTTGCCACTGGAGACAGCTTCCAGTATTTCCAGGGTGCCCACGAGTTCGCCCGGGTTGTAAATTTTGAAGGAGAGTGATCCCTGGCTGGCACGCGATGCTCTCGCGGTGAGGTGTTGAATATTCTCTCCCAGAATTGGCACAGTCATTGGATACGACGAGGCCACCTTCAAGCGAAGCGGAGGCATAGTCTGCGAACTCTGGTCGCCTGTGAGTTGGGGGGATTTCTTGTGATTATCCCCACAGGCTGAGAGTCCCAGAATGATGGCCATACAAAAAAGCACAGCCACCGTGGGTTGGGAATGGGATTGGCCGTCCGGGATCCAGTGGCCTGTTTTTTTGTGAGGGGAATCCAGAGTCATAATGGATCGACTGAAGCAATAAACGCGCGGGAGGCGGCATCCGGGTCCGGGGTCGGAGCCACATAAGCCGCCTCAATGCCGGGTGCTGCCGCTGGAACGGATGGAATCAGAGGGAAAAATTGAGCCATGATCATAGTCTGCACCAAACCGACCAGAGCGATGAGAGTCAACATGGGTGTCCAGGTGGCCAGAGTCTGCTTTTCTGTGAAACCGGAGAGCCTCCCGACAATCCAGAATCCGGAATCGTTCATCCACGAACAGGTGATGGATCCAAATCCTATGGCCAGATAAATGTAGAGCTCGTGATAGGGAAGAGAAAATCCGGGCTCGTTGAGAATTGCAGCCATCAATCCTGCCCCGGTTAACATGGAAACTGTGGCGGATCCCTGAGCAATGCGAACAAATGCGGTGACTCCCCAGGCAAGAAGGATGAGGTTGATTTTGTAAAGCTGAGCCATCTCACTGACGGTTGTGGCAATGCCCGTGTTCTGAATCATGGTTCCAAATGCTCCTCCGGCACTTGTGATCAGAATGATGACCCCGGCGGTCTCCAATGGACCACTGCACAGTTTGCCGAAATTGCCCAGCTTCCTCCCGGCAGACTTATGAATAAGCCAGGTGGCCGCCAGGATCCCAAGTATAAAGATGAATGAGGAGACAAGGAGTGGCACACCTATGGAGTTCGTCATTCCAAACAGGTTGAATGAAAACACCTGGCCACTGAAATCAATAAACCGGAAAACAGCGGAATGGATCCCGACAGTGACAAAAATAATGGTCAGCAACCAGAGGGAAACGCCTGACAATTCCAACATGACAATCGCAGCCAGCAGGGCCCCAATCCCCAACGCCACCACCTTATCGCCCAGAAACTGCGCAATGGCGTGATAGAGGGGGTAACGCTCAAAATTGTTTTTCTCAAGGTCGAATTTTTCTTTCACCACCAACGGATCGATAGTCGCCCCTTCTCCGCTGACAGCCATGATTTCATCCGCTATGTCAGCCTTCAAGCGGGTTTGCTCCACCAGGTCAATAACCGAGGCGGCAGCCAGCAGAAAGGCAGGCAGAATGACGGGTAAAACAGAAGCGAACAAGGATGGCAACTTCCGCTCCGGCTCAGCCGATTCCTGTGGCTCACTCATGCCCTCGCCACCCGCAGACCGCGGACCAATCGTCGAGGCATAGGAAATAGGAAAATACTTATTCATGAGCTTAGCGAAATAGAGGGAGACTATAGCCGGTAGAATGCCTCCCAGAATTCCGGCCACAATCAGTATTCCCAGATCGAGATCCAGGAACTCTCCCACGAGAAGCGGCCCGGGAGTCGGCGGAACAATCGAATGCGTGATCGCGCCTCCCCCGCCGATCGCCAGAACATACAGTAAATAATTTTTTCCAGTACGCCGGGCCAGTGAACGGGCCAGGGGAACGAGAAGAAAAAACACGGTGTCGAAGAAGACGGGAATGGAGAGGAAAAACCCGCTCGCCATGAGTGCCCACCCGGCCCGTTTTTCCCCGAAGAGGTTGATGAAGGCCTGGACGATCCGGTCGGCTGCCCCACTCTCCATGAGGCACATTCCAATAATGGATGCGAGTGCGATCACCAGCCCCACTTTGCCGGCGGTGGATCCGAATCCAATCGCCACCGTATCAATCACCGAAGCAAAATTGTCCGCTTTATGAATAAGATTCCCGCCTTCAGCGGAAAGCCATCCCGTCAATACCGCTGCCGCCAGCAAGGAAATAAACGGGTGCAGTTTCATCACTCCTATGGAGATCACGATAAACAGCACCGAAATCAGTAATACGGCTATTGGCCAATAGTCGATGGTTCCGGCTGAGGCTTGGGCTATGAGATTCATATCAGGTTACCAAATGGATTCGGGATGGAATTTATCAAACCCGAACCCGGACAGCAAGGCTTCGGAGAAAACTATCCCTTCTCGATTCACAGGGGAAATTATTTGGCCGAAGGTGACTGATGAGCAGAATCGAGGGACTCACGGATGACTCTGGTCCACAATCTGTAACCCGCAGCGGACAAATGCAGGTCGTCCTTATCCAGAAAGGATTTCTCCGGCATTCCGTCGTCACCCAGCATGGGCTGAAAAACATCGATGAATTTCAACCGGTTATCCTGAGCACTGAATTCACGGATGGATTGATTCAATGCGCGAATCCTCTCCCGGTTATTCCAGCGGGCCAGTGAGGCTTTCACAGAGATGAAATGAATGTGGCAATCGGGAAGGGATTGATGGACGCGTTGGCAAAATCTGCGGTAATCCTGGGTGATGGATTCGATGGACTTCCCATCCTGCAGGTCATTATCTCCCTCGTAGACAACGACCGTGCTGGGCTTGTATGCAATGACAATGCGATCGGCAAAATAAAGCGCATCCGACATATGTGATCCCCCGAATCCCCGACGGATCACCGGGTAATCCGGCAAATCACTTTCCAAAGATTTCCACATCCGGATGCTGGAACTTCCCACAAAAACCACACCGCCCTGAGGCGGAGGGGACACTTTGTCATTCTCGGTGAACTTCTGGATTTCACAAAACCATTTGTCATTGCTCACGATATCCCGGGAATAGGGACCAGCCACGACATCTGAAATGAACCCGGTGACAAGGATCAGCACAAAATGAAATAGTATGGATCGCTTCATATCTGAAACCCCAGTGTCACAGCCATCGCCAATCGTGACGAGTCGAAAATACCTTTCAGAGAACCGGAACCAATCCAACCAGACTCACTCCATCCATGACCAGGGGGACGCAGGCGCACCAGGAAAATCCCGCTGTGGCATGAATGCTGGAATTTTATCAGGCGGATTATTCTGATGGTTTTCCGGAATCGATGAGGTAGTCGTTTTTATTGACGGAATGAATGACATTGGCCTGCCAATTTTTTAATTCAGTTTTGAGCCTGGTGAGCAGTGGATCCGGAACAGAATCGATGAGGTTGTGAAGTTCCTTGGGATCGTTCTCCAGGTCATATATTTCCCAGGTGATGGAGTCGGATTGAGGAGGTTGGATGCGGTGCAGTTTCCACGATCCATGGATCCAGGCTGAGTGGCCGGATTGAAAGGCCTTATCGTGGAGATTCTGGATATAACGGGCATCGGGTCTGAGCCGATCCGGCTGGAGTGGCTCATATCCAGCGTTCTGAGCCGTGAGCAGATCGCGCATCCACACCTGGCTGGGAGTTGAAATTCCGGGAGAGGGGAAATTCCAGAAACCCATGGGATCCGGACGGTTTTCAAATTTTTCTCCCCGGATGACATGGGCCAGTGAGATCCCATCCAATGGGTGGCGGACAAGGGACTCCACACCTGCGATTTCAGCCAAAGTGGGAAATATATCACAGGTGCTTCCCCGACCGGAAACCCTCCGGTTCTGACTGATCACATCCGGCCAAAGCAGGATGCATGGAACCAACAGGCCACCTTCATACACCTGGGCCTTGTGCCCGCGGAACTGGCCACTGGATCCCACCCGAGGCAATGCACCATTGTCACTGCAGTACCAGACAAGCGTATTCTTCGCGAGCTGCCGGGATTCCAATCCCCGACGCAGGTGACCAATCGCGCGATCCATACCAGTGATTTCCCCATAAAAATTCTGCTGCTCGACGGGCAATGAAGCATAGTGTGCCCGATCCACATCGGCAGCTTTGTGAGGCAGATGCGGCGATCCAAACCAGACTACAGAGAAAAAGCGTTCCTGATTCCTGGCGCAATGATCGATAAAGTCCAGCGCTTTTTCCACAGTGACCATGGAGCTTTCTCCCTGAGTTTGAATGGCGCGTCCCTGATCGCTGAGGATGGGGTCATTGTCAAAAAAATTGGGAGCTGAAATCCATCGATCAAATCCATGGGCCCCTGGATTCACCGGGCTTCCGGCCTGCACCGATCCCAGGTGCCACTTGCCGAAGTGCCCGGTGCGATAGCCAGCGCTTCGCATTAATTCTGCGAGGGATTGTTCTTCGGGCCATAAGCTGTAGCCCCAGCTGAAACAGCCGAAGCGATTGGGATGCCTGCCTGTCATGACACTGCCCCGAGTCGGCGAGCACACCGAGGCCGCCGCATAAAATCGATCGAAGACCAGACCTTCCGCAGCCATGCGATCCAATTCCGGTGTTATCAGATGCGGATGGCCCTGATAGGCGGCATCTCCCCATCCCTGATCATCTGCCATGACAAGCACAATGTTTGGTGGACTCCCGGACGTTGCGGCCAACCCGGAAACACCGGATATCAACTGACTCATGAGGATCAGAGCCAAAAAACGAAACGTGCCTGTCATCCTTGATTTCATTGCCCTCCATTTAACCCGTACTGATGGACATCGAAAATAAAATTCACCCCCAGGGTGTCGATGCGCCCGGGACAAGGCCAATGATGGTGCGGGTTCATTCATTCAAGAGGGCCCCAGATTTCAACCAGCAGTTGATGCATGACCGGATCGTACGCCTCCAGTTCAGCCCGGACAAACGGGAAAAAATCATTGCGGTAAAAATACGCTTCGGTGGCCTCAGCAAAATATTCTTTGTGATTGGTGAGTGCATAGTGCCGCACTTTTTCTCCGGTATAGAGCAGGACTTCCTGATAGAGGCCGGAGTCTCTGGCGGACTGGAATGCTTTCAGAATGTCCGGGTGATCGAATCCGAGGAATTGATCATGGTAGGCATGAGCCAGTTCATGAAGAATCACGAATGGATGTTTGAGCATTTGCTGTCGGGAAAGTAAATCCGAGGCCCGGGTGATATGCACTTTTCTGGCGAGTCTGGGATCGTGTCGGTTGGTGATGAGCCATTGCTGGCTGGGATGATATTGCATGGCCCCCAGGCGATCATTCTGGTACTCGAGCCATATCTCGATTTTTTTCATATCCTGGAGGATTTTTGCGGGCATGAGGATTTCGATGCGCTGGAGGTGGTTAGCCAGCATGATTATGGCTTTTTCTCCGATTTCGTCCTGCTCCCCCCCCACCAGTAAGGCCGGGTCGATATGCACTTTCCAACCCTGCACTTCCTTGATCACCGGGTTGAGAAATCCTTCTGCAGATACAGAACTCAGGATCATCATCCCGAGACAACAAGTGGAAAATATGCGGATAATCCGTATGCGGAAAGCTGTCATGCCCGGAGTATGGCAGATCCCTTTCCAGAAAATCAAATACACGTCACGACAAACTTGAACCGCCGTGCCAACTGCCACGCTGAAAGTGGAAGCCCAGGGACAAACACATGGCTTGCAAGTCAAACCCGGAATGCCGGGAAATCAAAACCCCTGACCTGCATGATGGGTGCAAGCCAGGGGGATCACGAAATGGATGAGTGATATTACTGACCGCCGGCGATCTTCTGCAAAGCGGTGGGGATATAGGCGACTGTGGTCTGGATGGAATGGGTGCAGGAACACCCGGCACTGGTCTCCGGCGCCAGCAGCAATCCGCCAGCCGGAATCAGGCTCAACCAGCATCCACTCCGGATGCCTTCAAATTGTGTGCGCTTATCCGTCTTTAAATCCCACATGCCATGAAAATGGTGGCGGAAAAAGACACTGTTCTGAGCTGCCGACATGGTGCCGCATCCGCGTCTCTCAGGCAGGTCTTTAGAGAGGATCTCGCCGGTTTTCAGATTCATGGACCGCTGATCTGAGAAGAAGGTGTTTCCAATGACAACCGGATGTTGGAGGTGGCCACTGTGATGGCCTTTA
>JAJOIW010000060.1 GCA_021209225.1 Verrucomicrobiota bacterium
TTGAGGGAGCCTCCCGTCCGTATTCACCCCGGTCAAATGCTGAGGGTGGTGCCCCGCGCCGGAACAAATCCGATGACAAACGTCCGGAATTCTCCGCCTCAGCTGCAGATTCACGCGAATCCTTCCGTCCACCAGCCCACAACCAGGATGCCTCAGGCCCAATGCGCAAAAAAGTCAGCCGCAAGCCATCCAGAAAACGCGCCGGTGAGGTGCGCCAGAATGGCCAGCCTGCAATGAGGTAATCCTTCGTATCCTTTCTCAATCCCGACCTGGCCCCCAACGGCTGAGTCGGGATTTTTTTTTCAGAAGAAATTCTCCGCATCGATCGAAAAACATCTGCACGGACATCGCCCAGCATGATTCACCCCCGGATGTTTGGATCGGACCCGAATTCCACGGAACCTCCAAATTTCCCGGGAAAGTTTGAAATTTGATGCCACAAAGTCATGGCAGGGAATTGACAACCTGCGCTGAATGGGAAATCAATGGACGTGATGAATAACCAGACTCGATTCTCAATAACATTTTTTGCACTCCTTGCCATGATGGCATCCATGGCAGTGAAAGCTGTCGCTGATGACGCGCCCCAGATCAGCGCGCTCATCAAGTATCACATTTCCACCGAAGAGCAGCACAACAAGGTGGACAACTTTCTCCGTGGTTCCTATGTTCCTGCTCTCCGCCGCCAGGGAATCCCAAGCATTGGTGTCTTTGAAGCACATAATAAGGAGAAAGACGGACTCTCCATCTGGATGCTGCTTTCCTTCAATGATATCCGTGACTATCTGGCCATCACCGAGCGGCTCGTCGCCGATGGGCAGTTCCTGGATTCCTCAGCGGATTACATCTACCTCGAAAATAAAGATCAGCGCGCGTTCGATCGCATGGAAATCACCCTCATGTCCGCATTCTCCGGCTGGCCAAAAACAACCAGCCCCACAGCCGAACAAAAGCTGTTTGAATTGAGAAACTATGAAAGCTTCAGCGAATACAAGGGATATATGAAAGTTGCCATGTTCAATGAAGGCGAAATTGATATCTTTAACAAAACCGGTTTGCATGGTATTTTCTTCGGTGGTGTCATTGCCGGAAAAGAGATGCCAAATCTTGTTTACATGCTCGCCTTCAAAGACATGGAAGAACGGGATGCCAACTGGAAAAAATTCATCAACCACCCGGATTGGAAAGAAATGTCCGGTCTCGAACAATATAAAAATACTGTCTCAAAAATCCATCAGACCTTCCTGGTCCAGAAACCATACAGCAAGCTCTGACACAGCCCATCGAATGGACCATCTGTCCATTCACCGGATTTTTTCATTTCCGGTTGGTGGGATCCATTATTCCCGCCAACCGTTTTTTTATTCTGTTTGCCACCTGATTCATCCTCTTGTGGCTATGGTGAAATCCAATGAATGTTTGGTCCCACCTGCCGGAAAAATCAATGGACTGCCACATGCTTCAGGAGATCATTATGAATCATTCTGGTGGAAAGACAGTTCGTGGACTTCTCAATAAAATCGGGAGTATGTCATTTACAGTATCAGTCACAATACGCAGGTTTTTCATTTGTCTGGTGATTGCCGGGATCTCCTGCTCACCCATGCGGGCCTTGGATGTGCCGGATTTGGAGTGGTTGCCTGAGCCACTGCGGGCCGCCACCATGCGTCATCAATCCGTGAATTTTGAGGAATGGTCCTTTTCCTTGAAGCGACTGACAGGTGATGGCACGACCTTCGAAATCTTTGATCCATCTCTGCCGCCTGCCGACCAATGGCAACTCTGGATGCTCGATGGGCGTCCACCATCCGGTCAGAAATTGGTCGACTATCTTGCCAGACAGAAACCCAATGGAGCCGACCTGCTCCAACCCCTCGGTGTGCACCTCCACGAATCAAAATCCCTCGAAAAGAAAAATGAAAAAAAGGATCTCAATCCCGGGGTGCACGATCGGGACCTAGCCGGGGTCCTGGTTTTTCATGAGGTGTCCAATGAGGAAGACCGCATCGATTATAATGTCGATCTATCCCGGATTGAATTGGAGGCATCGACGACTGGAGCCTCTCAGGACGCCGCACGCGGACTGACCGACCTCATGAAAGCACTTCATTGCCTGGTTCGTGTTCATCGCGATCCGGCGTATATAGAATTCTTCGAGCTGGAGTCCCAGCAAACCTTCAGTCCGATGACTGGGGTCCGCATCACCTCCTTCCGTGTGCGCACCGACTATCAACTCATTGGCGGGGAACTCGCCCTTCCTATTATTCATCGCATGCATTTTCATATCCAGGGACGGGCTCTTGGGATTATCCCATTCACCGTCCAAACAGAATCCGAGTTCTCGGATTTCCGCCTGGTCTCCCCATTCGTTGAATCTCCGGAGTCCCCAGCTGTCACAAACAGCGAGACCTCCCATCCATCCGGAATGCTCACCCCCTGAAATCATTTTCCCCCACATCAAAAATAAAAAACCGAAGCTCCAGCTTCGGTTGATTCATGTGCTCCAATCAGATTCTGAATTCAGCCCGCATTGTCCGCAGGGTTCAGTTCACTGCGGCTCTTGGGAACCTCAATAATTTCATTCTGTATTTTGAGGAGATCCATGAGCTTCGCTATTTTTATGTCCTCGACAACCCGACCAACGCCATTCTTCTCCTGGAGATCTTTAATCAGTTTTTCGGGTTTCATCTGATAGTTGGCAGCCAGATACGTGATATACTGGGCCAATTCATTCTGGCTCACCTGAATCTTCTCCTGCTCAGCGATCGACAGGAATGTCATCCGAGTTCTCACCCGCTGCGCGCCTGACGCACTCGCCGATGCGTAAATTTCATCGGTATGCCTGGCTATATCCTCTTTGGAAACGCCAGCTTTCTGATTTTGATACACAATATCATAGATTATCTGACGTGTCTCATTCTCCACCAGACTCTCCGGAACATCAAAGTTCACAGATTCCATGATCTTCTGCGTCAGCTGGTTGCGCATGTCCTTCTGCAGCCTGGCTTCAGAATCCGCCTCCATATCTTTCTGTATCGCCTCTCTGAGGGATTGAATCGATTCCTGATCGAACGATTGAGCGAATTCATCATTCGCCTCAGGGAGCTGACGGCGCTTGATCTCGAGCACCTCTACTTCGTATTGTGCCGTCTTCCCCTGAACCTCCACCACGTGGAAATCATCCGGAAAATTGTGCTCGATGGAAACTTTCGACCCCACTCCATGTCCCAGTAAGGCTGCCGGAAAATCTGGCTGCAGATCGGTCATATCCATTTTGATCCACTGCTTGTGGCCGGATCCTATACTGGCCGAATGCGGCACCAACTCACTGATCCTCGTGCCGTCAATGGTGCCTGAATAATCCACCACCGCAAAATGATCCTTCTCCAATGGCCCGTCCGCCGCCTCGTAGGATGCTTTCTGCTCGCGAAGTGCCTGAACTCCCCGGTCAATGTCCGATTCGCTCACCGTGAGTTTTGCCACCTCAATTCTCAGCCCTTTGTATGTCGGGATGGCAAATGACGGCTCGACTTCCACATTCGCTGTAAATTGAAACGGTCCATTCACATTGGGACTGAGCTTCTCAACGTCAATGACCGAAACCAATCGGTAACCATTGTCGGTCGAGGCTTTTTTCAGCCCCAGATCCACGAGCTTGGACTCGACCTCCCGCTCGATGTCTTTCTGGTAATTCCGCAGAATAACAGCCTTTGGTGCCTTCCCTTTGCGAAATCCTGGCAGGTTCACATTCCGAATGTAGTTTTGGATAATCTTATCGGTCTCCTGTTGGACTTCCGATCCATCAAACTCAATTCGAAGGAGCTTCTTACACGGTCCAAGATCGTCTGCAGAAATATTCACGTGATTCTAATCAATTATTGTCATCATTTGCTGAACCAAGCTTTCAGTTGATCCAGTCAAGTCGCCCACATTACGCAATCTTTCCCATCTTGGTCAAGTCATCGTCCGATGCATTCAGCAATTCCAATTCTCAGGTCCAGGGGTGATCAATGATCCACTACGAAAGGCATTCAGTTGGGTCGCACGTCCGTATTCCAACAAATTCCGACGCCCCCATTCACGGATGCCATTTCCATAGCCGTTGTCATGAAAACATCCTCCTGCCTTCTTCGGGATTTGCACCTATTCGTTCTGGTTCCCATTCAGGGCATTTTCAGTCCAAAAAGCTGGCTCACCTCACTCAGCCGTTTGAGTTAGTCGGGCCGCCGGGTGGTCCGGTCGCCCCGGGCTGACTCACTCAATATGTTCCTCAAGGATATTGTGCTGATAAAAAATGAATCCCGTCCGTCGCTGCATCCATGGAAATGAACAGGAAATACAGAGAGGAATATGCTCAATAAATGCGCCGTAATTATTCCCGGATGAGGTGGAAATGGGCCACCATCCACCTGGAATTATGCGGCCCCAACGGGGCCAACGGTGAAAGCCCAGGGTGCCAACCCTGGGAAATATGCAACCAAATACCCAGCGCCCCAACGGGGCGCACGGAGCGTCCGCATGGCATCAACCCCATGAACTTGCGGGAACCCCGTCCGCCCCGTTGGGGCGGTGAGGATGTGGGTTGCGGTTCCCAGGGTTGCGCTCGTTCCTCGCTCCACCCTGGGCTGTCACCGTCCGCCGCGTTGCGGCGGGAAAATGCGGATTTATTTCCACCCATATCTTTTCTCGAAGGCGCCCGAGATGAATGTGAATATCAGCATTCAATCGGATCCCACCCTTGTGAAAGGATTGATTTCCTGGACTTTTTTCAGGCTGGCGTCTGGGGTATTTCCAACTGCTTTTTCACTTCCTGGCAAGTCGGCCCTGATAGTTCTGAATTGACCGGTGCGTGAACCCTGCAAACACGCTTCCAACCCGGTCTGGTCGTGCGGGCTTTTCCTTCGCAACGTCCAGGCTCATGGCGGATTCTGCACCAAAGGTGCCATCCATCACAGCCTGGGGCAAACGCCCCAGGTTCATGGTTCCCAAATAAATCCCAGGGCTGATGGCCCGGGCCAACGGAACCAGGTTTGGGTCGGGATTTCAGCCCTTTTCTTTTTGCGGCCCCAACGGGGCCAACGGTGAAAGCCCAGGGTGCCAACCCTGGGAAATATGTGACCCAAACACCCGGCGCCCCAAAGGGGCGCACGGAGCCTCCGCATGGTGGCAACCGGATGAACCTGAGGGAACCCCGCCCGCCGCGTTGCGGCGGAATGATATATATAATTAAAAAACCAAAAGAAATTTTCTTTTGGAGAAAAAGTTGAAACCAGTGGAGAATGGCCCCCTATCCAATGGAAGATTATTTAAAATGAGAGACACGGAAAGGCCGAAACTCATTCACATGGAATGGGTCAAAAAACAAATCACATATCACGCGGAATTGAGCCGTGAATAATGGTCCGGAAGAGTTGTGAAAAAGTAGAGCTACCGAGCAAACCCGGGCAACCCAAAAAATATGTGAGATGGAAGCCCGCCCGTAACTTACCGCGTTTCGTTCAACCATGGAATGCATCCAATACATACAAGCGTGCGGTGCCTGAATTCCTTTATCCAATTGGGTGCTCATATCGCTTGATTACGAATTGGGAGGGGGGTGCTGGATTAAGAAAAAACCCATAGAGCGACTATTGAAGAACAAGGATGCTTTGAACTGGATCCACTCCAAAACTATGAATTACCGATTGATGATTATTCACCAACTCCTCGATTCTATCAGTCGAGCAATTTCCAACCCGCAACCAAAGAACTTTAGGCGGCCATCCATAAAGAATGCTCAATTGGTAGTAATCTGAATCTTTGGATACGATACAGAAACCTTCATTCTTGGCGTAATTCCAAACCTCCAAATCCGATGACCTCATCATTCCGATGCTCTTCAGTTGAAGACTACCTGGAAAACTCGTTCTCAGCCGCCAAGGAAGGGAACTTGAGAGATTCTGGTCAAACAACAGTTTCATCCTAAGCGAGAACAAGCTTGCGCTCCCGATCGGCCGCATAGGCAAGGCATGCACGGATGTCATCCTCGGTCAGTTCCGGAAACTCCGCTAAGATCTCGTTATGTGTCATACCGGAAGCCAGATACTCGAGCACGTCGATGACTGTAATCCGCATCCCGCGGATGCACGCTTTTCCACTTCTCTTACCAGCTTCAATCGTGATGATGTCGCGATAGTCCATGACGCATCGTCGCTGATGCATCGCTTCTGTCAAGTTGTCTTCCTGCCTGACCGTCCAGGCTCAGCGACCACCGCCGGAAACGCCCGGCCGGATGCAACAGTGGGGAACAAATCATCTGCCCCGTCCAACTGCCCAGCGGCGTGGGGTGCTCCTGCCGGGCCAGGATAACTTGATCACCTATACTCGGTTTTTTCTCCACGAATATAAAAAAATCGGATTTTTCTTCCCTCAACCGTTTTGCGTATGACCTGAGTCTCATGTCCTTTTCCGACAGGACCGGCGAGCATTTTTGATATTATAACATTTGTCAGCTCCAGAAGTATTCCCAGGTCGACCCGTGCTGCCTCGTTCAGGAGGATTCTCAGGGATAATCCTCTGATAAACAATGAATCCCGTCCGTTGCTGCACGAATGGAACACCATGGGAGCATCCAAGATAATGAACTGGAATTACATAAAGAAATATATTCAACAGACGCGTGGGAATTTTTCCCGGATGATGTGGAAAAATGGGCCATCATCATCCACTTGGGATTCAGCGGCCCCAACGGGGCGCACGAAGTCTCCGCATGGCACCAACCCCATGAACCTGCGGGAACCCCGTCCGCCCCGTTGGGGCGGTGAGGATGTGGGTTGATGTTCCCAGGGTTGCGCTCGTTCC
>JAJOIW010000180.1 GCA_021209225.1 Verrucomicrobiota bacterium
GCGGCCGCAGCAACCCCTTCCAGGGTCCCGTTGATGAATCCTTTGCCGAAGGTGTCGGCGAGCATGATCTTGATCAGCCCTGTGATGCCTTCCTGGGCGAGCCAGACCATCAATTTTGTGATTAACTCGCCAACGGCGCTCTCCGGTTGGATGCGGGCGCTATCGAACAGATTGCAAATCTGCTGTTGAAGTGTGCGCAACTGGTTGGCAAATCCTGCATTGGCTGGATTGAGTGCATTCAATTGAGCCAGACGATTGTTCAAATCATCAATGAAATTTCGAATCTCCTGTCGTTTCAAGTCGTTCAGGGAGTTGTCATAGACCAGTCGCCACCAGAACATCAACCGCAGATACTCGATTGTGTCCCGCAGTATCTGCGCTGCATGTTGGGGATTGAGAATTCCCACACCGAGCCTCCCATCGGGCAGAATGGGTTTCAACTCCTTCTTACCTGATAGAAAGCCTCTGACAGATCGATCAAATGGCACGGCATACACACCCGAGGCATAGCGTTTGGCAAATTCCCACAACAGCTGTGCGGTCCGAATCTCCTCAACGATTGCATTGCGGTTGAATTCATCATCGGCGTCCTGCAATCGTCGTCCGGTGCGTTCAATGTGTTTGAAAAGTTCTGATAGAACATTCTCAGGACAGCGCTCCCCTGCAGCATTTGTTGCACCCCCACTCCTGTCGGCCTGGCCGTCTCCATCCTCGTCCAACTGTTGGACACGATAGAATCTGGTCGAGCGTCCATCAGTCGTTTCCCGCCCCTCAAATCTCCCAGGACCGACTTCATCAACAGGCACTGTATCGGTCCATTCTCCATCCTCCAGATCGTTCTTTGCCACAAGTTTCTGCTTCCGGTCGGGCCAATCTCGCCACCGGATCACCGCCTCTTTCTTTGGGTGGCCGGCCATTTGCAGTCGATTTGCTTCGGACGGGAACCCGCCGCCCCCATCCCCACCGTTTCCGCCTCCGGGAGGCGGCTCTTCCTCATCGAAAACGGGTGGTGGTTGGTTCTCGGGAATCGAAAAATAAACGATGAGTGCGGGTGGGCCGAAAGCTCCCTCATTCAGCAGTTGAGGATCCGTAAGTTGCAGAGCCGTTCCGTTCACGCGGATGCCCCAAAGTCCACCCGGCACAAATGCCGGTATACCGCCCAGAATTTGCTCTGGATCTCTGAAATGATTTGTTTTGAGTCTTAGTGGATCGGAACCTCCAGGTAATACAGCCCATCCATTCACTGCATCCGGATCTCTATACCATTCAATGATTTCAGGGGTGACCTCGATGGCGATTCTTGGAAGTGGGGGATGGATGTCCCTCAAGAATTGCGCGTCTGAACCCACTTCAATCCCATTCCCCGGTGAACCCAGGTTATTCCAGTTCACTGTGGCGGCGTCCCAGGGAACCTCACAGCGAAATAGCCGTGGTACCGAGCCGGCTTTTTCAAAATCCAGCACCAACCAGGCACTCTCAATGTGAGAACCTGGGGGGATAGGTGCATACTTTTCCGTAAAGATTTCATCAAAGCGAAGCAGGTAAGCAGTAGCCTGGTCGGTGCCTGCGGGATCATTTGAAGAAATGATGGCAATTGAATTGGGCCCCTCAACCCCATTCAATCCACCGGAACCACCATTGAAATTTTCCTGAGGCCTGTCTTCCCGGATTTCGGCATCGTGCCCGTCAAAATAAACTGCAGGGATTTCGTGGCCATTCAATCGAACGTGGGCACCTTGTTGATAGTAGACTGAAAATTGTGCCGACACTGGAGTCACACCCACTAATCCCGACATCATCGCGAGTAAGGCAAGGCGTCCAAGAATCCATAAACTGGAAAGTTGTCTCATGGCTCTCCTGTCATACATTATGTCGAAAGCCACCCAACTGGAGGTGTAGATCTGAACACGATTCGAGGCAGACCCGATCTTCCGATTTGATGATTACATTGACCAATAATCTTAGGTGTGGGTTTTGTAAACAGAAAATTTTGTTACAATCCGTCGATTGCGGACGGAAATATCAACCTTCCGACTGAGTCGGATTATATACAGCCTTTTTATCCTGTCCTCAATTCGGCTCAGGTCGACGATCTGCAATATATCTGATGCTTGCCGGAAATCTCCTTCTGGAAGTCAATCAACTATTCAAGGATACTAATCTTCACAAAGAAAAATAATCCTTTTCCAGAGACGTCAATTTCTGCCAGATAATTGCCACTGGCTGGCTGGATTTCGCTGATTTGAGTTTGAGAGGTCAGGTTCTCTGGGAATGTGTCCAGGTGACTGGATCCCTCCACCAGCCAGCCTGAGGCCGGTATGGCAGGTGGGGCCTGAAATTGAATCGACAGCTTCGTGCCATCCAGTGCCACTTTCTGTATGCGGATCCCTGCTTCAGGTAGGGTATTCTCTCGGATCAGTGACTTCATCTGATCCGGATTCAGGATGCCCTCCCAGATCCAAAACTCATCGAGATCAAATGGCTCAATGTGAAACCAATCTAATTTGCCGCCGAGAACCAGAGATTTATCCGCCAGTTCCGGGTCGGTATCGTATTCGCCAGCTGGAAAAACGGACAAAAGATCTGTTTCCCCAACCAGATCTCCATTTCTATAAATACGGGAGAGGGAGCCCACCCTTTGAAGAATAAAATGATTCCATTCCTCAACCTGGAAACTGTCTGGTGGGGTGGTTGTGGTCTGGCTGAAGCCATCCCAGGTGTAGTCCCAGCTCAGGGTTCCTTTGATTCCCTCAGTGGTGGTCGTCAAGGAAACTCCAATGGTCATGGCTCTGCCAAAGGTGAGAATTTGCAGCCCGGAATTCGGATTCATGACCTCTGAGCGACGGAACCAGAACCCAATCCCGAAATCAGCCTCCCATTCAAACAGGCTGACTACTGCGTTAATTGGATACTCACGGATTGAGAAGTCACTGCCAACTGACTGGCTCTCGATTGTCACCGGATTCCAATCCTGCGGGATATTAGTGGGATTGAAGCTGGCTGCTTTCCCAAAGATTCCCACCTCCCGAGTCACATCCCCAGCTATTGGTGAATTCAATATCAAACCATGGTCCGCCTGGAGGGCCGTATCAAAAACCTCCAATCCTTCCGACTCATCAAAATTCCAATGCAGAACCGGAATTGCTGCCCAGCTGGGAATCCAGCAAACTGAAAATAAACACAGGCACAACGAAGACCATTTCAGTGAGGATATATTCATAAAAATTTGTCCTGAATCACATTCATTGGTGAATTTTAGAAGTGAATGACTATCGGCAACTGACGAATGCAAGGAATCCTGTTCCTGATCTCCTCCAGTTTTGCTTTCACTGGTGGTGTCCAGGATGGAACGTTGCTCATCCGTCTCCCTGATATCCCCGATTCGGGATAAAATCCAGCTTGAATTTTATTTTTTCCATCTCTATTTCCCCGGACTTAGACAAAAACCGCGATCCACTAATTGAGCATGAACACGCGCTGATGCGGAAAATAAATGGGAAGTTTGAGTTTGCATGGAAAACCATACGTGAATGGCACAATCCATGGCCTTCAAGGATTGAATGGGAAGCTCTGGTCTCATGTGAGCCCCGTCGTCCGGGAATGGGATACCCGATCCGGATCGGGCCCCCCAGGAATTTAAATATCCAGTTGAGTCTGCCGGATGCGCTCACTGAATACACCTCAATTTTATTGAATGAATATATATATATTCTCAACTGGATTTTTTGTGGATTTTATTCATGGGGTATGGATTTCGTTGAGGATGAATGCCCACTTATCTGCGGCCTCTTCGATGATTTTGGAGGTTGGTTTCCCGGCGCCGTGTCCGGCTTTGGTTTCGATGCGGATCAGGACCGGGTTGGAGCCGGCATGGCATTCCTGGAGTCGGGCGGCGTATTTGAAACTGTGAGCCGGGACAACCCGATCGTCCGTGTCGGCGGTTGTGATCAATATCGATGGGTATATGGTGCCCTGCTTCAGGTTGTGATAGGGAGAATAGGCATACAGGGCCATGAATTCCTCAGGCGAATTCTCTGAGTTGCCATAGTCCGATGTCCAGGCCCAGCCGATGGTGAATTTCTGGAACCGCAGCATATCCATGACCCCAACCGCCGGGAGAGCGACGCGGAACAGGTCCGGTCTCTGGTTGACGCAGGCTCCGACCAGCAGTCCACCATTGGATCCACCGCCGATGGCCAGCATCTCCCGTGAGGTCAGATTTTTTTCAATCAGGTATTCCGCAGCGGAGATGAAATCATTGAAAACATTCTGCTTATTCAGTTTTGTTCCAGCCTGGTGCCATTCCTCGCCGTATTCCCCGCCTCCGCGCAAATTGGCCTGTGCGTAAATGCCACCCATTTCCATCCACGCGAGGTTGCTCACGGAGAATCGTGGTGGGAGGCTGATATTGAATCCACCATAACCATAAAGATATGCCGGATGATGATGTGCCAGGTCGATATCTTTCCGGTGCACAATAAACATGGGGATGCGGGTGCCATCATGGCTCGGGAAAAAAACCTGCCTTGTGACATAATCCAGTGGATTGAATTTCAGTTCCGGTTCCGAATAGAGGGAGGATTCCAGTGTGGTCAGATCGAGTTGGTAAATCGACCCTGGCGTATTGAATGAGGTCATTGAATACCACGTGCGTGATTGCTGGCGCAGGCCATCGAATCCCGAGACGGATCCAATGCCGGGCAGCTCCAATTGGCGGCGGAACACACCATCCAGCGCATGGACTTTAATGGCGCTTTTTGCATCCTCCAGGTAATGGAGAATCAGATTGTCCCCCACAATATGGGCGGAAGTGAGAGTGGATTCTCCTTGTGGCACCAAGGTTTTCCACAACGATCTTTGCGGGTTTCCGGTATCGATGGAGATAATTTTGCCTTTGGGCGCATTCAAGTCGGTTTTGATCCAGAAGGTGGGGCCGTCGTTGCCAAGAAAGGAGTATTCCGCATCAAAATCATTGAGTAGCTCCACCACTGGATTGTCCTGGGATGTGAGATTTTTATAAAAGAGCCTGTTCTGGGTGGCGGTGCCTTGCCAGACGGAAAGGATGAGGTATTCGCCATCCTCCGAGACTTCACCAGAAAATCCCCATTCCTTGTGGTCTGGTCTTTCATACACCAGGATATCCTGCGATTGATCGGTGCCCACCTGGTGGAAATAGAGTTTCTGGTAATAATTCACCTGGTCAAATTCCTCGCCGGACTCCGGTTTGTCGTAACGCGAGTAATAGAAGCCGCTGCTGTCCTTCATCCACGATGCTCCGGAGAATTTTGCCCACTGGACTGAGTCCGGAAGATCCGCGCCGGTTTGTATATTTCTCAGGCGCCATTCTTTCCAATCCGAGCCGCTGCGGGATATGGCATAGGCCAACCATTCTCCATTGGGGCTGACGGCGATGGAGGAGAGAGCCACTGTCCCATCAGTGGACAGGGTATTGGGATCTATCAGTTCCCGGGCCTTCGAGGCACCAGCATCCCGAACATACAGCACATTCTGATTCTGAAGCCCCGAATTGTGGAAATGAAAAAGTCGGTCGCCCCGCTGAAATGGCACCCCGAACTTTTCATAATCCCAGAGTTCGGTGATTCTTTCGCGGATCGATTCCCGCTTTGGGAGATGGCTCAGGAATTGACTGGTGAGTTCCACCTGGCTTGCGATCCATTGTTTGGTCTGAGGGGAATCGCTCTCCTCCAGCCATCGATAGGGATCGGGCACAATCGTCCCGAAAAAGTTGTCACTATGGTCCGATTGGGCTGTTTCCGGGTAGATGAATGGTGTCATTTTCAGTTCCTCGCAGGTGAGGCTCGGGATCGTGTGAATGGTCTGCAGCAGGACGAGATACAGGATCGGTCGTTTCATGTCGAACCGTATATCACCGATTTCACCTGGTGACAAATGCATCGGGATCCAGGCGAGCACTTATTCATATTCCCATTTCATGATCCAGGGATCATGGGTGGCTTTTTGGAATTCTTTGAGTTTCTCCTGGTATTCCTCCATCAGGTGCTGGTAATCCGGATGGCCTGCCAGGTTTTTCGATTCATGCGGGTCAGAAGCAATATGGAAAAATTCGAATTCCGGCCGGTGGATATATTCCCCAACAGATTTCTTCCCATAGGGTGCGTCGAGTCCCATCTTATATTGTGCCTGCCAGCTTGAAGCGGCCCACAGGTCCGAGGCAAAGGGATAGGGCAAGCCGTGCGCAATATTCCAGATCAGTTTATACTCGCGGTCCCGGACGACACGCATGGGATAGTACATTTGAATTTCATGAAACGTATGTGAGGCGAAAACAGATTCCCAATGTGTCCCATCCGGGTCCGATAAAATCGGAATCCAGCTTCGCCCATGATAGGAGCGGAAATCCATGCCACCATTGCGGTTTTCGCGGTTGGCATAGTCTTTATTTTTCCAGTATTCATTGGGATGGATCCAGTTTTCTGGTCCGTTGGTATGGGGATCGAGTCCCCCGGCGAAGTCGAGAATGGAGGGGGTGATATCTATGTGGCTGATCATGGCCCTGGAGCGGATGCCCCTCACCTTGGTATATGGATTTCTGACAATCAATGGAACTTTGAGTCCCGCCTCGTAGACAGTGGTTTTGGCGCCTGAAAAGGCCATGCCATGGTCAGAAGTGAATAGAATCAGCGTCTTATCAAAGAGGCCAGTGGATTTCAGAATATCCATTAATTGCCCGAGTCCGGCGTCCACGCGCGCGCACGATTGGTAATACTGGGCAAGTTCCTCACGTGATTCCCGGGTATCCGGGAGGAATGCGGGAACTGGAACGTTCTCGGGGGAGAAAATTTTCTTGGACGTGACT
>JAJOIW010000239.1 GCA_021209225.1 Verrucomicrobiota bacterium
GCGGGAACCCCGTCCGCCCCGTTGGGGCGGTGAGGATGTGGGTTGCGGTTCCCAGGGTTGCGCTCGTTCCTCACTCCACCCTGGGCTGTCACCGTCCGCCGCGTTGCGGCGGAATGATAGATATATATAAATACAAATTAAAAAACATTTTCTGCCAGGCAAAAGTTGATCCCAATGGAAAGTAGACTCCTATCCGGTGAAAGATTGTATAAATTTATATTGAGGGACACGGACCGGCTGAAACCCACATCAGGGCATGGGCTGAAAAACAAATCGCACATCCCGCGGAAATGAGCCGGGAATATCGATCTGGAAGCGTTGAGAAAAAGCAGAGCCATCCAGCAAACCTGGGCAACCCGGAAAATATGAGACATGAATGTCCGGCTGGAACTTCCCGCGCAAGACATCTTAAACTGGAATTCTGGTATCTCGCACGCAGGGCTTTCCGCTTCTGTGGCCTGGCACCCGCTACCGGGAGTATCCCTTCGCTTCGGTGTCGGGGTCATTCCCCTCCCGCCGGCTCGACCTCAGGGCGGACAGCGGGTTGTCCAGCGTCAGCTTGTTCTGCATTCTGGATTCCGGAAGTGCGCTCCTGAGCGATCAGGGATGCAAGCAAGCGGTCGATGTCGTTGCCGTGACGCTCGGAAATGCCCCGCTTGATCGCACGGACTTCAGTGATCACCTCATCAACAACTTTGCAGGGATGGTCAGATATCTTCATCGTCGTTCAAAAGCTCCTCGGGGCTGCACATCACCGGCATGCGATGACCCGCCTCGTTGATGGTTGCCCGCATGCGTTCCCTGGTGTGGGGGTTCGCAATGTGCTTGAAATTCCACGTAACAAGAAAGTCGATCCCATGCACGGAAGCAAGGGCAATGTGGACGGCATCAGGGGACGCAATCGCCGGCACAAGACCAGAGGCGACAAGCGTGCGCGCCAATCCAGCGGCAGACTCCGTAACCGGGAGAATCCGAATCCCTTTCAGCAGTTCCAACCGCGCCTTTGCCATTTCCGGATCTCCCTCTCCGGATTCATTCAACGTCTCAGTGGACGTCACAAGATCGAATCCCGAACATCCGCTGTCCCACCACTCCCGTGTTGCAAGCTGCCGACCCGCCTGGAGTATCGAGCGGGCATGCCGGGCGGTATAGTAGCTCGGAATCGTGGTCTCGATGTATGCTGCCGCCATAGGTGCCGATCGGTATTACTTCTGGCAGAACGTTAAAGGAATGGCGCGCCGGGGGAAAGCTCGAATTTAATCACACGGCTTCCTCGTCGTCCCCATCTCCGACTTTTTGAATGAAGCCACTACGCGGCGGGGGGAGGCGGAAGTGGGTCCACATTTTCCTCCTTCGTGTTTGCTTCCGCTGAGCCGTTTGAGTCATCGGTCGCCTGGACATCACTTAATTTTTTAAACTTGGTTTTTCTCCATGAATATAAAAAAGTCGGATTTTTTTCCTCAACCGCTTTGGTGATGACCTGAGTCTCCTCTCCTTTTCCGACAGGCCCGGCGAGGCAAACTATCAGAATATTCGTCAGCTCAGCGGGCATTCCCAGGTCGGCCCGAGCTGACGCACTCAAGAGGTTACTCGAGGATATTACGCTGATAAAAAATGAATCCCGTCCGTCGCTGCATCCATGAAAATGAACAGGAAATACAGAGAGGAATATATTCAATAAATGCACCGTAATTATTTCCGGGTGAGGTGAAAATGGGCCACCATCCACCTGGAATTATGCGGCCCCAACGGGGCCAACGGTGAAAGCCCAGGGTGCCAACCCTGGGAAATATGCAAGCAAATAGCCAGCGCCCCAACGGGGCGCACGGAGCGTCCGCATGGCATCAACCCCATGAACTTGCGGGAACCCCGTCCGCCCCGTTGCGGCGTGATTTTTCCCTATCTCGCAGGTGCGGATGCCCGCCGCGGTGGCGGAGTCAGCGGCATTGCTGGCCATAATGCCGCCATGGCGATGCTGGCGAAAATCACATAGAACCACGTCCGGCAACCGCTGCCATACGTCCCCGGGCAATCATGGACTCCCCAAGGTAGCAGCGACAATCCTGTCGCTGATTCGTAAACGTTCAATCGTAAGCGCCCAACCAGCAACTCTATCTCCAGCATCTCTGAATAGGGTCGGATCGGGGCCTGACCGGCAAGCCTCACTGATGGGGAAAAATAACTGTCGCTGAATGGGGAAATATAATTGCCGTTGGGCATCCAACACACGCCAGAGTGCGTTGCATTCATCTGATTATCTGGTCAGGCGACGTCTCCGCCAGGTTTGCGATAGCACGCAATTGCCAGATTCGTCAATACCGCTCCGGCGAAGACGATGCCATCGGTGGCGAGAATCCGCCACAGCGTTGCATCCTTATGGGGAATCACGCCCCAGACGCCGAGTATGCCGACCAATACACCAAGCACGATGGCGATCAGTGAGGTAATAAAACTCGCGAGATTAATCCTTCGTATTGTTGCGTCCTTCATCGATGCCCTCCAAATGCCCGTCTCTTTAATACATCCACGGCGGGAATGGAAGCTTGAATTCAACCAGGAGCGTTAACCGCCGTTGGATGAACCGTCTTGTTTTGTCCTCTTCATTCTTGCCGCGTTGGTATCAGTAATAGCCTCCTCAACCCAATTTTTCTTATCAGAGTCGTGAACGGACCAGAGGACATGATCCATCGCATCCACTGCCTCAGCAGTTTCAGCCATGGCAATCCCATTGAGGGCAGCCTTCCAAATTCGAGGTTCGTCTCTGCGTAAGGCGTGGCGAAGAAAACCGGGAGACGAATCAAGATGAAACTCTGAAATCACCTCGATCACAAAAACCTTGATATTAAGGTCAGTCGTATCCTCATATGCACAGATGAGATCGGAAATCACCGCGGGATCCGCCTCGATCAAACAGTGAAACGCGTCGTCGCATCGTCCCGCCCGGAACTCGCCGAGATAATGATCCACGATGTCTTTGGGCGCATTCATTTCTTTGCATAATGTCAAAGGATTGGGGATGGCACGCCAGCGGTCGTTCCCTACTCTTACTTAATGTGCATTGATGTCGCAAAAGCGTCACTGCAGTTAGTCGAACCTAAACGGATATTGCTCATCGTGAGCGCGCCTCTCGTCCAGAGTCATTCTGGAACGGAGAAGGTTCACGGTCACCGCACCTTTTGCCATTCCGCCTTCCACGTACAGCCAATCCGTGACATCTTCTACTGTAACAGTGACCACATCCCCGGCCTCCACATAGTCAATCCATTCCGGAATACTGAGTAATTTACCAGTGATCGAATTCACATCTCTTGAAATTGGCTCTATCCACATGTGTTCTCCGTTTTCGTTAGCCTCCTTGCTAGGAAAGTAGACTTTTAGTAATCCGACGAATTCTTCTCCCATCTGATCTCGTGCTGCCCAGAACTCATTTATCGACTTCTGAGCTGAAAGGATCGCCGCGTTTCATCTCAGTATCTTCAGAAGGAACATTGATGATATCTTTTCTCTCCTCTGAGCATCCAAGCATCAGAGTCACGAGTAGTAATAGAAGGAGGTGTTTCATAGTTCTATGGTTTTGCCCAACACTAAAGCCTCGACGCGGGAACCGCGTTCGGTGAGCTGCCTGGTTCTCCATTTTAATCATTTTCTCCTTCACATAGACGGTGAAATATTCTTCGGGCAAGTATCTCATTGATCTCCCGATGCCGAGGCATTGGCTCTGATCTTCCGGTTTTTGGGTTGTGGAAAATGTGATGTCCGCTTCTTCACGAGGCGGGTCGCTTCACGCAACCTCCAACTCCTCAACCTTTCTGATCCCAGAAATTTCCTCGGAACTGAATGAGCGGTGAAGGTCTTTCAATTGCTCTTTCAGATCATCCAGGCTCTCACCTTGGGTCCAATGATCAGGATGGTCGTTGAGAAATCCCAGATACCACCCATCACTCTCTTTCCAATAGGTAAACCGCGCTTTCATGTACTGTAAACTACCAAAACCTCAGAGGATTTGGCGAGCCACTTTATTTGGCGAACGTTTGAGGTGTGAAGTGGGCGGGGACCCTCCCTGTCAGGATAGTTGTCGCCTTCGACCGGAGCAGTCCATATGATGGTCGTAGCTTCCAAAAGACTCCGGTATTGAAATCAGCATCAAACAGGCGACTCAAAACACCGATCTCATCAACCGGATTCTGATCCCCCTCAATCCGCACTGGCGGGCAGGTGAACCCAGGAATCCGGCCGGCCATCACATGAAATCGGTGCCATGTGGAGTGCGGTGGTCACCACCGCTTTCTGAGGCGTTGACCAGGTCGTGAAATATTCAGATTATTCAAAATGCGTACAAAATATATCCGGCGTGTGTATCTCGTCCCGGGACTCAGACTCATATAAAAACTATCTGAGTATCTCAAGTCATAAAAAGCGGTGATGACCACCGCACTCCACATGGCTGCAACCCGTATACAACCATACATGGAAATCCATCAAACCTGACTGCCGCGCACCAAAGTTCCGGCACCAACATGACAGTTACCGACAGGCCAGAGAACCTTAACGACTCAAAAGACCATCAGTAAAATATCAACTCAAACCAACCAGTGAAAAACCCGCAAAATGACGGGCATAGTTTTGTCATGGTTACACCGATAGAAATAGAATTATAAATTCTTGAGAAACTGACTTTTTCTCAATGAGAAGATGTCATTCATATAAATTAACACAAATTCCGGACCGGATTTTGAACAGAAATAAGCTGACACCCATCAGGTCGTCAAAGTGAGACTGATAAAAAATATACAATCCGCATATGAAAGGAATATATTCCGGACACAACACCGGAGAAGTGTGTGAAACAGAAGAGCCGTCCGGTCTGACACGGCGTCAACGAGAATGTGAAATGGAAGCCCGCCCGTAACTCCCCGCGATTCGTTCAACCATGGAAAGCAACCAACACACGCCAGCGTGCGTTGCTTACATTCCTTTTTTCAGTTAGGCGGCACGGTCATCTGTCTCTTGGGGTTTTGGTGATCCGAGAAAACTGTGAACGGGACTTCACATCCTGAACATCCTCAGGGCTGATGACTGAGGTGGATGAGTGAGCGATGACGAAAGCAGAACTGTCGTGGGAAAACAGGAATGCGTGGCAGAGCCACGAAGGGGCCGGACTCGGATGCACATGAATGAACGAAAACGTAACATGGCGCTCCGTCGCGGATGGGACTGGAGGCTCGACTCTCAATGGGTGAATCACGCCGCCACTGCGGCTTGCGGCGTTCTTCAACTCCCAAGGAAGACCATCGCCCATCGTCTCGCCCACTGTATCGAGCATGTGACCGAGCTGACGCGGCGTGGTGGTGGGCGGATAACGCAGAAAGGTCAGTCGCTCAAGTCGGTCGCCAACTCGTTTGAAAACGAAATAATCAGGAACGTGCAGATCGTTCGTTGGGGCGTGAATGCGCTGAAACTCCAACGACCATTCTCCCTCCGGAAATGCAATCGTGCCCAAACCCGCGACCGCCGCCTTCCCGGTGTAATTCGACTTGGGCGCCTGGGCCTGAATGTCAATGCAGGCGGCCAACAAGCCGAGGAGAATAATGATTGCGGTTTTCACGGTGCGCGTAGTTCTGCCTAACGTAAAGGTAAGGGGCTGCGCTTTAGCGCAGTCCCACTTGACCGCAGGGTTGGGCATCGTTGACTTCTTCTATCTCTGAATAGCCCGATGACATGTCACCGGATAGCCATTGCCAAGACTCTTTGAATTTTAAACGGCCATCAGGTAGCAGCTCCGGCGATGATAAACACTTTCCCAACATGAATTCTCCGTTGCTATTAATGTGGTGATATCGCATATCAAGCTGGCCACTTGGCAGAACTTTAGCTATCAAGTGACCACTGATAATGCTACCTCCGCTGTATTGCGCCGAAACAATTTTGTCCTTTTGATGGTAGTGAAAAAGAGTGTCGGTGCCGACCTCACCATTCTCAGTGTTCGTCAGGGAACGGAATATTTTTCCTTCAAGGTTGTACTGCATATGCGCCCTTATGAAGATGCCTAACGCAAAGGTCAGCGACGGGAGCTAGCCGCCGATGAGGTTGAATTTGTCTCCGAGTGAAACGGCTGGCTCCCGTTCGCTGGACTGCCTGGTTCGCTGTCGTCGAGATAGCACGTAAATGCGACCGTCGCGCCGAGGGCAGACACACGCCTGAGAGTCTCAGGTCGAAGTGCAACGTGGGCCGCACGGGATCCGGGGGTGATGCCGTATCCCACGTCAAATGTCCGCCTCAGTGCCCGCTCCCAGAGTTGACGCTCGGATTTGCCTAGCCCTTCCACTGCCGCGCAAAGCTTGGTTATCGCTGCGTCGGCATCTTTGGGGTAGGAATTGCACTCCAACGCGAGCAGAAATACACCCCTGCGAATCGGCCCACAAAAAAGCGCGTGGGCTTTGTCATCAACAGCCGCCTCAATCGCATCCAGCTTCGATCTGGAGACGATTTCCAGATCGACGTTCTTGAATTCGGGTGGTGGCTTTGCTCTCACAGCCAACGATGAAGATCACCGACCGCCGCTGGAGTCGGGCGCTGGCAGCGAATCCAGCATCCGAAAATCCCGGCACATCGAAACTGAAGCGCGGGGCGGCGGTTCGGTGGAGCGCTTGGTTCTGCGCTTCGTAAGCCACCTGACCATCACGATCCCAACACCGATGCCGACCGTGAAGATCCAGAAAACCATCTCCGCGTGAATCACATGGTAGCCGGTCACTCTCGACGGAAGAACAAACCTGCAAAGCGGTGGTGTGGGAATCCAATGAAGATCCCACCAGAGGGAATACCATACCGCTCCACCTGCGACAGCTCCTGCAGCACACGGGATCAACGTCACGAAACCGATCAGGATGTTTTTGACGAGGCACGTCATATTACGCAGAAAGTTTTATTATGCGGTTTTTCCGCAGTTCCCGGGAAAATCCGCAGTTATCCGACTGGGTGTGGATGGAGGGATGCTGTGACTTTGACTGAATGGGTTCATATTTTTTCCTGGATTGCGCTACTTATGACTCAGAAACCCTGTATTTCCAAGTAAAATGTTTGATCAAAGAACAGGTGCGCGGGACAGAATCCATCGGTTTGGGCGCGTGATATTTTTGATATCCGACTGGGCGGATAATTAAAATATCACGACAGCTGGCGGGGCTGGAAAATGGGAGACAGGGGAAGAAGATGGAAGTTTATTCAGGGTTTTTCGCCAAAAAAAACGTCCTTTTCTGCCGATTCCATGGATTCTGACTACAAACGTTGCCGAACGTGATAATTTTGATATCCGACTGGACGGATATTAAAATTATCACGACAGCTGGAAGGCAGACTGAAAAGGAAAAGGTGACAGATTCTGGTGTTCCGGGTGGGGATGAATGCGTCGAATTTGCAGGTGCCCTGCCTTTGCAAAAAATAAAAAAGCGGATAGCGGGTGTGCCCTGCAGGCAAGGTGAGCTGATGGTCCGGTGGGAGATACGGGACAGTGAATTCCGGAGAAGAAGTCTTGTTGCATGAAACGATCGATGGAGAAGAGGAGCCTGTGATGGAAGGTCCACCCCCACATCTCCACCGGGGTGGCATTTGAACATTGGAATGAGGCTTCTGCGTGGTTGTCCAATGTGCAGGAATGGCAGGTGGTTCACTCTGTCCGGGCCTGTGAACTGACTCACCGGGTTATTCCCGATCAGACCTGGACTGGGATTTGGGGGACAGGAATGTCCCCCCTCCGGTCAGGGGCTCATGTGGTGCTGTTGTGATTTTCTGATGGGTGGGTTGGTATTGCCGGGTTGTGCAGGGGTTTGATGCCCCATCCGAAGCGGGCACTGAGAATGGAGAGGAGGGGTGAGAGCCAGTTGAAGAAGGCGAATGGGGCAAAAGCGAAGGGTGAGACACCGAGGTATTGTTTCATGGTGGCGCCACAGGTATTCCAGAGGATGAGCGGGGATGTGAGGGTGCCGGCGTCCTCGAGTGCTCGGGAAAGGTTGAGGGGGTCCAGTCCTCTGCCGAGAAATGCCTGGCGGAACATTTTGCCCGGCACGGAGATGGCGAGGTATTGATCGGATGCTGTGAGGTTCATCAGGATGCAGGAGAGGTTGGTCGCCCCAACCAGTTTCCAGTTGCTGGTGGCATATTTCAGGATCCATAAGGCGATGGTTTCGAGCATGTGGGTTTTCATCATGATCCCACCGAATCCCAGAGCACAGAATACCAGAGAAATAGTCCACATCATGCCTTCAAGTCCGCCTTTACTGAGGAGTTCATCGATTTCGGCATGACCGGATGATGAGGCATATCCTGAGAATGCCCAACCCACCAGGTCGTGGAGACTTTCACCCTGGACCACCAGGCCCAGAAAGACACCAAAAAGCGTGGCGAAAAACAGGGATGGAAGTGCGGGGAGTTTTCTCCATACCATGATGAGCACCGAAACGGGTGCCAGCAACAGCCAGGGCGATAGTTTGAAGTGGGTGGCCAGTGCGCTTCGAAGCGCCTCAATCCGTGCCGTGTCCGTGTTCTGGGTCTCGACAAACACTCCCATCAACCCGTAGAGCACCAGAGCAATTCCCATGGCGGGCAAAGTCGTATAGAGCATGTGGCGGATGTGGGCAAAAAGTTCTGCGCCCACGACCGCCGGTGCCAGGTTGGTGGAGTCGGAAAGCGGGGATAGTTTATCTCCAAAATAGGCCCCGGAAACAATGGCACCGGCTGCCACAGATTCAGAGAGTCCGAGTCCGGAGGCCACCCCGATAAGTGCCACTCCGACTGTTCCGGCTGTGGTCCACGAGCTGCCTGTGGCCAGAGAAACAACAGAACATATCAGACACGCCGCCACATAAAATATCTTTGGATTCAACAATGCCAATCCGTAATGGATCAGCAAAGGAACAACCCCAGCGGCAATCCAGGTGGAAATCAGCATGCCCACAACCATCAGGATGAGCACGGCCTTCATGCCAATCTGAATGCCTTCGACGAGGCCATCCTCCAAAGCCGACCAGGGATAGCCAAGGAAAAGCCCCATGCCAGCCGCCACCGCCACTCCGAGCATGATGGCCAGATGCGGGTCCTCCATTTTCAATACCTGGAGGTGGATCACCAGAAAGACAACCAGACACACCAATGGGATAAGCGCCTCCCACAGTCGGGGTTTGCGTTGGCACTGCTGGTTGGTGCCGGGGCCTGAATCCTGCTTGGATACCATCTCAGGACTTTACCTGATTCCAGCTCATTGGGCGAGCACCTGTTTGAGTCGATCGTGGGGGAGGGCATACACTTTATTGCCATTGATTCCGCTCATGGTCTCCGCCGCCACGAGTGCATTGATGATGGCCTCCTCAGTCACCTGCACCACTGCCTGGAAAAATGGATCAATCGCATCATTGTCCATCATGGCCAGCCGGCTGACCCCCTGACTGTCCGGCGGTTCGATGGCCGCTGTCGAAAACACCAGAAACAGGTCGCCCGAGGAATTGTACCCCATGCCTCCGGTTCTCTGAATGCCCAGGGGAATGCGTTTGGCCAATCGCTTGAGCTGGAACGGAAGCAGTGGGGCGTCGGTCGCAATCACCACCAATATCGAATTGCCTTCGGAGGTGGGGAGGATGCCATGCATCTCAGGCAGGAGGTCGGGTATTTTCCGGCCAACCGGAATGCCCCGGATGCGGAAGTCCTCCCTCAATCCAAAATTGGCCTGAACCAGTCCGCCAACAATGAATCCTGACTCCAGCACCCGGGACGCGGATCCAATTCCCCCTTTGAAGCGGAAACACACCATGCCGGTGCCTCCCCCAACATTCCCCTCATCCACTGGACCGGAGGTCGCATTCTCCAGAGCCTGCATCACGTGGGATTTCCTCACATGAAATCCATGGATGTCGCTGAGCCGCCCATCCCAGGTTTCGCCCACCACTGGCAGGGCGGCAAAATCATAGGCCAGACCGCCGGAATGAAATTTGTTTTTCTGCCTCCACTGGATCGCCGCCTCGTGCACAGCTCCGATGCTGTGGGTATTGGTCCAGAGGATGGGTTCCTCCAGGAATCCGGATTCCTCGATCCAGTGGACCCCAGTCAGCTCGCCATTGCCATTGAGATTCGAGGTGGCGGCAAAGATTTCCGGAAGTTTTTCCCGGTGGGCAGGATGGCAGTCACCCCAGTCCGGACCGGACCTTCCCCGATCACCAAACGTCCCTCCCCACGGATGAGGGTGCTGTGACCGACCTCGACACCAGCCACATCCGTGATCGCATTCCATGTTCCCGGTATTCCTTCAAACTCAATACCCAGATCGCGCGCCCGGATTTCGCCTCCAGAGCACATCGACCCAGCGAATAGACCAATCATCCCCAGCAGGAATCCCTGCATCCTCTGCCTCCAGCGTGCGCCGCGGTCATTCATTTCATCTTTGGGTTTGAAGGATTGCCGAGCCATTCTGCCACCCCTTGCTTCTCCGTCAGTCCGGGATGGGATGCATGCCAATGGATCATCCACTTTTATTTGATTTTTTAGTCGATTGATTGAGTCCTGCCAGGCCGCCACCCGCCTTGAGTATTTCCTTGATCATGGGGCGGGGGATTTTGTGGATAGCATCGTACCATTGCGTGGTCGTGGTGAAAAAATCATGCAATGAACGGAGTCTTTCCACGGTCCTCTCCTCATTCTTTCCGGCTTTTTTCGCTTCCTGCATGATTTCCTCGATGAGGGCGAGGGTTGGATCGACCTCGCGCTTTTTCCTTTCCTCGAGGATAATCTGGAACATTTCCCAGACATCGCTGAGGGATTCGTAGTGGTCGCGTTTATCGCCCTGCACTGGTGTCTTGCGCACGATTCCCCAATTCTGCAATTCGCGCAGGCTGTTGCTGACATTGCTGCGGGCGACACTCAGACTTTCACTGATCTGCTCCGCGTTCAGTGGCTTGCCCGAGATATACAACAAGGCATGGATCTGGGCCACGGTTCGACTAATCCCCCATCTCGTTCCCATCTCACCCCAGTGCAGAACAAATCTCTGCTGCATCGATGTCAATTCTGCCATATCATCCCGAAATTTCTGATTTCATTGCATAGATTAGCTGGTTTCATTTGTCTTCGCAACTCCACTGCCGAAGCGTGTTGCCCCACCATTGGGACACCATGGCTGAAGCCACGGAAATGAACGGGATCAGCAATCAGGAAATATACGGCAACGATGAGCGGGAGGCATTGCCGGATGGGGCGGAAGCTGGCATGCCTGGCTGGATTCCCCCAGGAAATGATTCGAAGTGGATAATGAGTTGCCTTTTGGGAGTGGTTATCGCTTAAATACCTGCAGATCTCAATTCAGGCATTCGACGGGGACATATGGACAACAAAAAAAAACAATTTTGATTCAGAAGCGAGTTCGTCACCGAATACGAATCCCGAGCTTTTGGCTCGAATCAAGGACAACTCGAATGAAGCGGCGTGGCGGGAATTCATTCAGATATACCGCCCGTTGGTTTATGGGTTCTGCATCAACCACCAGCTTCAGGTGGCCGATGCGAATGATGTGACCCAGGAGGTGATGAAAGCCATTTCACGCAGCATTGCCAACTTCGAATACGATCCGAAAAAAGGACGTTTCAGGTCCTGGCTCTTCACGGTGACGCGCAGCAAATTCAACAACTTCCTCGAATCGCGCTACAAGCACCCACAGGGATCAGGCGATACAGAGATGCTCAGATTCATCGAGGATCAGCCCGCCCGCGAAGAAGCCGAAGATTGGGATAAAGAATTCAAACGCCAGACTCTGGCGTCCGCCATGGAAGCCGTCGAACTGGAATTCGCCCCCAAAACCTGGGAGGCTTTCGTCCGCACCGCCATCCATCACGAACCAGGAAAAGACGTTGCCGATGAACTCGACCTCTCCATAGGCGCCGTCTATATCGCCCGCAGCCGCGTCACCACCCGCATCAAAGAATGGGTCCGCCGGTTTCTCAAAGACGAAACCGACTTCTTCGACGATCTGGATCCTGCCACTTGAGATGGAATCAGTCTTCGGAGGGGGTCAATCGAATGTATGCCCCACCATGCGCAGCCAGGCTGATGTCGAGACTATCGGAATCAGCCACCAGAGATTCTGAAAATTCAAAAAATGGCGGGAGTTCGGGACGGTCATTAAATTGTTTTATGGTGTAGTCCTTCTTTGAGAGGAAGGCCAGTTTGATTCTGATATTCCGGGGTGTCTCATCGTTCATTGCGCCGATATACCAATCATTCCCGTGCCGGCGGGCAACAACCACGAATTCCCCCACATCTCCGTCAACAAACTTTGTGTCATCCCAATTTGTTGGAATTTGACTTAATGCCCGGATCAATCCTGGGTCGAGATTCCGGTATGCTGACGGGGAGTCGGCCACCATGGAGAGATGATTCTGGTAGACCACATAACTTGCGAGGGTCCGGCTCGGCGTGCCTATCACCAGGGGAGCTTCATTTCTGGGCTGGAACTCCTTCAGAGAAACTGTCCGGAACGATCCCTGGTGGAAGTCGAGTGGTCCCGCCAACATTCTTGTATATGGTACAGTCACTTCATGCTCCGGTGGAATACCGCCTGGCTCCCATTTGTCATATTCAAGATTCATCACCGCTTCATGGCTCAGAAGATTGGGAAAGGTTCTCTCCAGTCCGCTTGGTTTTGGACATCCATGCAAAGTGACCGTGAGGTGATTGTCGGCAGCGAGTTTCACCGCCCTATGGACAAATCGATTCATCTCCTGGTCATCCCGGTCCATAAAATCCAGCATCACACCCTCGATGCCCCATTGGCGGTAAAGTGGAAATGCCCGGTCCATGTGGTCGCGGGCAGCCTCCCAATTCATCCACAGCCGGATCCGCACATTTTTTGAGGCTGCATAAGTCAGGACTTCCTTCAGGTCCAGTCCCGGAATGGGTGTGGTTGGATCAGCTCCCTCGTAAGGCACTATGGGTCCATCATACCAGGCTTTGTCTCCGAGTCCGTCCAGTGAATGATAGGGAATTCCCATTTCCGAACAGAAATCGATATAATATTTAGCTGTCTCGGTATTAAGCCCCGGTACAAAATCGACTCCCCGCTCATGGAAGCCATTCCACCATGGGAAGGTGGTTTTTCCGGTTTTTATCCACGAGGTGTCGGCAATTCTTGAGGGCTGACTCAGAGCGATCACCAAGTCGGATTCCAATAAATCACCCGCACTTTGAGCTGTGAGAAGAATACGCCATGGCGACTTGTGTGGTAAACCATGGCGAACTGCCAATCCGGATGAATCGGGTAGCGGTGAAAGGCGTGAAGTCAACCGCCCCGGAACATAGGCCTGCAGGTAGGTGCCTGCATATTCCTCAATGTCTGCCTCCGTGATGGCTGCCCATAGACCCGAGGACGATTTGAAAAGCATGGGCAAGGCTGAAAGCCAATCCGAAGGAATTTCGCTGCCCGGTAATTTCCTGTAGAGCTTTTCATACGAGGTGGTGAATCCATTCAATGGGAGGGCATAGACCTCGGATTCCGCTGGGAGAGCAAATTCTGTCATCTCCTCAACAATGCTTATTCCGGAATCCTTTGGGGAGCCATGGAAATGGTATCGCCATGCCACTCCATCATCAAAGGCTCGAATGATCAGCGACCAGCTGAACTGACTGTCCCGTTCTTCAAAATGAAAGGTGGATTCGGAAGCGAGGGCCGTCACATGCCGGCGTTTCCCCACCGCCTGTATGAAATCCTGTCGATTGATGCCAGAATCAATTCCCAATAGCCGCGAATTCCTCCCCAGAAACTGCCCGCCTTTTAATTCGATACCCATTCTGGATTCCTGCAGGACGGTCTGGTTCCGGTAATGAACAGCGTATCTCAGAGAAGAATGACTCCCCTGTGGATCGGATGGAATCTCAAGAGACAGGGTCAAGGCTCCATCCGGGGATGAGACCGAATATGTCCCCATCACCCGGCAAAATGATCCCCAGATCAGCACTTGGGATAAAATGAACTTTCTGAATGTCATCTCAATCTGCTTTCGAAAATGGAATGCACCATTGGTCGCAGGAAACGACTTATTTTGCCAGTCATAAGATCCTCAGGTCTCAGAATTCCATTTTTGCCCCGGAAACAGCGGATGCCGCCGGATTTTGAGGCTTATGGATTGTCTCTGAGCCAGTAGCGGATGCTTGTGCTTTGCGGATGTGAGGGATTGATCTCCAACAGACGGGCAAAATGAAAGCGGGCACTGGCGACGTCATTCAACTTGGTTTCATAAATCCGGGCCAGAGCATAGTGGGAATTGATGTGCTCAGGTTTGAGCTCGAGAACCTTCTGGAATGCGGCCACCGCATCGGGAATATATCCCTCGTTGGTCAATGCCTGTCCCAGGTAATAGTGAAGATCAATATTCTCAGGCCGCAAACTGATCGCATTCTGCAAAGGCTCAAATGCCCGGGACGGCTGATTGGTGCGCAGAAACAGGATGCCCAAATTAAACCAGGCTTCGTAATACGATGCGTCCTGAGTGGCGGCTTGAATGAAGAAGTTTGTTGCCAGGCCGTATTGGTTTGCCTGGTAGGCGCGCACGCCATCATCAAAATACGGACGAGCCAGGAGTCTATCCCCCTCGGATGGTGGTGGGCCAGTGCGATATTCAAATTCCGGATACCCGGAACGATCGATCGACGGGGTGGGGAACGGTTTAGCGGGTGCCGGTGGGATATCAGCTGTTTCCGATGGTGTCTCATCCACTTCCGGCGCGTCGACCACGGCATATTGGCGTGGCTCAGAAATGGATCGCAGAGTTCCGAGATTGACTTCAGGATCGTTTAATTCCGGCTGGAACAGATCCGGGGATCCGATTGTACGCACCTCCCTGAGCTGATCCGAATCCACTGGAGCCAATGGTTCCAACGGAGTGACACCACTGGGCACGGGATTGGATCGGTAATAGGTTTTTTTCAGTTGCTCGTCAGATGGGGAATCGGGCATGGACAATCCGTATGCATTGAGCACTGCCCGGTTGGCGTCGAGCAGGCGCTTGATGTCCTGGTAGGGATATTCGAATTGTGCTTCACTGGCAGCGGGTGCCTCAATAGCGATGGGTTCGGGCGTTACTGGAACAATGAATACCTCCCGCTCATTCAGGGTTTGGGTGAGTCCGTAGGCTTTGGGAATTTGTGGCCTTGAGTATTCCTTGCCAGGGGAGACTTCCAGGTCGGGTTTGGGCAACTCGCCCACATCGACCGTGACATCGGCGTCGGGCAAGGTGGACGCGGGGAGTTTTTCCTTCTCCGCCGCGGGATCCTGAGTGCCGGTGGTCGGCTTGTCCAGGTTTGTCCCGGCCACTTCAACCACACTGGTGGTTGGTTGGGTGTCCGGGTCCGATGGATCCGGGCGATGTGACGGGCCTGGATCTTCATCCGAGTCCAGAAATCCCATCTGCGGTCGTTCCGTGGTTTCCTCTGGAGGGGTTTTGTCTGAGGGATCCTCCTCCGCCACAGATTGGTCGCCATTGTCAGGCTCGGTGGGTAGAAGCTTTTCCAGATCCGGAAGCAGGTTGGATTCCGGGTTG
Source organism: Verrucomicrobiota bacterium (assembly GCA_021209225.1). Lineage (GTDB taxonomy): Bacteria > Verrucomicrobiota > Verrucomicrobiia > Limisphaerales > JAJOIW01 > JAJOIW01. Next base: position 15,573 of record JAJOIW010000239.1, read on the forward strand.
GCGATCTCATTTTCCAGGCGGCTCACGATCTCGCGGACCTTCTGGGCACGTTCGGCAGGTGGGTTCAGTGCCAGGTAGCGTTGATAGAGATTCAGAGCATACGGCTTATTATTGTCATTATTATGGGTGATAATGGCCATATTGAGGACGGCTGGAGCAAAACCCGGGTCCGAGTTCATGATGCTGGTCAGGTAGGCGCGGGCTGTCTCCACATCCCCCTGCTGGAAGTTTGTCAGGGCGATCTCGTTGAGAATGGTCACATCATTCTGGTCGATCGAGCGCGCCGAGTTCAAGGCCACCATGGCGTCGTCCAGACGATTCACTCTCCGGTAGGCAGCTGCCAGGGAAAGGTAGCCTCGGGTTGAATCCGGAACCATGATGGTGTATTTATGCAGGTTGGAGATGGCGGCATCATCCTGGTTTTTGTCGAAATACAACATTCCCAGGTTGTAGTAGACCTCCGGGATGGAGGCATCTATCTCCAGAGCGGACTGGTAGGCATTACGGGCTTTTTCAAAATGGCCGAGGTATTGATGGGCCAGTCCCAGTTTATTCCAGGCATTGGCGTTGGTTTCCAGCCCGGTGGCGGCCTGCTCGAGTTTCTCGACAGCTTTGGCATATTGCCCTTGATTGAGCAATTGTTCGCCATCCAGCAGGAGTGCGGTCGGGTTTTTACTGCACCCGCTCAGGCACACAATCAAGGCGAGGACACAGAAATTCATCCGATGTGGAATCGGAAGTGGAAGAAAGATTCGGAATTTTCTGCTGCCCAGCATAAATTGTCTGCTATTGGATTTATAGTGCAAGAATCTGCGAAAACGAACAAAAAAGATGAGATTGCCAGTTATTCTGATTTTGCTTTTGGTTCACTGGTATGTGATTGGGGGAGGAATCGGGGTTCACGCTCAGGGAGATGTGGACCAGGCGACCGCCCGACCCGATGACACTGCACCAGTGATTTCAGGCCTTATTCCCATTGGTCCGCCGACTGGTGCCGACCGCGGCCGCATAGTGCGGATGAAACGACCTGAAGCCGTGATTGATTTTGTCGGCCAGCCGTCGACGATCCGGAATATGCTGGATGAAGGCATCCGAGCACTGACATATCAATCTGATACCTATTCCGCCTGGTCGTCGATTGTCTCCCCGGCGGATCGCGTCGGAATATTTATTGCTCCCACCGGGTGGAATGACATATCCACCCTGGTTCCCATCGTGCGCGAGGTCTATCAGGGTGTGGCCTCGGTGGGGATTCCATCCCAGCGCATTTTCATCTGGTCGCGGCAAATTGAGGATATCCGTCGACTGCGGGATGCCTGCAGCGGCCACATCCCATTCAGCCAATTCGTGAGTTCCGTCGAACAGGGCTGGGACAAAGATCATACCTATGAAAACCCGATAGTCGGCTCGATGATCTGGAGTGATGTGGATTTCGGCAGCGAGGAGCCGATGCCGGGCGCTTATCCCATGTGTCCAAACTGCTCACCCAGCAGCTCGATCGCATCATCCAGATCAATTCTCTGACCAGCGATCGATCCGGGGGGATTCGTGGCCATCTCATGTCCCTTTCATATGCCAGCGTCGATAACTTCAACCGGTTTTTCAATCCCCCCCAGATACTCGCGGAATCGGTTCCGGAAATATACGCTTTGAATCCCATAGCCGAGAAAGTCTGCCTTTTCATCACCGATGCGTTAGTGGGGTCCGTGGCAGGGAACCAACCGGGAAAACTTCACCTTCACCCAGCGCTTGCTGAGATCTGGGTCAGCCGTGATCCAGTGGCTCTCGATGCCTACTCACTCCATCGCGCCAACAGTCTCCGGTCCACCATCGGATTCCCGGAACTCCCGGGCTCAGCCCGCGAATTGATCAGTAACTCGGCACTGATGGAACTGGGCAACGACCAGGTATCCAGCTTCTCCATTCTCGAACTCATCCGATAAGACCCGCACCACCCAGTCCCAGCCTCCCTCCCGCAAAAAGCCAGTCAGAATTCCCACCATGAATCACAAGTGTTCCCAACCCGGTGATTCTCGAAATTTTGTCAGAGGCACATTTTTCCCGGCAGATTCCCCCGCCTGAAGTGCGGGCATTGGGAACTTTTCCCTTTGATGGCCCCTGCAGTGATCACCTGAGTCCTCCGCCCTCAGGCTGCATGGCCGTGGTGTATTACCGGAATGCAGGGTTGCAAAAAATCGGTTTTTCGCTATGGTCCAGATATTCATGAGAAAGAAAAAATTTATCTGTCCAACTAGCGGCTTTTGGACTGGCGGCCTTCCAGATGTCCTGGTGTCTGGATTTGTTGTCCGCTGAGGTCGCTCTCCAGTTGCAGGGAGGTGTCTCTGCTGCCGGTGAAATCCAGTACATCGATGGCCGGGGGATTGGCCTCCTGAAAGCCGGAGGAGGGATCATTGACATTCCCTCATCCCAACTCGCGCCATCCAGCCTGAAACAGTACCAATCCTGGATTCGTGCCGAGGCACTGCCGGCGGGGGCGGAACTGGACCACGACTACACGGTCAGCACGCAGGTGGGCACCCTCGCCTACGACACCACCAAATTGGAAGCGGCCGCGGGTTCATTTGTCCGGGTCACCCTCAATAACGCCGATGACCTGCAGCACAATATTGTTTTCAGCCATTCCGCGGATGCGGATTCCGGACAATCCCTGGCGGGATTTGCCTTGGCTCTCGGGGCTGAGGGTATGACCAAACAATGGATTCCCGAGTCGGGTCCGGTCCTGGCTGCCAGTGCCATGGCAGATCCCCACACCAGGGTGGCCGTCCTTTTTAAATCCCCCAAGGCCGACGGCAGCTACCCATATGTCTGCACATTTCCCGGCCATGCCGCCGTCATGAAGGGCCAGCTCCAAATCGGAAAAGTCCAATCCCTGTCCTCTGAAGTCGCCCTCAACTCCATTCAATACCGGGCCTACAAGGGGGCCTGGAATCGCCTTCCGGATTTTTCCAAACTCCAGCCGGACAAGTCTGGCACCCAGTCCGGGGGATTGATGGACATGCCTGCTTTGGGATATCGCGAGGAATTCGGGGTTGTTTTTGAAGCCGACCTGAAGCTGTCCCTTGCCGGGGAATATGTATTCGGTTTGAGCAGTGACGATGGATCCAGGCTCTGGATCGACAATACGGTCATTGTCGACCTCGACGGAACCCATGGCATGGATGCCCCAACCAAAAAGAAGGTGGCTCTCACATCAGGCAATCATAAGATCAAAGTGGAATTTTTTGAGCGCAATGGCGGTGAGGGTTTGTATGTGGAAGTGACCCCGCCCACGGGACCAGTTGTCCTTTTGACTCCTGGCCAGTCCCCTGCATCAGACAACTCCGTCGGAATCCCCCTGTACCCACTGGCCGGTGAGGCGATGATCTATCGCAATTTCATCGATGGAGTTGGCACAGCCCGCGGCATCGGTGTGGGTTTCAGCGAAGGCATTCACTTCGCCTACGATGCCCAGAACGCCCGACTCACACAGATATGGAAAGGTGGTTTTATTGACGCCAAGAAGCACTGGACCGATCGAGGTGTCGGATATCAGGCGCCCTCTGAAGCAACCGCTTCAGTCGATCCGTTGGGAGCCATGCTGGCAGTCCTCGATTCTCCGGACGCTCGCTGGCCATCGCATGACTTTGTTGCCCTCGGCAAAAGTGCTGATTATTCAGCTGCCGACCAAAAGCCCTCTCGCTTTAAATTCCTGGGATATGCTCTCAATGCAAAGCGCCATCCAGTGTTTTCCTGGGAGTGGAACGGGCTCACAGTCACTGATTACACCCGTCCAACCCCTCAAGGAAATCTGAGACGGACACTCACTTTCAAGGGCACCCCCGACACCGATGGCTCCGTCTATCTTCGCCTGGGAAAAAGCAATGACAGCATCGATGTCTCACTCCCACCCCGCATTCCTTTCCACACGGCAGACGATGGAATCCGTGTGCCTCTCGACCTCACTTCAGGCACCACCCGAATCAATATCAATTATCACCTCAAGTAAACCATGACTCACACATCGCACAATTTTATGAATCTCAACAAATGGGCGCTGGGCCTATCCTTATTGGTGGGTATATCCCAGTCGGTGCCATCCACACTGGTTGGGGAGCAACAGTCCGACTACTACACCATCCGTACCTTGCGCCCACCCCAGGGCGTATTCCCGGAAGTCAGCGGCCTCGAAATCGGTCCAGATCGGGAGCTTTATGTTGCGACCCGTCGGGGGGACATCTTTCAGATCACTGGATTGGATCAGGAATCGGGTGAACCAGAATGGAAACTCTGGGCCCAGGGATTGCATGAACCACTGGGCTTATCCTGGAGCAATGGTTGGCTTTATGCAACGCAACGACCTGAGGTGACGCGAATCCGCGATCGCGATGGGGATGGCCGGGCGGATGTTTTCCGCACCGTCTCTGACCGGTGGGGGATCAATGGGGACTATCACGAATACGCATTTGGCTCCCCACATGACAAAGATGGAAATATCTGGGTCGTCCTGTGCCTGACCGGTTCCGGTGGATATTCCAGCGATTTCCGTGGCTGGGCAGTCAAAGTCTCGCCCGATGGAGACATGACTCCAGTCGCCTCCGGTATCCGGTCGCCAGGCGGAATCGGATTCAACCAGGAGGGAGACGTTTTCTATTGTGACAACCAGGGTCCATGGAATGGATCCAGTTCGGTCAAACATATCGTCCCCGGGTCTTTCCAGGGCAATCCAAGTGGCTGGAAAGCCTATGACGAACTTTCTCCATCCCTTCTGGGTGGCCAACCGGTCGAACCCGAAAGTGGCAGTCGGATAGTCACTGAAAGAAAACGTGTGGGGACCTATGTGCCTCCTGCCTGCATCCTGCCGCATGGTCGTGTGGGCCAATCCCCTACTGGCATTGTCACATTTCCGGCCGATGGGTCATTTGGTCCATTTGCGGGCCAGCTTCTGGTTGGTGAGCAAACCTTTTCTGAAGTGCAACGCGTTTTCCTGGAAAAAGTCAACGGCATCTATCAGGGGGCCGTCTTTCATTTTCTCGGTGGATTTGAATCGGGAAATATCGCACTCAAGATGTCTGCTGACGGCACGCTCATCACAGGCGGGTCCGACCGCGGGTGGGGGGCACGTGGCGGGAAACCATTCGCACTCGAAACGGTCACCTGGAATGGGAAAATTCCTTTTGAGGTGCATGAAATGCGGGCATTGCCCGACGGATTCCGCTTGAATTTCACCAGCAAAGTGGATGCCTCCACCGCGAGCGACACCCGTTCCTATCAGATGGATGCCTACACATACATCTACCAATCCAATTATGGGAGCCCGGAAGTCGACCGCCTGAAACCGGTGATCACCTCAGCCAAGGTCAGTGAGGACGGGCTGTCCGTCACTTTGACTGTGGATAAGTTGACACAGGGACACATCCACGAATTGAAAATGGCAGGTGTCAAGTCTGCGGATGGGCGGAGTCTTCTGCACAACACCGGGTATTACACACTCAACGAGATTCCCGACCGATCCGCTCTCCGCTAACCCGCCTCCGGATCTCATGACCCCGTCCGGGGTCTTTTTTTTTAACTTCAATTCCTCCATCTTGTGGATGCCGGATCGGGCCAGATCTGTCACTCATGTGGCCTGGGTTGAATGGAAATATCCTGGAGATAACAGGAGTGAATGATGCGCATTGCTTTGGTTTGTCATCGTTTGGACTCGGCTGAGTTGAAACGTGTCGTTGAAACGACAGTGCAGATGCTTGTTCAGGCCGGCGATCGCGTGGCATTGATATGCGGGCATGCGGGACATTTGAGCCAGCCCATTGCCGATCGTCTCGGGCCGGTCCCTGAACTCGGTGTCTTCGACCCACTCCAATCCGGCTGCGTCGATCCCATCGTTGATTCAGTTTATGCTCAGGCCCGGAGGCTTCTGGATGGTCCCCCGGATATATGGCACATCCTGGATCCGAACTTCGGGTGGAACCCGCAGTATTCCCAATGTGTTCTCCGCCTGGCTCAGCGGGGGGAAGCCCTGTTGCTGCACATTCTGAGATTCCCTGAGGATTCTTACAAGGTGCAGTATTCCTGTGCCCGGTTTCTTGCGGATCAACTGGGATTAAGCCTGTCGGAATATCTGTATCCGACTGGCACTCCGGCGTCCCGGATTCATTATGCGGTCTCCAATGATCTGGGATTTGAGGTGCTTGCCGGTTCAGGTGTTTCCAGCGAACGACTTCACCTGGTCCTGGAGCCCCTGTTTGTCGATGTCCCGTCCGACGCATCCCTCACCTTGGGGCAAAAATCCCGCTCCGAAATCTGCCAGAATGGCGAAGAAATGCTTTTAGTCTATCCAGGTGCCATATCGAGAAGGCATCAGACCAGTGAGCTGATTTTATGGGCCTGGATTTCCGCACAGACTGGGACGCCATTTCATATAGCGAGTCTGCAAAGCCCAACCCATCCGGATGAGATGGACGATTACCAGAACTGGATTGATTGGGCGGCTGAGCTGGATGTGCCCCTGACTCTGGACATTCAATCTATGGATCCGTCATTGGGGCAGGGGGCTGTCAGCGGTGTGCGATGGGTATTGTTTCACCCATGTGCGTCCCCCATCCCCGACTCCCTACATCGAACCGATTGCCAGGGGAAAGATATTGACTGGTCGTTCCGCTCTGTCCGTCCTCCCATCACTCCATTCCACTGGACTCCCCTTTGACCATTTTCTGTATCCCAGGATTGCCGTGCCGGAAAGCTGGTTGAGCTCACGCCATATCGACTACGTCACTGACTTTGTTCGGGCGTTTGAACGCGAATGCGGGTCCTATGCCATTCCGTGCCCGACTGAAGCCGCTCACCAGGCCGCCCGTTCCCACATCATCGATGGGAAAATTGATTTTGGCCGACTCTCGGATGCGCAGAAAAATGTTGTTATTTCCACTCTGCGCTCGGATTCGGATTTATTGGACGAATTGGTGCCTCAGGAGCTGCCATTGAATTCACCCGATCAATCCGACCCTCACTCCGTGCTGAGTCTGGCCGAGAATTTCGGCCCCGCCGCATACGTCCATAACCTCCGCAGGATATATGAATCCATCGTCAACTCGCCACCAGGAGAGAATTGTCCAGTTTCGGCTGAACTGGTTCTGTCCGCCTATTTGAATCCCGATCAGTTCCATTTCCTCTGCACCTGACTTCCCCCCCCACCATCCAGCCGATCCAACCCAATCAATGAAATGGCCAACAATATAAAATCGTGGGGATCGCCATCAGGAAAAACACCAGAGTTAATGGAAGCCCCATTCTCCAGTAGTCCTCAAAACGATATCCACCTGGCCCCATCACCAGGGTATTGGACTGGTGGCCAATCGGCGTCATGAAGGCTGCGGAGGCAGCCATCGCCACACCCATGAGGAATGGATCGGGATTGGAATCAAATTTTGTGGCCATTTCCAGGCCTATAGGCGCCATCAGCACTGCGGCTGCGGCATTGTTGATCAGATTCGTCAGCAGAACTGTGAAAATCATCAGCAAGCTCAGACCCGCCACCGGGGACACTCCGCCGCCCAGATCATAAATAATATTGGCCAACGTCCCGGCCGCTCCAGTGGATTCAAATGCCACCCCCAAGGGGATCATCGAAGCCAGCAATATCAGAATCGGCCACTCAACACTGGAATACGCCTCACGCAGCGTCAGCACCTTGCTCACCAGGAATACAAACGAGCAGAGAGTAAATGAGATTTCGACCGGAAGCACACCGAAGGCGACCAGACCCACGGACACAAGGAAAGGTAACACCGCTTTCCACATATCGGACGGTTTTGACCCCAGCCTTCCCCGGTTGCCAATGAGAATAGTGCCCAGGACCTGCATGGATTCACTCATGACATCCGGCCGTCCCTGGAACAGGAGCAGATCTCCCGGTTGAAAGACAATGGTGCCAATCCGTGTCCGCAGCCTTTGTCCCTTTCGAGCCACGGCCACCAGATTCAGCCCATACCGCCAACGCATATTCAGGGACTTTGCTGTCCTGTCCACCATGATCGATCCAGGTAAAACCACCGCCTCAAACAATCCTTTCTCATCCTCACTCAGGATTTCTTTGACGAAATTCTTTTCGCCCACAAATTCGATATCCGATGTTTTGGCGAGTTTGTTGAGAGCCTCCGTATTGCCTTCGAGTATGAGAACGTCTCCCGATTTGACGATTTCCATGCTGGATGGGCCAATGATGCGAATCTGTCCCCTGACAATTCCGAGAATGATGATTTCGCCATCTTTTGAGAGTTTGAGGTCGCGCACTGGTTTTCCTGACCAGCGTGAGGTATCCGGGATACGGACTTCAGTCGTGTATTCAGCCATCTGGAAGATGTCTTCACGACTGGTTTTTCCAGACGTCTCGGAATCAGCCGCCACCCGATCAGACCAATAAATAAAAGCCCGGCTACCCCAGTCGCCAATCCCACAACCGTAAAATCAAACATGCCAAAACGCTCGCCGGTAGCCGACTCGCGAATCGATGAAATGATCAGATTCGGCGGGGTGCCGATCTCCGTCAGCAATCCCCCAAGCAAGGACGCAAAGGCCATGGGCATCAGCAATAATCCTGGCGATGTGGAGGTTTTCCGCCCCCATTGGATCGCCACTGGCATGAATAAGGCCAGCGCCCCGACATTATTCATGAAGGCGGATAATACCCAGACAGCACATCCCAGCACGAAGATCTGAATAGTTGGCTTTTCCCCGAATCGTTGCAGGTAAATGCCGATGGAGTCCACCACCCCCGACAGGATCAATCCCCGGCTGATAACCAGAATAGCTCCAACCGTCACCACCGCCGGATGGCTGAGTCCGGAAAACACCGTCCCTTTTTCAACCACTCCCGAGATGGCCCCAATCAGCAAGGCTCCCAATGCCACCACATCATAGCGCCATTTGCCCCAGATAAAAAAATATCAGGGCCGCGAGCAGTGTCCCCAACACCATCATCTGATTCATCTGATTCACTCCTGGCTCCATAGCCTCCCTATTAACTTCCGGTTCGTTCCTCCCTGAAAATCCCCTAATTGATCGCGTTCCACAACGACAAAATGTCGACAGAATATAAACAAAGCCGCTGGAAAAAAGCTCATTCCTTCGATGAATTTGAACGCTTTCTTAAAAATTCATAAAGTTCAGCCGCCGATTTTCTTCCAAACCCTGGCGTATTTTCAATGTCTTCGACTGTGGCCTTCCTGAGTCGTTGAACGGAACCAAATTTCTGCAGGAGGGCGGATTTCCTCTTCTGTCCGATGCCTGGAAATTCATCCAGCAGGCTCTCGGAGATTTTTTTGAGTCGGAGTTCGGCATTGAATGAGTTGGCGAACCGGTGGGATTCGTCCCGCACCCGCTGGAGCAATTTGAGTGCCCCGGAGCTGTGGTCGATGCGCAGCGGGTGGGGAATGCCAGGGCGATAAATTTCTTCAAACTCCTTGGCCAGGCCAATCACGGGCACATGTTGCAGGTTGAGTTTGGCCAACTCGGTGCAGGCCGCATTGAGTTGGCCCCGCCCGCCATCTATCAGTATGAGGTCAGGCAATGCTGGGCCAGGTTTCTTATCGGGTGCTGGATCATCCCTCCACTGGGCAATTTCCTCCAGAAGGCGGGAATACCTGCGATGGATGGTTTCCGCCATGCAGGCAAAGTCGTCCTGCCCCTTCACCGATTTGATTTTGAATCGTCTGTATTGGCTTTTGTCTGGTTTGCCCTCGAAAAAGCTGACGAGCGACGAGACCTTGAAGGTGCCACTGATGTTGGATATATCATACCCCTCAATGCGACCGGGTGGGGACGCAAGTTCCAGAATGCGCGCCAGCTCAGCCAAGTCCCGATCCGGATCAATCGCCAGCGGGAAATTCTGTGGCATGCGGGAAAATTTCTGGGTTCTGCTCGTTGTCCGGTCGAGGTCACGGATCATGTCGCGGAGTTCCGCGGCCCGCTCAAAATCCATCACTGCCGCAGCTTTGGTCATTTCCTTCTCGAGTTCCTGCACTAATTCACGGGTCTGACCGCGCAGGAAGGTGCATGCCTCGGCGACTTTGGACCGGTATTCCTCGAGTGATACCTTGCCAACGCACGGGGCGCAGCACGACTTCAGATGGCCATATAAGCAGTGCTTATAATCCAGTTCGCCCGGCCGGTGAGTGCGGCATCCCCGGAGCCCGAACCTGGTGCGGAGCATTTTCAGTGTCCGGCGAACCGATCCACTGTGGGCGAATGGACCAAAGTATTCACACCCATCATCCTGTTTCAGCCGGGTCAATGCGAATTTCGGAATCTCATCCTGGAGATTGACTTTCAATAGAAGGAAACGCTTGTCATCGCGGAAACTGATATTGTATCTGGGGCGGAATTCCTTGATCAGCTTCCCTTCCAGTAAGAGAGCCTCAGGCTCACTATTGACCACATAATGATCGAAGTCCTCTATCGCCTCCAGCAACGCCTTCAGTTTCAAATCCCACCCCTGCTGGCGCGATGGATGAAAGTATTGACTCACGCGTTTTCTCAGACTTCTGGCTTTTCCCACGTAAATGACCCGGGCAAAGCGGTCCCTCATCAGGTACACCCCGGGTTTGTGGGGGAGCTGACTCAGCTTGTTTCGAATCGTATCATTCACCGGCACAGCAGCCATCATAGCACGCCATCCGCCACTGTGCCGGAAAATTTCATCTCCCAATTCCTGGATTCAGTCTGATTCCGCGAGACGCACCACCTCAATGTGTGGTTATTTGTGCCATGTGATGGAGCCAGGGACTTTGTTGCCTCACCGGAATTTTTCATCCATGATCTGTGGCCAGATGCATGAAGTCACATTGTACACGGATGGGGCATGCCGGGGGAATCCAGGAAAAGGTGGATGCGGGGTCGTGCTGATTTCGGGATCACATCGAAAGGAATTGTCCGCCGGGTATGTACTCACCACCAATAATCGAATGGAGCTGATGGCCGCCATTCTTGGCTTATCTGCCCTGAAATCCCCATGCCATGTCCAACTCTTCTCCGATTCCAAGTACCTGGTCGATTCCATGAATCTGGGGTGGGTCCAGAAATGGAAGGCCACCCAGTGGCGCAAAAAGGAGAATGTGGACCTCTGGATTCAGATTCTCGATCTGTGTGATATCCACCAGGTGCGGTTCCACTGGGTCAAGGGCCACGCCGACAATGCTGAGAACAAGCGGTGCGACGAACTGGCTGTCCTGGCCAGTCAATCCAGCCACCTGATCACCGATGCCGGTTACGAAAATGAAATCCAACGCCGTCAGGCTCAGTCCGATCTCTTCGATTGATTACCCAGCCGAATCACACCGGAAAACTCTCCTTCACACCGATCCCATTCTCCACCGCCGCTCGAATGAATGTGCCCAGAATCAAAATTCCTGCGAATCCCCATCCATTCATAGTTCATCTCATCCATCCGAGATCCTGCTTGAAACACATACTAGGGTTCTCCATAATCCAGCCCATCGTTCATCCATGCTGATTCACGATTGCAGGCATTTTAGACACATTGAATCTCATCCTGACACCTTGCGCTGATGCGTGGGGGCACTTGCGCTTGAAATGGTCTTTTCATCGGTGACATTTCTGATTTTTCTGACTGTGGTTCTGCTGGTGTATTTCCGCCTGGACCACCGCCGTCAGAATTATTTTTTTACTGGTTGCGAGTTATGTGTTCTACGGTTGGTGGGATGTGCGCTTCCTTCTGCTGATATTTATTTCCTCGAGTGTGGATTATTATTGTGGTCTGAGGATTGCTGCCGCCGGGCCATCGAAGCAGAGGCAATACTACGTGTGGCTGAGTCTTGTGGTGAACCTCGGATTTATATGCGTCTTCAAATATTTTAATTTTTTTTGCAGATTCGTTTGAGCAATTTCTGGGACTTTTTGGAATGCAGGCGGATATGCCCACCTTGCGGATCATCCTGCCGGTCGGGATATCATTCTACACTTTTCAATCGCTGTCCTATACTCTCGATGTCTATCGGGATCAACTCCAGCCCACCCGCAGCTTTCCCAATTATTTATTATTCGTTTCCTTCTTCCCTCAGTTGGTGGCCGGACCCATCGAAAGGGCCTCCCGCTTATTGCCTCAATGTGAAAGTCCGCGCACCATCCATTATTCAGAAATCACCAATGGCATCTGGTTGATTGGTTTGGGATTCTTCAAGAAAGTTGTCATAGCCGATCGTCTTGGGTCTGTCGCGGATTATGGATTCTCCTCCGGGCTGGCCCACTACGGGTCTGCTGCCGACTGGATATTTGTCTATGCATTCGCCTTCCAGATTTATGGGGATTTTTCCGGTTATTCCGACATTGCCCGAGGGGTTTCCAAAGTTCTGGGTTTTGATCTGATGGTCAATTTCCGTGCTCCCTACCTGGTGAAGTCGCCGTCTGCTTTCTGGCAGAACTGGCATATCAGTCTGTCCACATGGCTGCGGGATTATTTATATATTCCGCTTGGCGGCAACCGCTTTGGTTCGTGGAAAACCTATCGCAATCTCCTGTTGACCATGCTGCTTGGCGGCCTGTGGCATGGCGCCGATTTTGCTTTCCTGCTTTGGGGCTTATTCCACGGTCTGATCCTGATTGTTCACCGGCTCGGCACTGCTCACCATCTGCTTCCATCGCCCCCGTCGCCAGCAACCGGGAATAGACTCTCCCGATTCTCTCACGTGGTTGGCATCATCGCTTTCTTTCAGGTCACCTGCTTTGGATGGCTGCTGTTCCGCACCGGAACATTGCCTGAGAACTTTTCGCAGGCGGGCTTCCTGCAATCCTTCCTCCAGGCGTCGTTGAAATGGGATTTTTCACCGGATTCAGCGGAGTTTCTCCAGCCGGTACTCCTTTTAGGTGCCATGGCGATGATATGCCAATGGCGGCATGAATCCATGCATCGGTTCAGCCAATGGAAACCCAGTGACCAGGCAAAAGCCATCGTCGTCCTTCTCCTTCTGATCACAACTCTGGGTGTTTTCGATGGATCTCAATTTATCTACTTCCAGTTTTAATGATGAGACAGAGAGTTCAATGGAATCATGTGCTGACAAAATGCCTTTGGATACTGGCATTGATTTCTCTGATGTGCCTCTGGCTGGGGATTCCCGAGTGGATGGCTCAGATTGCCGACCGGCTTGCTGGCGACCTGGTTCAAAGGGCTCTGGGAGCCAAGATTTACTCTTCCCTGGAATTCTTTGAGAACCGCTTTCAGGAAGTTTTCAAGATTCTGTTTCTGATGTGTGTTCTGGGATTGATTTATTTTTATGTTGCCTGTTATTCCCGCCGGTGGAATGGAATCAGGTGCCTCATTTTCCGTGTGGGGATCGGGTTTGTTGGAGTCAATGTTCTTCTGGCGGGATTGATTCACACCGGACTTTTCTGGGGGATTGTGGATCCGCGGTGAAAAGTCGGTGAATCTGGTGAACTGGCAGTTCAAATCGATCCTTGCGCGGGACACACATGATGTGACGAAGGGGATTATATTGGGATCGAGTCAGGCGCGGGCTCAGCTGGATGAGGAGCTGATCAACCCGACATTATCCAAGCGGCAGGTCCTGGCTCTGGGAGCTTCATTTTCCTGGCTGCATGGCTCTGGAGATCAATCTCATTTTCCGCAGGGCTTTTCAACTGGCGGCTCCGTCGTTTGTGGTTTGTTATGTGAGTGAAGGCACCTTTTTTCAAGATACCGGGACGACTGCTCAGGGGTATTTTGTGCATGTATCCGACTTACCCCGCATTCTATCCTGGAACCCATCCCATACTCATGTGGTTGATTGGCTCCAGGTCCGATACAGTATTCTGGGACAATTCGTGCCCCTCTACTACCTGCGGGAACCTGTGGCCCAGTCCATTCTGGGCGCTTCCATGACATATATCGACCAGAGAAGACACGACAATTCTCTGGATACTGACCTCATGTCCCGCGCCAGATCCTTTGCCCAACTCTATTCATCCGGCCCGAATAGTCACTTCCAGTTCCTGGCCTTTCAGGATTTTGCCAGCTTATGTGTCCAGCGAAACATCCGGTTGATCGTGATTCAGGGTAATCTCAATCCCATCGTGGATTCATTTCTACCACCTGAAATCCGGCCCAGGATGGAGAATTTCCTCGCGGAACTGGATGCCTCCAGCGACCTGATCACCGTCGTGGATGCCCAACAATTCACACCGGATTCCGGCGCGGTTTATTCGGACCTCACTCATGTGGACACAGCGACACAGCATTATTTTTCCACGCAATTTGCCGAATGGTTGGATAAATTTCCATTCTAAGTGATTTGGCAGCAGGAATCTGTCCCGGTTGCCATAAGCTGTGATTGTCATGCCCGAATTTCAGGCTAACATGGTTTGGAATCAGTGAAGAGTCAGCATAAAACCATTTCCCTGGATGAGAACCGGGTTGGAGTCATTGTCCAACTGCTGGAGGAATGGGTCCAGCGTCATTCAGACGCCGGGGCCTACACATGGTATTGCGATCAGAAGCATCGATTGTCTGTTGCCACATCCGTTCCTGACCGGACATTTTTTTCTCAGTATCAGTCAGATTGGCCGCCGTATCGGGAAGCTCGACCTCAAGCTCGGATCCAACGATTTTCGGCGTGCGGGTGAGAGCCGGCCTGGCTGGAATCCGGTTGGTTGGTCTGTGGACCAGGCGGCTCGTCTTGCCCTGCTCCTCGGGACGACACCCCCAGGGGAATTTCCCGCAAGATTGGAAAAATTATGCCGCTCGGCCGACATCAGTGAGATGCTCACTTACTACCGTGGCTTACCACTTTACCCGAACCAGCCCGCCTATTTCTTCAGAGCGACCGAAGGCCTGAGAAGCAATATCCGACCGGTTTTTGAATCTGTTGCCCACCACAATCCCTACCCATTGGAGCAGTTCGATGAGAACTCCTGGAATCACATGGTGCTGAAGGCTATCTTCATTGGCTCGTCTCTGGCTCCCATGGTTGGATTTGAAGCCAGAACCAATGTCAATCTGGCCCGGATGCTTTGCCATTATGCCCATGAGCGGTGGGCGGCACGTCGATCAGTCAATCCCGAACTCTGGAGGGCTGTTGGACCATTCGCTCATTTGGTGGATGGAGCCATGAATGATTTTAAAAAAATAATGGAAACAGGATCGGAATTGGACCAGCTGGCGGCCATGCTCGCTCTGCAAAGCTGTCCCGATAAACGGGTGGTTGAAAGTTGGCCTGGCTTCAATTCCTCTATCCCTGTGGCCCATACATGGAACGATATCGCTATCAGCTGGAAGAATTCACAATGAATACCCAAAACACAGATCTTAAATTCATCGATCCACATATTCACATGAATGCCCGGACCACCGATGATTACGAGCGCATGGTTGAGGCTGGGATAGTCGCTGTCATTGAGCCGGCATTCTGGCTTGGTCAGCCCCGCACCAATGTCGGCAGTTATACTGATTATCTATCCACCCTGGTTGGCTTCGAGCGCTTCCGGGCGGCTCAGTTCGGAATCCGCCATTACTGCACGATCGGCCTCAACAGCAAAGAAGCCAACAATCAGGAATTGGCTGAGGCGGTATTGGAAATTCTGCCCCTTTACCTGCAGAAGGATGGTGTTGTGGCGGTTGGGGAAATCGGATACGACGATCAGACGGCTCTGGAGGATCGATTTTTCCGCGAGCAACTCGAGCTGGCCAAAGAGCTGGATATGCTGGTCATGATTCATACCCCTCACCGCGATAAAAAACAGGGCACTACCCGCAGCATGGATGTTGTCCTCGAACATGGGCTCGATCCCACTCGCGTCACCATTGATCACAACAATGAGGAGACGGTCAAAGAAGTCCTGGACCGCGGATTCTGGGCGGCTTTCACATTGTATCCCAAAACCAAAATGGGCAATGAGCGCATGGTGGAGGTTGTGCGCCAATACGGGTCCGATCGTATTATTGTGGATTCCAGTGCGGATTGGGGCATGTCCGATCCCCTGGCTGTTCCCAAGACTGCCCGGTTGATGCTGGAGAGGGGGATCGATCGCGGGGCGGTGCACAAAACCTGCTATGCCAACGCCATTGCCATGTATGGACAGAGTGGTCAGTTTAATGAATCCGACTGGTTGAACCCATTGCCGATCGACCAGCGGACCCTGTTTGAAGGCAATTCCGTCCTGCGTGGTCAATCCCCCCGTATCGACACCGCCTCATCGGATCCGCTCCTCATCCAGTGAGACCGGACAGTCCGTCGCTCACAAAAGCAACAGCGGTGGGAAGCGACGGCCTGTGGCCGTGTTGTGGCAGAGTCCAGAAAAATTGTTCTCCATGAATAGCATGTTTCCATATGGCCACCGGGTCATCCCTCAGCTTCCCGCAGGTTTCACTCCTGTGGTGCTTGTGGCTTCCGATCCTGTGCGGTTTGCCAGCTGGAGTCAAAGCCGCCTCCCCACAGCACCCGTGCAATCACCGCTCTGAGCTTGTGCATTCCGCCTCCAGCGGCCCTTGGAGGGGAGCCGAAGTGACAGTATGACCACGACGAAGAAACATCTCATCCGCCCGCTTCAGAAAAGGAACAGACCTGATCTGTGCGGGAAATTTATCCCTCTTGCTTTCGCGCGATTCATTCAGCTCGTGGCCCCGGTTGCCATTCTGCTTTGTGTGGGTTCGATCGTCTCTGCTGAAGTCATCGTTCCCGGGCTGGCAACCACTCAGATGGCTCCGGAACTCAAAGGTCTGGTGTTGATTGAGGAACTGAATTGTGTCGCCTGCCACACAAGCGAAGCTCCTCTGGCCAGCCGCTCGAAGCGGGCACCCCGACTCGCTGCAGTCGGATCGCGTATCCACCCGGAATTCCTCGAATCATTCATCCGCAACCCGCACGCAACCAAACCCGGCACCACCATGCCAGACGTGCTGGCCCACCTCGACATGCGGGAAAAAGCGCAGGTCGCCACCTCACTCACGCATTTTCTGTTGTCACTGGATGCGAATGACTTTGCTCCGCAGCCGCCGGATCTGGTGGCTGCCCGACATGGCGAGCGCCTTTTTCATTCCCGGGGATGTGCCGCCTGTCATTCACCCCGCGATGCTGAGGGAAACGAATTGCTCCCGGGTGAGTCGAGCCCACTCGGGGCGCTGGATAAGAAATACAGCTTCTCAAGTCTGGTTGAATTTCTGCGGCGTCCCCATGCCAGCCGGCCATCCGGACGCATGCCTGACCTGCGGTTGTCGACGCCGGATGTCGAGCGCATTGCTCATTATCTGGTGCGGGACACCCAGGTGCCGGGCAACCTCAAATACACTCTCTATCGTGGTGACGTCTGGGAGGGCCTGAAAGGAGACAACGTCCAGGCTGAAAAGGCCGGTCATGTGGACGACTTTGCTGCCGCCAGTCTGGGGAAACTGCAACAGCACACCGCCCTGCAGTTCGAAGGTTGGATCGATATCCCACAGGCAGGTGAGTACCGTTTCTATCTGCAAATGAATGGCGGGTCTCTTCATCTGGATGGCGGGCAACTCATCCACCAGGATCCCAGCGACCGCCGTGGTGTGAAACAGCTCGAAGCCGCCACCCACCTCAAACGCCGGCTGGCGGAAAATCCAGCTGCTCTACTTCCACACCGGATACGATGCAAAATTCTCCCTCGAAATGGAAGGCCCGGACCTCGCCCGGCAATCCATCCCATCCTCAATGCTTTCCATCTCCAACAAACCCATACCCGACTTCAAGTCTCTCCACGTCGACGCTGCGCTGGCGGCCCGTGGGCGCGAATACTTTTCCAGATTCGGCTGTGCGGGGTGCCATGACGATATTCAGGTTGGCGCCAAGCCAGCCAAAGCATTTTCCCGACTCGGCCCCCGGGGTGGATGTCTGAGTGAATCGGCGGGACCCTGGCCGCGATACGACCTGAATACCGAGCAGAGGGAATGGATTGCCACCGCCTTGCCCACGGCCGAAATCGCCATGCTGGATGACCTGCAGCTGCTGAACAAGACGCTTGTCACCTTCAACTGCCTTGCCTGCCATGAGCGCAGCGGTCTTGGCGGGATTCCCCCGGAGCGCCACAGATATTTCTCCGGCACCAGTGAGACGCTTGGCGACCAGGGCCGTCTGCCGCCTCCCCTGACTCACGTCGGAGCAAAACTCACGCCTGAATGGCTTACGGAAGTTTTGCTGCGTGGAAAACGCCAGCGGGAATACCTTCACAGTGCCATGCCTCAGTTTGGCGAGGCAAACGTCGGGCATCTGGTCGACCTGTTTGGGCGTGTGGATGTGCTGGAATCCGCGACGGTCCCCGAATTTGCGGATCCTGAGGTGGCCAAAAATGCAGGACACCAGTTGATTGGCACCACAGGACTCAGTTGCATCGCCTGCCACGACTTCAACGGACAAAAAGCGGTGGGAGCCGGCGCACTCGATATCGTGCATGTCACGGATCGGCTCAGGAAAAACTGGTTCCATCTATTCATGCTTGAACCGGCGCGCTTCCATCCCACGGTGATCATGCCCAGCTACTGGCCGGGCGGCCAATCAGTCCGACCCGATCTCCCCGGTGGCGATGCCTCACATCAAATCGAGGCCCTATGGAAATACCTCGAGGATGGGACGCGTGTGAAAAAGCCAGTGGGCTTGTCGAGGCAGTCCCGCGAACTTCGGGTCGGTGATGTGGCGGAAGTCTGCCGGGGCCGAAGCCCGATTGGCTATCGCGGAATCGCGGTGGGATATCCACTGGGCATCAACCTCGCCTTTGACTCTGAGCAGATGTCCCTGCGGATGCTCTGGAAAGGAGGGTTTGCCAATGTGGGTCCCGGATCCTTTGAACCCCGGGGCATCGAACGCATCGCTTTCCCTGCGGGCATTCCATTTCACCGCCTGAATTCATTGGACGACAACTGGCCGTATAAAGGCAAAACCAACCATGCTTTCCCCCAGGATCATGGTTATCAGTTCCG
Source organism: Verrucomicrobiota bacterium (assembly GCA_021209225.1). GTDB lineage: Bacteria > Verrucomicrobiota > Verrucomicrobiia > Limisphaerales > JAJOIW01 > JAJOIW01. The sequence goes on from JAJOIW010000239.1 coordinate 34,516, forward strand.
CGGGTATCATCTCGATTCCCTCCGGAGACCAACTTTCCTCTACCAGTACGGCGACATCACTGTGGAGGATTATTTTGAAGACAGACTCAACCATGATGGCGAGGCTGGTTTCAGCCGGACCATTCACTTTGTTTCTCCCGGTGCCGCATTGCCATTTTATTTTCGTGTTGCATCCGGCACATCCATCTCGGTTCAGTCGGACAGTGAGTTCACCTGTGATCAACTCCGGATCCGCATCACCAGTCATCACACGGGCATCGTGCGCGACGGCCATTCCGGCGAGGTATTGATTCCGCTGACCCTGCCCAAAGGCCCATCCACTCTCACCCTCGAATACAAATGGTAATCACCCGATTTATTCCAGCACTTCTGGTCAGTGCGATGCTGCCGCATCTTCCGGCAGCCGAAGACCTCGGAAGCATGTGGGGCAGTGCCCAGAAGGAGGCGGAATACTATCCCATAGTCAACATTCCCATTCCACCTGAGGTGCCGATGCGTCCCGGGAGTTTTGAAATTCTTCCCGACGGGCGGCTCGCTGTTGGCACCCGGCGCGGGGATATTTATTTTATCGATGGGGCATTCGATTCACCGCCCAATCCCGTCTACCATTTGTTCGCCAGCGGTCAGGATGAAATCTTCGGCCTGGCATGGAAAGACGGAGCCATGACCACCACCACTTTCGGCGAAGTCACCCGCATCTCCGACTCCGATGGCGACGGTGTTGCCGATCGCTATGACACCCTGACCAATAACTGGGGTTATGCCGAAGGCCATGAATTCGCTTTCGGATCCAAGCACGACCCCGACGGCAATATCTGGGTGGCCCTCGGCTTGAGTGGTTCCTATGAATCACATAATCTCTTCCGTGGATGGGCTGTCAAAGTGACTCCTGACGGACGCATGCTTCCGGTATGCAGTGGATTGCGGAGTCCGGGTGGCGTGGGACCAAACGCGCAGGGAGTGATGTTCGCCATTGAGAGCCAGGGGCCATGGAATGGATGTTGTTCACTGAAACACCTGAAACCAGGCGCCTTCCTCGGGCATCCTGCCAGTTATAATTGGTACCCATTCGCCCCGGGTATCCTCCCCCCCGCTCTGGAACCCAACAGCAATTCCCGCATGGGCATCGAGAAAAAGCGGGTCAGGGAACTGGTGCCGCCCGCCGTGAAATTTCCTTATATCCGCATGGGCCGCTCGATTTCCGGATTCAGACTCAACCAGTCCCATGGAAAATTCGGTCCCTTTGAAAACCAGATTTTCCTTGGCGATTACACCCTCAGCATAGTGATGCGCGCCACTACTGAGGAGGTCAATGGGGTTTGGCAGGGTGCCTGTTATCCATTCCGGGAGGGCCTGGCCACCGGAATCATGAACCTTGAGTTCTCGCCCATGGGACAATTGGTAGCCGGAGGATTCACCACCAATAGACAATGGCCAGTCCGCGGCTCAGAACCATTCGCCCTCCAGCGTATCGACTGGTCCGGCCTGGTCCCTTTCGAGATCAGGGAAATCAATATCAGGCCAAGTGGATTCCTCATCCACTTCACCCAACCTGTCAACCTGCAGATCGCCGCTGACACCACCACCTACCACATCACCACATACACCCACATTTACCATGCCGGATATGGCAGCCCGGAGGTCGACCATACCACAGCCCACGTAACCCAAGCTGTCCCGTCGACCGATGGATTATCCGTGATGGTGCACCTCGAAAATATCACCGAAGACCACATCCACGATTTCGATCTCGCCAGGATCACATCCACAGACGGCGAGCCTCTTGTGCACAACAAGGCATACTATACTGTGAACGAGATTCCGAAAGATTAACCTGGCGCCCGGTCTACCTGTTGGTCAGCGTCCATTGATCCCCCGTTTTTAAATTCACTCAGCCAATGACAGCGTCCGCGATTCATAGAGCTGCTCTTTCCTCTCACAGTCCACCTGACGAGCCGCCCTCAACTTTCCTGTCCGTTGCGTCCTGTGGCTCAGCAAGATAGAGATCGACCACAACTGGGTAGTGATCTGATCCAATACCGTGCCCTGTCCGGCGGTCACGCACGTTGATTCCGGCTGAGACAAGGCAGTGGTCTATCGGGATCCCAAGAGGTGGAAAGAATGTTGGCCAACTGATCTGAAGACCAAAGCCCTTGCCTCCGTCTCGAAGCTGAGCCTCGTGAGTGAACTTGCGGAAATAATAAGACCGTGGAGTCAAATTCAGGTCACCCAGAACCACCACGTGCCCGTCCAAACGGCGAACATACGATGCCAACTCATTGAGCTGTTCATTGCGCCAATGCCAGTAAGCGCCACCGCCAGGCGGCAACGGATGAGTCCCGACTATATTCCATACAGCTCCCCCATGCTCGATGACGGCGCAGACGGACGCCAGCTGAATCTCGCCGATGGTTTCTATCTTCATGCTTTGAACTGGCAGCTTCGTATAGAAGGCTATGCCGAAGTTATCCTCCTCCGGATACTCAATGTGGTATGGATAGGCCACTCGGAGTTCAGAGACAGCGTCGATCCAGCCTTGATTTACCTCCTCGAGAATAATGACATCCGGCTTCTCAGACCGGACAAGCTCAAGCAACCGTTTATAACCGGTATTCTCGCTTTTGACGTTGGCCAACAGCATGCGGCAGGTGGACTTCTCTGGTCC
>JAJOIW010000191.1 GCA_021209225.1 Verrucomicrobiota bacterium
GGCACTGGACCCCAAAATTTTTTGTGACCGGTTGGTGAATCCCATAGATCGATTGAGTCACCTCAGATTCGGATTGCCAATTCATGGCTTCAGGGGCTTCCATCTGCATGCGGAAAGCCAGCTCAAAGGATTTGATTCGAGCATCGAAATCCGCTTCAAAGCCATGGTGATCGAGTTGGATGGAATGCAGGGATTTGATGAGGGCCAGGCGCTCGGGCGAAGCCACAGTCATGGTCTCGAGGTTCGAGATATTGGGGATGCGGACATTTTCAGCTGGGGTTCCGGAATGGCCGAGTGCTGTTCCCTGATGTTCGCCGGGGAGGAAGGCAGCGGAGAAATTCCTCACTCCTCCATGACCCAGGGTGGGGCAAATGGTGATGAAGGATGGGAGGTTCTGATTTTCGGTTCCCAATCCATAACTCACCCATGAGCCAATGCTCGGACGAATGAAATTATCGGACCCGGTATGCAGCTTCAGCAACGCTCCTCCGTGGGCCGCATTCGTGCCATGCACCGCTTTCAGAAAACAAAGCTTATCCACATGCCTGGCCACATGCGGGAACAACGATGATACCCATGCCCCAGATGTCCCATGTTGAGAGAAAGCAAATGGGGATTTCATGAGGTTCCCGGTGGCTGCAAACTGAATGCGGGGTTTCGAATACGGCAGCGGCTTTCCCGAATCCCTCACCAGCAGGGGCTTATAGTCAAAAGTATCCAGGTGGGACGGCCCACCATGCATGAATAAAAAGAGAACGCGCTTGGCCCGCGGCACAAAATGCGGAAGGCCTGGCATGGCCTGGATGGCTTGGCTTGAATTGGCTAAAAGGGACAGGGCTGCCAATTTGCCAAATCCGAGAGCTGTCTGTTCCAGGGCCCGTCGTCGGCTGACACCCGATTCGTTCAACCTTTTTCCACAAATCCCATCCTTCGTCATAAGCAGTCTTCCATTAAAGTCGGTAGATAAATTCGTTGGAGGCAAAAAGAGCTAAGACCAGCTCGATCCATCCATCCGATGGGATGGATGCCAGAACCTCATTTTCCCTGGGGTGCGGTGGCCGGTTCAGAATCCTGAGAAACAGGGACTCCCCGCGATTAGGATCGTCAGAGACTTGTTGAAGTAAGCTCCGGGCCCAGAAGTGAACCTTGGAATTATTTAAAAAGTACAATGCCTGCAATGGCACAATGGTTGTGGGGCGCATTCCGCTTGTGGTTCCCGGGTTGGCAAAATCAAAGATTTCAAGATCCGGGTGGACCCGGTCGCGGATGATGGGCAGGTAGATGGTGCGGCGCCCGGAATCCATCACAGATGCAAAAAAATCTCCACCTGGCACGTAATTGAAATTGGGAATGTCCCCATGCCCAGCCGGTGGTGCGGGTTCGAGGAGATTGGAGATCCTGAGGAGGGAATCCCGCATCTGCTCAACCGACATCCGGCGCGGCGAACTGCGCCAGAGCAAATGATTGTCCGGGTCCAATTCCATTGCCTCAGGATCCGGCTTGGAGTCCTGCATATACGTGGCCGATGTGAGGATTGTTCTGAGCAGGCTTTTGATCGACCAGGAATTTTCCATAAAATTCAGTGCGAGCCAGTCCAGCAATTCCGGGTGAGTGGGATGTGCCCCACGGCGACCGAAATTATTCGGGGTGCTGACGATTCCCCTGCCAAAGCATCCCTGCCATAACCGGTTGACAATCACCCGGGATGTCAGCGGGTTGTACGGCGAGCTCATCCATTGAGCCAGTTCGTGGCGGCCACTCCGGCGTGCGTCGATCGGCGGGGATGGAATGTCGATGTGGGCCATGGGAAATCGCCGCGGAATAGGATCCCCTTTCAGAGAGAGATGGGATCCACGCACGTGCATCTTCAAATTGACCGGTTCCGAATCTTCCACAGCAATTGCCGAACCTGGGGCAGGAGCTATCGTTGCAGCCAGCAGGTCTCTTTCCATCTGGAGCCGGCCAATTTTTTCCTTTTCCTCCGACACATACAGATCCGTGGGATCCTCGGGCAAAGAAACCGGACCACCTGGAGAAGTCAAATCCGCCAGAATCAATCGGATTTGATCCGCTTTCCTCGCCAGATCCATTGGCAGATCAAAGTGCTCCATCCACACCGGAGCAGTCACCCATTGAGCAGGATCAGGAATCTCAACCAATTTGCGTATGGCGTCGTCAGGCAAGGCCCGGTCAAAGAGTGCCACTTCGTCAACCAATCCTGCAAAATAATTATAATTATCCGGGCGTTTGCCGATGGCCAGGGTTCCATTGCCACGCGATCGCTGGCCAGGCAGATCCTGTTGCTGCACCAGATGACCATCCAGGTATAAGGCAGCCTGCGATCCGGATACAACAACGGCTATATTGTGCCACCGGGATAATTTCAGGGATCCTGCGGCACCGGAGAGGAATATTGTGTTTTCTTTTCCGCCCCCGATATTCAGATAGGCGATTGGCTGGAGGGATTGAATGCCGAGTGCATAGTGTCCATCAACCCATTCATTGGAATTTTTTGAGACGATCCAGCGTCTGGAGTCCGGCTGACCGCTATTGATTTTCTGGATTTGGACCCAGGATGAAAGCGTGAATTCAACTGGTTCCAGGAGTTCGGAATGGGGAATTTCGCGGGCGGAGTCCGGACTGGATACCAGGGCATTTCCACGAACACCTTGAGCATGGATGTGCTGGAGATCAGATCGGGATTTCAGCTGCCGGATTGCATGAGCGAGCGAATCAGCGAGGTTCTCGATTTGGGCATTCTGAAGTGGAGCATCGAGGTACAAGGCATTGCCCTCCCCTGCCCATCCGGCCTCCTGAAACAGGTAGTTCCAATGTTCTGATTCTCCATGGATTGTGCGGCGGATCCATTCGCGCCAGGCGTCCGCTGGAAAACCCAACTTATTGTCCGAGTTCAGATCAGCAAGTGCCACTGCAATATATTCCCTGGCGTTCTCTGTCAGCCGGCGGGCGGCATTCTGCCGGGCAGCGTCGACAGCTGACTGGATGCGGGAATCGAGTGCTTTGAGAGCTGCATTGCGGGACATTCTGGTGGCGGACTGGGATTCGGATTCCAGTGAGCGTTCGAACCAATGGGAGACAAAATCGAGATTCCCCATGGATCGGGTGCTGCGGAAAATGCCTGCCATGGCATAATAATCCTCCTGGGTGAACGGGTCGAATTTATGGTCATGGCATCGGGCGCACCCAATGGAGAGTCCGAGGAAGGCTTGTCCGGCAACGTCCATTTGCTCGTCGACGAGATCCATGAGGAGTTTTTCCTTATCCTGTTCGGCCACCAGCTTGGGACCGAGATTGAGAAATCCGGTGGCAATAATTTTAGCCGGATCAAAGCCACCGGATTCATGAGCGGTCATCTGATCCCCAGCCAATTGCTCACAAAGAAACTGGTTGTAGGGCTTATCGCTGTTCATGCTCGCGATGACGTAATTCCGGTAGCGCCAGGCGTTGGCGAAATAGAGATTTTCATCGGATCCATTGGAATCGGCATAGCGGGCGACATCCAGCCACATTCGGGCCCAGTGTTCGCCAAATGCCTGGTTGGCCAGCAGAGCATCGACCAGCCGATCATAGGCTGCCAGGGAGGGAGCCTCCATAAACGCCTGGACTTCCTCATTGGATGGGACCATACCAATGACATCGAGATAGAGCCGGCGGATGAGTGTTGTCCAATCTGCCCTGGGAGACGGAGACAATCCGCGTGCAACCAGTTGGCTCCAGATGTAATCATCCACAGGATTGCGGCTCCAGTCGGCATGATGATCCGGCCCGGACAGTTCTGGTTGCTGGAATGCCCAATGATCTTCCCATGAGGATGGGTAGGAAGTCAGATCGGTATTCTGGGCAACAGGAGATGCGGGCGGGCTCAGATCATCTGGAAGCACCGCTCCGGTGGCCACCCAGGATTTCAGATCCTCCAGTAGGTTATCGTGAAGCCGGTAATCCGGGGGCATCCGATGTTCCGGCTCACGATGATGGACGCGTTGGATCAGCAGACTGGCATCACTGTCTCCAGGAATAATCACTGGCCCGCTTTCTCCCCCCGCAGCAATGGAGGCGGTTGAATCCAATGTCAGGCCGCCTTTGGCTTTTCCAGACTCGCGACTGTGGCAGTCATAACAATGCTCAACCAGGATGGGACGGATGCGCTTTTCAAAAAAATCCTCTCCTGGCTCAGCGCCGAGGTGAGCCAGGCACAGGAGGAAAGCCAATATGATCATCCAACGCCGATCCGTATTCATAAGTGTCAAGAGATCCTCTCACTCGTATTTGAAACGGTCAATCTGCCCGCAGGTCACCCAAAACCTGGTGCCAGCATCAATGGGAACAACACTTGTTGGTTCTTCAATGACAAGATACCGGATATTACTCGATAGAGTGAATCCGGAAAGCATAAATGCAGCACAGAGAGACGTGGCCACAACCCATCTGGAAAGCTGCCGGAGCAGTGGGGATTGCAGGCAGAATTGAAAACCATTCATGATGGGCGACTGGCCTCACCCACTCTCTGCAGAACGGCGGTTACACTCAAACAGCCCAGCAGATGGCTGGGCAGGAACCCCCACGATCAACGGGGCTCTATGACCGTCGGGATCATGAATCAAGTCCCGATACAATCATACGGATTTCGATTTGAATGCGATTCTGAATAACCCGGGAATTTGGAAGGAAATGAGTTCAAAATTTCAGGGGCATTTCAGATCGATGAGCCCATCCACGAAATGGCTGCAGCTTTCTTCAATCTTTGCAGAAGCAAAGGAATTCAAGGCTCACATACAGACTTCCTGATTTGTGCATGTGCGGTAACATGGAAAGCTTCCATCCTTACAAAGGATAAGGACTTTAAGCTCTATTCCAAATACATCCCTATCGAGCTTTTCCAGAGCATAAAGGGCTGAACCAGTCGGGGCACACGACTCCGGGGGCTGCGCCCCCTTCGCGTGAGAGCTTAAAGGTTCGCCTGAAAGAAGAGAACCAACCATGATGGCGACAACATACATCGGGACCTCAATCCCAAGCTTCTCTGTCGCGCGCAGGTCACACCTCAATCGAGAGGGTCGACTGTGATAGGGTCGATGCCATTCAGGAGGTAAAACTCCACCAGACGGCGGGCAATTTCCTCGCCTTGGTCATCCTGGAGGAAGTGGCTGGACGCGGGTAAGCGCACATGGGGCTGACCGGCCGCGCCTGGGACTCTGTCAATGAAGATTTGGGCCGCCTCGCAGCTTCCCATCTCGCCGATATCATTGGATGCCCAGATCGTCACGAATGGTCGGGTGAAGTTGCTCAAACCGACCCAGGCTTCATCGGTGGTGCCGGGCACTTCATTGATGAGGGACGGGAATTTCCGCGTCCCAGCCATGTAAAGGCGGCTGGGGAAAGGGGCATCGTAAGCGGCTTCCACCGCGGCTGAAATGGGGAACCAGGTCTGGGCTTCGACTGTGCCCGAGGGCAGGAACTGGGAACTTTTCATCGCATACTCCATCCAGTCGGCAAAGCCGTCTGGTGAGAAGGGGATGAGGCGTTGGCAGCCGTTATAGAAGAGCGGCTGTTGGTCCGGAATAAGGGCGTAAGGTGCCGGGATGTCGAGGATCTCGTCCGGATTTTCGACAACGGGATGCACCTGTGTGCCGGCGGGCCAAACAGGCAGCGCGCCGTTGCCGACAGCAATGGAGGCAAACCATTCCGGATTCAGCCCGGCCACCCGCAAGCCGACGAGGCTGCCCCAGTCCTGCACGAACAGATTGATGTTCCGGAGTTCAAGGGATTGAATGAATTTTTCGAGGCGGTCGTTGTGACCCAGGTAAGTATAGGCATCGATATCGATCGGCTTGTCGGAACGACCCATGCCGAGGTGATCCATCGCGATGACCCGGTAGCCGGCCTCGGCAAGGACAGGAATCATCTTGCGGTAAAGGTAGGACCAGGTGGGCTGGCCGTGAAGCAGCAGGACGACCGGACCGTCGGCGGGACCCGCTTCCGCGTAGGCCTGCCGCAAACCATCGATTTCAACATACTGGTACTCATAGGGCCAATCTGGCAGGTCGCGAAAGAAGGAATCCGGTGTCCGCACATAGGCAGTCCCATCTTCGGTCACCATCCTCTCATCGTCCTCGATCAAGGTCCTTTGCTCGGCGTAATCAAAATGGAGGCTCCAGTAGTAGAACATTTGGGGCTCCACAAGAGGAAACGCCACTTCGAGAAATTCCCCGTTCAACTCCGGCACTGCAGTGGCAGGCTTCCATATCATCAGGTCTGGACTCGAGTGAACCTGGTAGGTGATGCGGTCGTCGTGTTTGATCGACATGAGAAAGGACATGCCGTCCACGGACACCCCCGAGTTCCTCTCAAAAACCATGGGTGATTGCGCCAGAATGTCGGCAAGATTGAGGTGTTCAAACAAGAACTCGAACACATGATCCACAACAGCCTTGTCCGCAATGGAGGTGTTACTCCATCCCTGAGTCGCGTCGATGGGACCGGCAATAAAGGGAATTGATATCCCCGAGCCCGTTCCCGGATAGAAGGCATGTCCCGCACCCGCGACTTCCAGATAACTGTATGGATAACGAATACCATTCACAGGGTCAGTCAGGTTATCCAAATCAGTCACCAAACTCCGAATACCATCCACAGTGGCAATCGAGTCATTGAGTCCATGGACAATCATGATCGGTGGACCCTCCAGGGAAATTTTGGATGTATTCACCGGGAATTGATTGAGAGCAGCAGCACACAAAAGCGTTGCGGCGATGCCACCATCACCTGCTTCGAAATAGTCGGATTGAT
>JAJOIW010000029.1 GCA_021209225.1 Verrucomicrobiota bacterium
CGGAAAAAACTCAGTACGGGCAAAGAAGGGAAAAAAATCCGGAGACAGGATGTCATTGACCCACCAGATATGGAGTACATTCCGACTGCGGCAGATCGGAGCCGCCACAATGTGGTCCTTGTTGGGAATGGTGATGACCACATCCGGTTGGAAATCATCCATAATTTGTTTGAGGCGTTTGCGTCCGTCCCGGATGGCCTGCATCCCAGCCCGGATTTTCATGACCGGTGCCAATGGATGATGGCCCACAACCCGCATTTCATTGAGTCCGCGTCCCAGTTCATAATCGAAAAGTTGGACTGGGAGTCCGCGATCCAGGACATGTTTCTGCAGGCCTTCTCGGAGTGGGGATGGGTTGGGTATGGCACAGGCAGTCGTCCATCCCTCATGCAAAGCCGGCAATCCGAGAAGCTCGATCAGATTGATCTCAGCGCCACCCAGGATGCGATTGACGTGATCAATAAAAAGAATCTTCTTCATTACATCAACGATATACGCCATCCCAAACCAGTACGGAACTATAATCGGGATTGGTATTAGTGGTTGGAAGTAATGATCATAACCTGCTGAAGAGTTGTCAGCCCGGCACGCACTTTTTCCAGGGCCGCTGTTCTCAGAGTCTGCATACCTTGGGATACAGCGAGCTTCTTCAGCTCCGATCCTGGAGTTCTCTTGATGACCAGTTTGCGAAGCTCATCGGTCATTGTCATGGCCTCGAGAATGGCGAGTCGCCCGGAATAGCCGGTATTGTTGCAGCGCTCGCAGCCACGGCCGCTGAAGAGTTGGACTCCATTAAAAAGGAGGGGTCGATGCCAACCTGCTCGGCGACTTTCGGATCCAGCTCGATTTCCGTTTTGCAGGTGCGACAGATGCGTCGCATCAATCTTTGCGCGCTGGACAGAATAACTGAACTCGATATCAGGAACGGAGCGATCCCCATATCGTCCAGACGCGAAATGGCTCCGGGTGCATCGTTACAATGCAGGGTGCTCAACACCTGGTGACCAGTCAATGAGGCTTCCACCGCAATTTCGGCGGTCTCTTTATCCCGAATTTCCCCAATCATCACAATGTCCGGGTCCTGCCGCAGAATGGATCGAAGCGCCGCAGCAAATGTCAGTCCCACCGCCTTGGCAACCGAGACCTGATTTATGCCCTCGATCTGAAATTCGACCGGGTCTTCGACCGTAATGATGTTATCTCCGGGTTGATTCAGCTCGTGCAATATCGAATACAGGGTGGTTGTTTTTCCTGACCCGGTGGGCCCGGTCACAAGTATGAGGCCATGCGGAGAATCCACGGCATCCTTCACCTGTTTCAGTGTGGCGGGTCCCAGGCCCAGGGAATCCAGACTCAACGACAAATTTGATTTGTCCAATACCCGAAGCACACATTTTTCCCCATGCACGGTCGGAAGGAATGAAATACGCAGATCTATGTCCTTTCCGGATACCTTCACCCGCAATCGACCATCCTGAGGCAGCCTTTTTTCCGCAATATCCAGACTGGACATGATCTTGAGGCGCGACATCAGCGCATTCTGCATGGACTTCGGCGGGCTTTTCTTTTCCAGAAGCACGCCGTCGATGCGGTATCTCAGCTTGATATATGTTTCAAAGGGTTCGATGTGGATATCACTGGCTTTTGCTTTGATGGCTTCGAGCAGGACCAGGTTGACCAGCTTGATCACCGGGGCATCGCCCGCCCCCAGCTCCGAACTCAGATCGACATTGGAATTGTTCGATTTACTCTCGGTAACCGCTTCAATAGTGTCCTCAGCCTCATTTCCAGATTCCTGAATGATGGAATCCATCATCTGGTCGGAATTCTGGAAATCATCCAGTTTTTTGCGAATGGCGGCAGTCGTGGAAATCAGGGGAATGACTTCGAGTTTTGTGAGCTTGCGGATGTCATCCAGTGCCAGAACATTCAATGGATCCGCCATCGCAAGAAACAAACGGTTCCCTAATTTTGAAACCGGCAGAACAGTAAAATTCCTCGCCAATTGCAGCGGTATCAGGTCAGCCAGATCGGGATTGAGGCGGAGTTTGGACACATCAATCGGTGCGATGGAAAGCACGGCCCCCATGGCGGAGATCCGGTCCATCTCAGAGACCAGGTTTTTCTGTTCCAGGAGTTTGACGAGCCGCACCCTGGTTTTGGCCTGTTCCTCGATCAGATCATTAACCTGAGCCTGCGTAATGAGTTTGTCCTCCAGCAGTTGGTGGACAATACGCTCTCCAAATGATTTTGTTGCTGACATCCCTGTTGTCCCTTGAGCCATTAGTTTAAATACCTTTCAATCGCACTCCTCAGTTCATGCGGGTCCGCCAGATACCAGATCACCCGCAATTCGCATTTGGATTCGATTTCGCTGGACGCCGCCAGGCCGAACGGATTGGTGGTCGCAACCAGGATGGACCGACTCACACAATCAAATGGAAAAACCTGCCATCGTGCACAGGCCTTCCGATCCACCCGCTTCAGTAAATCTATGTCAATATTGTAATGAGAAAGTGGGATATATGGTGTGTTGGATTTTTGGGAGACATATAAAAGCGACTCCTCCAGGGTCATCACTTTATTCCGGTCCAGGAACTCCAGAAAGCTCTCCCGGGGAGGGTAGGGGTTCGCGTGGTGCCAGTAATTGGCAAATTCCTTGGTGCCGATTTTTTTGGTGCGCAGGAAAATTTTTTCGAATCCAGCTTTGCCGTTGTTGGTGAGGTTGGCGGTCCGGAATTTGAGAAATTGGCCGATGCCTTTGTCCTCCGCGTCATCGCCTGCGTCCTGGTTGATTTTCCGGATGGCAGCCAATGCCTCGCTGATTTCGGGATCTCCAGGCATTTTTTCATAGAGAGCCTCATATTCCATCAGGGCGGCACTGGTTTGTTCGGTTTTGCGATAGGCCTTGGCGAGCATCTTGGAAATGCGCAGCATATCCGCTTCCCGGTGCAGCTTATAATAGGCTTCTTTCAGTATCAGCAGGGATTGATAATCGTCAGGCTGTGTCTGAGTAATCATCTCAAACATCTCAATCGTATCCCTTAACTGGTTTTCTTCCTCTTGCGTTAAATTTGCCATTGTAGTTCCGCACCGTCGTGCATTTGCATCTCCATCCTTGAGCGACATAGTTCCCCCGGAACATAAGCCCACATATTCGCTGTGTCTGATTTCAGGGCTTTTCCCGCCTCATTCCAGGATTCTGATCCCGGTGGGACAGTGCAAATCCCGCCCGGGTGGCGCAGGAATCCAACTGTCTTCGATTCGGATGCGGGCAATTCTGGTGGCTGAATTCCATGCATTCCAGGTCATGCAGGCTTCATCAATGCGGGATGGATAGTTTTGTCTCTTATAGCGACATTGGATGCACCGATGGCCATTGACCACAAGTGGGAAGTGGGCACATTGTGTGTCGATGAAAGAGTCAGGATATTATCAGGCCGGGGTTCAGCGGGCAGAGCTGGTCACTCAACTCTTTTCCTCTATTGCGGATCGGTACGACCTGATCAATGACCTGCAAAGCTTTTTCCTTCATCGGTATTGGAAGCATCGGGCGGTTTGGCGCCTGCGCCCGAAATCCGGGGAATCCGCTCTGGATATCTGCTGTGGAACCGGGGACGTCACGGAAATCCTCAGCCAGAATGGCTTGAACACAGTCGGTTTGGATTTCAATGCTCACATGCTGGACAGAGCCCGGCTGCGCGCCGGAAGTCTGAGTCAATCTGTCCCACAACCTACCTACCTGCTGGGGAATGCCCTTCAGTTGCCGTTTCCAGATGAATCGTTCGATTGTATCACCATGAGTTACGGATTGCGCAATCTGGCTGACTTCTCCCTTGGGCTGGCGGAGATGGTGCGTGTGGCGCGTCCCGCAGCTCGAATGGCCATCCTCGATTTCGGCAAACCCCGCGATCCTCTCTTGAGAAAATATTACTTTGATTATTTAACCTGGTCGGTGCCGATGATTGGGCAGCTTTTCGCCGGGGACAGGGATGCCTATGCCTACATCCTGGAATCGCTTCAGCATTTCCCGGACCCGGAATATTTTATGAAAATCCTGAAAGACCAGGGTTTACAGGTCCAGCAGGAATCATTTCTCGGGGGAGTCATGAGCCTGATTCTGGCACAGAAACTCAACTCCTGACTCCCGGAGCGCCACATGAATCCAATGGGGGCCGGAATGTGTGCCGGATCAGCGGGCTTCTCGCACTCGGATGGTGAAATCGGACGCCTGGTTATTGAGGGAGGAATAGGAAACGGTTTCAATGCCATTCTCCGTCAGGATGAGATCCGCCCATGGGGTTTCATCGCCAGTTGAGACACCATTCGCATTTTTGAAAACACACTGCACCTGGACCTGGAGTCGTCGATTTTCCCGATTCATGATATTCGCGGTCACCTGGAGTCTGCCATCCGGGGTGGATCCCTGCTGGATTGGACCGGCCAATTTGATCGAGCGGCGAGCCCCCTTATCCATGAGTACAAATTTACTCGAGACCTCCTGAATATTCAGGCTGGGGTCTGTGGTCATATAGGCTCCCTCACGGCTGGCACAGCCTGACTGCAGCACAGCTGAAAGCGCGAGAATCGGGAGTAACATCGTTGTGGCAATGGAATTTTTCATAATTTCAATGATGTAAAAGTGTGAATGGTTTTGAGGTAGTGTCAGCGGGAGAATTCGCTCACGAAAATGACTGTTGGGGATTTGGTGTTTCCGGCTGTGAACTGAGCCGTTTTGGTGAGTGACCCGAGTATTTGGGCATTGGCGTCATAAAACTGGATTTTTGCTTCCGTGGGACCGGGTGGGATGATGGCTGGATGGACAGACAAGTATTGGGGGGAGGGAATCCCACTGGCGGATATCCGCCTGAGGTTGAGTGGCAGCGGAAATGATTTTGGACAGGATGCCCACTGCGGCAATTGTCAATGCGGTCTGGTTGTGTTCGGTTTCCGAGCCGAGGATGACCCCGCTGATGATGGCGGCATCCCCAATATCACTCGTCGCCTGTTTGAAGACCGCCTTGCGGCCGAGCACATGATCCATCATCCTTCCGCCCCGCGTCTTCGCCTGAAACGAAAGATTATCCATGGGCCCCAGGGTCAGAACCGGTCCGGTGGATAATGTAATCCGCACCGAGTTGACTTTGGAATGACCATCCCTGATCCGCAGTTCTTCCCCGTGGCTGCCAGATCGGTATTTCGTTGGCCCTTTCCCGAATTCAACAATGAATAGGGCGTTTGGGGATGGGACGGGTTCAGGGAAATATTCTGACGAGACATTCTCCCTGGCAAACCGGAACATGCTGTCATCGGATCCACTGTAATATTCGTTTATCACGCCGATCAGGTAGTCAAAAACGGCATAATCCGCCCGGAAATCCTCCCCATCGGCTCCGCCATCCATTAACTGCGCTGACTTGAAACAGGCGCGTGCGTTGTCCGGTTCCCCCTCCATCCAATACAAAACTCCCCGATAAAACCAGGCCATTGCCCGTTCGTAGGGTTCGCCAATGTAGATTTTGCTGGACTCCGGATACCAGATTTTTGTCGCCATCCGCGCCCGGCGACCCCCATCAGTTGAGGCGGCTTCCTGAGAAAGTAATGCATCGTCCAGAAGTCGGGCGGCCTCATCATTTTTGCCCTGGCGCATGAGCTCAAGGGCGGTCTTGTATTGCCAGAGCAACCGGTCTTCCGGGCGTCCCTGTTCGATGTGAGCGTAGCCGTCCTGAATCGGATCCCCCACCAGGGATATTTTCGGGGAGGGGGGAACCGCCGCGCACCCGGCAATCAGGGCAACCAGAAGCAGGATAAACAGAGATCTCACTGGGGCGCGACCATGCATAGGCTTCAGACTTGTTCTGCTCTCCCGGATTGTTTCAGATAGTCAATCAGCGATAGACAGCTTCCTCAACCGACTGCTTTTTCATCGTTCTCTGGTCTCCCCAGATAATGGCACTGGTGCGGGTATCGATCAGCTGGAAATTGTAGAGAATGAAGTCACTGGTCCCTGCAGATGTCCGCGTGCTCTGACCCGTCAGTTTCCCGGTCAGAATGTAGTCCGCTCCCAGGAATTCCTGCACATACGGATCCGTCGGTGAGGTGAGCGCACCTTCGCGTTTCAAATTTCTCTCAGCTTCCAGTGCCGCCATGTTTTCACGGGCCAAAAAGGTGAATTTCCCATTGGACTGACTCAACAACCTCCCCTGAATGTAATCCGTGAAAATATCACTGTTGATCGGAAACCGCGTATTGTTCACCACCGGCTTCACAAAAATCGTGGGAGGCGTCACCGCATTCATCACCTGTGGCGTGCTCAGTATCTTGCGGGCCATATAGTCCGAGATCGAAACAATATCCTGGGATTCAATCCCACTTCCCGCCACGGTCCCCGCCTCCGAGGCGTCCAAAACAGTCACCCCGGTCTGATGCGGGTTTCTGACTCCGGCGCAGGCACTTAAAACAAGCGCCAATACTCCCGACCAAATGCGAATATCTCCCAAAAATGCGACCAGTTTCATATTCATTCTTTTCATGACGATGTGTTCTGCGAATCGTTCTCGGGGCTCACTATGATGAGATCTCCATCCCGATTCAATGACATTCACCGGCTTATGACTCATTTGATTTCCACTTCATTCAATTTTCCATGATTGAGGATTGAGTTTCCAATCCCGGCCAGTCCAATATGCCCGCGGATGGATAATCTGGCAAAACGAGTGATCCCGTGTCTGGATGTGCACGATGGTCATGTGACCCGTGGACAACAATTTGGCCGGGCCGAAGCAG
>JAJOIW010000138.1 GCA_021209225.1 Verrucomicrobiota bacterium
GTGGCTCCAGCAATTTTGGTGTTGGAGGAACCATCCGATGGGGCGACAAACAGCATCCCATCTTCAGCCGCATTCTGAACGCCGGGCAAGGCGAGTTCGGCAAAGCCCTCATTAAGTTCAGAGCGTTGTTGGCATCAAACCACTGGATGAGTGATGGCTCCACGCCGTATCCGATGGATCCACCATTGGCCTGATTCAGGAACTGAACCGGGGCTCTGGATACAAAAGGATCCACGTCCAGACCACCCACGATCTGACCGGCGATCCAGCCTTCAGAATATGGGAAGAATGAAAGTGCAATATCAAAGACAGCTTCATCCGGTTGGCCAATGATTCCCAGCAAGGTATCAGATGCGAAGTTTCCATTCCCGAAAACTCCATCCACCGGACTGTATCCAAATCCGCTGCGGAATTGGTGTGAGAAGTAGGCAACTCCATACCTGGTCCCGACTGGGGAGCCATCCGCAAGCAGATCCTGGTTGTCAAAACCATTGGCACGGGTCGTGGCAAAACCAACCCCGTGGCGGTTGTCGACGGTCCATGCAAAGGTGGTGCCATCGAGTGGGTCGCCTCCACCTGGTCTGTGTTCACGGAATTCGTCGGGGGCGCTCACTCCTGGAGTGGCCGCTCCGATATTGAAGGCAATATCCCCTTCGTTGTGGCGGGCATCGGTCCAGTCAATCGGGCCCATGGATGGGAATTTGACTTTCATGTCATTGGAACCATCTCCACCCAGTGTGGTGCCAACCGGGAGACTGATGTCCACGTTGGCAGCAGTTAAGCGGTATGGATACATCCCAGGAGCCTCATAGGGAGTTCCAGCATCGGTCAGGCCTTCAGGCACGATCGGAGTGACCCCCAGAACCGGCTGCTTCCCGTCATCGTCCGGTCCACCATTGCCGCCACCATTTGAAGTGCGGCGACCGGGCTTGATGGACACATTGTCCAGTCCAGCCCAGCCCCATCCTCCATTGTGGAAGTCGATGAAGTCCAGAGTGTACATTGCATTCTCATCCACGATTGGAGCCAGCACGCTGGAATCCAAGGTGATGGTTTCCCAGAATTGCCCACCGTCTTCGGTGCGCGAATTGTAGGTGAGGTACTGGTCGGTTGAGGCATTGCGCAAAGCCACTCCGATGGATCCGGACCCGCTGGACTGGGCCGGCAGGCCCTGGCTGTTGATGGCGGCCATATCGAATGTCGGCTTGGATCCACCGATCAGGGCAAAGGAGATTTGCCCATTTTTAAAGAGATTGAATTCAGGCGAGCGGAAAACGAGGGTTTCGTGGGCCTGATCGCGGGTGTTGGTGCCGTCTTCAGCTTCGAATGGGACGGGTCCGATGAAGGATGGAGCACTCAGAGGCAGGGGAGGAACAGAATTTCCAACGGCTGGATCGGATATGCTGATGATTCCCAGTTCGGTGGGGCCATTGGCTGTGGTGGATTTGCGGAAGCTGGTCCATCCCTGGGTGGTCCCATCATCAAAGTTGTAGTTTTTATCGGGTGTTCCCTGACGGATTTGGACGGAATCCAATCCGGCCCATCCCCATCCGCCACTGCTGAAGTCAATGAAATCCAGGGTGTATTTTTCATTGTCCTGGACTTTGCCGGATAAGACGTCCTCTCCGAGGGTGATGGTTTCCCAGAATTGGCCCCCATCTTCGGCCCGGGAATTGAAGGTGAGGTAATCTCCGGAGCTGACTTGACGAAGTGCCACGCCGATGGCACCGGATCCGGAGGAGGTGGCTGGCAAACCGTTGGCATTGATGGCTTCCATGTCGAAGTTGGGCTTGGCTCCCCCGATCAGGGCGAAGGAAATCTGGCCGTTGGGGTAGATCGTGAATTCGGGTGAGCGCAGGATGAGGGTTTCGTGGGCCTGGTCGCGGGTATTGGTGCCGTCTTCCGCTTCAAAGGGCACTGGACCGATGAAGGATGGAGCGGTGAGCGGCAGAGGAGGCACGGAGTTGCCGACCGCAGGATCCGAATCGCTGATGACACCCAGTTGAGCGGGGCCATTGGGAGTCGTGGAGGCTGCGACCACTTGCCAGCCCTGGAGTGTCTTGTCATCAAAGTTGTAATTGAGAACCGGAGTGCCTTCCTGGACGACAACACTGTCCAGTCCTGCCCAGCCCCATCCACCGCTGTTGGCATCAATGAAATCCAGGGTGTAGGTTTCGTCCTCCTTAACCAGGCCGGCCAACTGCTGTTCGCCAAGGGTGATGGTTTCCCAGAATTGTCCACCATTCTCTGAACGGGTATGGAAGGTGAGGTAGTCCCCGGAGCTGACTTCCCGCAGGGCGACACCGATGGGTCCACTGCCGGAGGAAGCGGATGGCAATCCATTCGCATTGACATCAGCCAGGTCAAAGTTCGGCTTGGATCCACCAATGAGGGCGAAGGAAATCTGGCCGTTGGGGTAGATCGTGAATTCGGGTGAGCGCAGGATGAGTGTTTCATGGGCCTGATCGCGGGTGTTGGTTCCATCTTCGGCTTCAAATGGTACTGGGCCGATAAACGTGGTGCCGCTCAATGGAAGTGGGGGCACTGAATTTCCAACCGCAGGATCGGCGGTGCTGATCAGTCCCAGGGCCGTTGGACCGTTGGCCATCGTCGAGGTCATGACCTGCTCCCAGCCATCCAGATCACCATTGTCAAAATTATAAACCGAGCGGAATCCCAGGGCGGAATCATCGCCCAGAGTCAATGTCAAGGTCGGGCCAGCTTCCTCAGGATAGTTGATCCCGGTCATTAAATTGTCATATGGAAAATCACCATAGATGGCCAATGTCACAAACCCATCGCCAGTTGAGACTGCGGCATTCAATGCCTCCACCAGATCTTCAAGGGTGAATGGATCCACCGATTCAAAGTTCCGTGTGGAATTGACCGACGCGGATCCTGGGGCATTCAGGTTGTCCATTTTGGCTTTTCCGCTCCAGAGGAGTTTTTCGCTGTTGAAGCCCACCACGTTCGCACCATCCTGGTTCTGAACGATCGCGGCACCATAGAGTTCCACCGCCTGATTGAAACTCATTGTGCTGGAATCCCAGTCCGCGGCCACATTCAACAAGCCGATGGTATTGAAGTCCTCGCTGAAGTTAGGTTCCAGGTCAAAAACACTGACCGAGGCATCCGCTATCCGTGACCCCGGTGGCAATGCCGTCAGATCAAATGAGATATAAGATAGATTGAAATTTGTCCCAGGGAGTGTGTCTCCAGGGAATGGCTCGATCGCGGTTTCATCCGGAGAATCCAGGTTCACGATAGCGGATTTATGGGCTTCAATCGCTATCTTGAGCTGCGCAGTGGCTGGTTGCAGGGTCATTATAGACAGAGCCACTGCCATCCATAATGTTTTCATAGTCGTTATTTTCATAGTTCTGGTTGTATTTCCAAACCCAGCTTCTCCCGGTGAAAACCAGGAATTCATGCGCTGAGTTTCACGTATCGCTCACTCCTGGCGCTTAGGATGTTATCTTCATCAGCGCCGGAACCGGGAAACTCCCAGATCTTTCCATCCACTTCAACACCAGCTCACTCCAGACACCGAATCTTTACCTGCCATCCATCGTTGCCATCAAACACCAATCCATTCGTCACATACCTCGCACCATCACCACAAAATACTGGATAGGAAAGCTAAAGTGCCGCTCCCCCTCACCACTCCACAATTGAAAAGGAATAAAAAAATCCCGCCGAAATGGCGGGTTTCTGAACTGATTTGAATATTCAATCCCCACCCATGGAAGGCAGGGGAGGACACAGGAAAAGATCAGGACTTTTTGGCTTTGGCTGGCTTTCTGGGTTTGGTCTGGGTGGCATCTGCCGACTTCTTGCCGCGGTTGTCTTTTTCTTTGACCAGCAGAGCCTTTTTGCCAATCCGATCGCGCAGGTAATTGAGCTTCGCACGTCTCACCAGACCTTCGCGCTCGATTTCAACCTTCTCAATACGTGGGGAGTGAATCGGGAAAACCCTCTCAACTCCCTCGCCATAGGAAATGCGCCGGACTGTGAATGTCTCATTCAATCCCCGCCCGCGGCGACCAATCACGATGCCAGCAAAGATCTGAATTCTCTCCTTGTCGCCTTCAACAACTTTGGTGTGCACTTTGACAGTGTCACCCACGTTGAACTGCAATTCGTTCTTCCTCAGATCGGTGGACTCAATTTTATCTAGTAGTGCCTGATTCATGGCTAGTGTTCCTGTTTAATAATTTTTCAAGTAAATCGGGCCGGAAGGACCGAGTCCTTTCCAATGCCATTTTTTTTCTCCATTGAGCAATTTCCGCGTGATTTCCAGAGAGGAGAACCTCAGGAACTTCCATACCGCGGAAGTTGGCGGGACGTGTGTACTGGGGATATTCCAGCAGTCCCGTTGAAAATGATTCGTCTGTTGGGCTGTCGTTATCTCCCAACACCCCGGGAATGAGCCGGACCAGACTGTCAATAACAACCATGGCGGGCAATGCCCCATTGGTCAGAACGTAATCCCCAATCGACAATCGCCGATCAACTAAAGTGTCCACCCGGGCATCAATGCCCTCGTAGTGACCGCACACCATAATGATGTGCTGGCTTAATGCGAGACTTTCCGCGATCTGCTGATGATATGGCTCCCCGGATGGGGTCATCATAACCACCAGACTCGTCTGGCTTCGCAGGGATTCGATCGCTTCAAAAAGCGGTTCCGGCTTCAGGACCATGCCTGGTCCCCCACCAAACGGGCGGTCATCCACTGTCCGGTGACGGTCCCGTGTGAAATCACGCAGATTCGTCAGAACAATCTCGACCTTCCCCTGATTCCTGGCTCTCTGAATGATGCTTTCATCCAGCGGGCCGCGGAACATCTCTGGAAAGAGGCTGATGACGTCGATCTTCATGCCACCGGCCGGAAATCCGGGATTCAGATATCAGCGATTGTAGTCGTCGTACTCATCTTCGATCAATTCGAGGCCGACACGCCGGCCGTCCTCCTGAGGACGGGCCTGCATCAGGGTTCGAATGGCATTGATGGTACTGCCGTTTCTGCCGACGACCCGGCCAATGTCTTCTGGATTGAGCCGGAGCTGGTAGACGATCGAATGGTCATCCTCGAATACATCAATTTCAACTTCCTCGGGGAAATTGACTAAGGGCTTGATAATGAGTTCGAGGAACTTATGCATGATAAATTTTTTGACTGAATAGGCAGCTCAGGAATGGAGCTGAAACTCCAATGTCGACTGACATCAGGATGCCTGCTGTAAGGTAGAGACTTGGCGCTTTGCTTTGCGTATCAGACTCGCTGCGGTTTCGGTTGGTTGCGCACCAGACTGCAGCCAGTAATCAACACGTGAAATATCAATCTCATAATTGACCCCTTTTTTCTTGGGATCATAGGTTCCAACGGTTTCAATAAACCGACCATCACGCGGGCTACGTGAGTCAGTAGCCACCAGTCGGTAGAATGGGGCGTGCTTCGTGCCCATGCGCTTTAATCTTAATTTGACCATTTCAGTGCTCTTTCAATAAATTCTTTCCACGAACTCAGTTTCGCGCCCCTTCATCAGAGGAAGGGTCAAGTGAATTACCAAATGCTTTCAATATTGGCAAGCGACTTTTCAAATTTCCTCATGCTTTCTCCCCGATTTCAGTAGATGCCGGGAACCAGGCGTGAGGAGATTCTCATGTAATCGCGGTAATTGGGGAAAGTCTCACTCAGGAAGAGTTCCTCGATTTTCATTTTGTGAACCAGTGCCAGAACCAGACCGATGAAGCCGGAAAAAGCAAGCAGGGAGAAGTGCCCCATGAGGAAACTCCCCATCACCAGCAGGGACGAGGCATACATGGGATGCCGAATCCATCGGTAAGGCCCAGATGTGATCAGGTGAATCTCCTTCTTTGGAACGGGCCGGATTGAGAACTCCCCTGGTTTATGCACGCACAATGTCCAGGATATGAGGGCTATCCCACCAAGAAAAATGAGGACCCACACGCCGAAGCCAGGCCAATGCCTGGAAAAATCGACGAGCTGGAGGCTAATCGAGGCAAATTGGAGGAAAACCCAACTCAAGCCGGTCTGATGCGTCATTGCTCAGGAGTATGTGCGACACTCAAGCGCAGGCAATCCAATACTTGCTGGGTCGTGACAAATTTGAATGTCTCGCGGTCGAAGGCATTGATGCGGTGGAATGTTTCTGTTCCATTGGGTCCAGCGACAGCCATGTGGACCAGACCGACTGGTTTTTCATCGGTCCCGCCAGAGGGACCAGCAATTCCGGTGGTCGCCAATCCAAAATCCGCTCCTGTGACTCTGCGTATTCCTTCGGCCATCTGCTTGGCAACCTGCCATGAGACAGCGCCAAAGCACTCCAGGTCCTTCACATGCACCCCAAGCTGGCGGATTTTTTCGGCATTCGAGTAGGTGATGGCTCCACCGAGATAGGCGCCTGAGGCACCCGGGACGGAAGTGAAGCGATGGGCCAAATAACCACCGGTGCAACTTTCCGCGGTTGCCACAGACATGTGCTTCTGGAGCAGGAGTTCGACAACGACTGCTTCCAGCGTCCTCTCCTCTTCTGAAAAAATGGCTTTGCCCACGAGATGCCGCACCCGGATCAGTGCCTGATCCACCAGGGATTCCCCATTGTGCGCATCAGAGGCCAGCCGCACATCCACCTCGCCGGTGCGGGCACAATACCCGACCTCAAGCCCCTGATGCATCAGATCCTGAAGCTCTGGTTCAATCATTTCCTGAATGCGGGATTCCCCAATCCCAACCGTCCGGAGGACG
>JAJOIW010000006.1 GCA_021209225.1 Verrucomicrobiota bacterium
CCCCCCAGATCTTTGAGGACGCCAGCAATGATTTCGCAGCGCTCCGGACGAGGCACACCGATCATCTGGCATCCCGGCCGGATCGGATTCAGCAGTGGCCCCAAAAAATTAAAGATTGTCCTCTGCCCCCGTTGGGCACAGATGGCTCTGGCCGGAGCAATATGCTGAAATGCCGGGTGGTAATGAATAGCGAAAAAAAAGGCAAAACGATTTTCAACCAGGGATTGGATTGCCTGCTGTGGGGTGAGGTCAACCGGAATGCCAAGGGCCATCAGAACATCAGCACTCCCGGATTGTGAGGTGATCGCCCGGTTTCCATGTTTGGCAACCGGGACTCCCATGGAGGCGATCAACAATGCCACAGTGGTTGAAACATTGAAGGTGTTCAAATGATCACCCCCAGTGCCGCAC
The DNA here is from genome assembly GCA_021209225.1 of Verrucomicrobiota bacterium. GTDB lineage: Bacteria > Verrucomicrobiota > Verrucomicrobiia > Limisphaerales > JAJOIW01 > JAJOIW01. Next base: position 412 of record JAJOIW010000006.1, read on the forward strand.
ACATCCAGAATTTCATCGGCGCTCAAGGCTTCCATCTCAGGTGGCCTGACCGATTGGTCGCGCATGAAACCCGCGAATGCCGAAATCTCGTCCCGGGTCTCACCCTTGATGGCCAGAGCCGACAGAAAATCCGCCTTGGTCCCGGCATCAATCCCAGGATCAACCATGGAACGAACTCCAGCGGATGCCATACCGCTGTCCAGGTCGCGACCTTGCTGCAGATGGCGAATCAGTTCGTGAATCATGGTTAGAGGATAACGCAGTAAATCGAGCTTGAAAAGCCCGGACAAAAACATCCTCGCATAACAAATGTGGCCCCGGAATATCAGGGCCACACAGGTCAGAAAAAATGTTGACTGAGCAGGAGGATGTGTCCCCCGGGTCAGGGGTTAATCAATATCCGGCCACCCATAGCGGTATTGGGTATGGAGATGCTTATTGGCTGCCTCGTGGTTGGTGAATTTCATGGCCGGTCCATTCCACTCAAGCCGTTGCCCGCCAAATCGAACCGCGACGTTGCCCAGCAGAATACTTTCTGTGAGCGGCCCGGCGTATTCAAAATTGGACATGGCCGCTGGCCCACCCTTGATGGCCGCCGCCCATTCTTCCTTCATCCCCAGGTCACCACGACCATTGCGGGGCAGCCATGGCTTGGGCGCTTTGTAGTTGGAGAACTTCTGGGATGGGAAAAGTTTGAATGAGGCGCCGTAATCATCCGGACTGTAGAGAACTCCATCATCGCCGACGATCAGTGACCCGCTGCCAGGAGGCTCTTCGCCGAAAAACAGATCTTTGGGAGGCAGGTTCTTTTCACCGGATGGAAGTTTGCCTTCATACCAGTAAAATTTGCAGGCCGGCATTTCGCCCCGTTGTGGGAAATCGTATTCCACTGTGGCCCATGCCGGGTATGTCTCCTCATTGACTTCCCCGCTGATGGCTCTGACGGAGGTGGGATACTTCAACCGGCAGGCCATAAACGCCATATTGGCTGTGTGACATCCCATATCACCCATGGCTCCTGTGCCAAAATCCCACCAGCCTCTCCATTTGAATGGATGGTAAACCGGATGGTATGGGCGCCATGGGGCGGGGCCGAGAAACTGGTCCCAGCGTATGTGGGCCGGAATGTCAGGGGTTTCAGTCGGGCGCGCCACAATCTCAGGGGCCTGAGGCCACACTGGCCGGTTGGTCCAGACATGAATCTCACGCACAGCACCAATGACTCCAGACTGGATCATCTCCACTCCCTGACGCAATCCATTTTCGGCAGTGCCCTGATTGCCCATTTGTGTGGCAACCCCATATTGGATGGCGGCCGACCGCATGGCCCGTGCTTCTGCCACTGAATGACTCAGGGGTTTTTGAACATAGACATGGATTCCCTGCCTCATCGCCATCAGGGCAGCTGAGGCGTGAGTGTGGTCGGGGGTCGAAATCGTCACCGCATCAATTTTCCCCTTCATGGATGAAAGCATTTCGCGGAAATCAAAGAATGTTTTGGCGGTGGGCCATTTGTTTCCCGCATCTTTGAGGGTATTGCCATCGATGTCGCACAAAGCGACGACCTGCCCCACTTCTCCGGCATTGCCGATGTCACTGCTGCCTTTGCCGCCCACACCGATGCCTGCCATTTGAATGCGGCTGTTTGCGCCCCAGACCCGCGATGGTAAAAAGGTCACCGCAAAGGCTGAGGAAGCCGCAGCTCCGATAAAATCCCGACGATTGTATGTTTTCTTGAATGCCATTGTTCTGCTTTCGAAAGGGTTGATGGGGACTATCCCAGATCCCGCCTCGACAGGCAATGGCATATTTGCCACACCTCCTGAAGCACTTTCGGATCCTCCGGCACATACCTCACATCCGACTCAAAGCTTGTGCGAATTATAGGCTCAACATACTCTGGCCATTTAAAGGAACAGCTGAATGTCAAAAGGGCATCGCAATCGAGTGATCGAGATTTCCAGGGAAATTCTGGAGGAATCTGAGAATGGACATCCAATAGATTCCATAATGCGGCGGCAATTTCGTGAGCGGACGGGATTGAGTCGACTGGTGGCGTTTCAGATTCGGGAACAGATTTTCCAATACCTGAGATGGAAGGGGTGTGTGAAAAGTCCGTCTCCCGGGAGAAAAGCAATGGATGAGGTTCGGGAGATTGAACGCTTGTTTCTGTCCAATCCGGAGGACTTCCCGCAGGAATTACTGGAGAAGGTGGTTCCCGAATGGATGAAGGACGAAATGAGGATTTCCAGGTCCTGGCTGATTGAGATTCAGCGCCCACCGGTTTTATGGATCCGGTGCCAGAACCCGCAGGCCAGACATCTCGGCAATATTGATCGCCAGCCAGCCAGCGAATCCCTGCACGACCATCGGGAGCTTCCCCATTGGCTGCGTCCAGCCCTGGAAAACTGGAGGGAAATACTGGAATACGTCGGAGATTCGGATCTGTTCAGAACTGAGGCATTTCATCATGGCGAATTGGAAATCCAGGATATTTCATCCCAGATCGTGAGTCGTTTGACGAATCCGAAGCCGGGGGAGAAGTGGTGGGATGCCTGTTGTGGTGAAGGGGGGAAAACCATGCATCTGTGCCAGCTGATGCAGAACAAGGGATTGATTATGGCGACGGACCGGGCCGAATGGCGGATACAGAATCTGAAGAAGCGGGCAGCCCGGGCCGGAGTTTTCAATTACCAGACAGAACGCTGGAATGGACTCCATGACAAGAACCCCACCCAGGCGGGCAAATTTGATGGGATACTGGTCGATGCACCCTGCACCGGGGTTGGCACATGGCAGAAAAACCCGGATGGCCGGTGGCGGCTGACACCAGAGGCCATTGTCGATATGCGCACCACCCAAGTCGAATTATTGCGGCAGGTGTGGAGGTCATTGAAACCCGGAGGCAGGCTGGTTTACGCCGTCTGCACCATGACTCAGAAAGAAACCACCGACGTCACAAAAATGTTCCAGGATCTGGTGGCTGAAGCTCAGCCGGAACCGTTCCCATTTGTTCAGGACACTCAATTAACCCTCTGGCCCCATCAGGTGCGGGGTAATGGCATGTTTATGGCACAATGGAAAAAACTATCATCACAGCCCTCGTCAAAATAAACGAAGTATATGAATGTGAATTTCATGCAGGATTCCCCGGTCCAGATATTGGAACATTTTTATTCAGATTGTCGGCCGGGCCATTTCGCTGACCGGCATGGAAATGGCGGCCTGAGGAGAAATCAAACCTGCCCGTGATATATATATACTGATGAGGTTATCTGTTTATCTTCTGGTATTTTTTTGTGGCTTGGGGACATCCATGCCGGTCGATGAGATGCACAACAGTTTCTCCCTGTCACTGGATCAGATTCCTCAACTGGTGGAGGAAAGGAATCCCTCATTGCGGCAAAAATCATACCAGTCCGACAGATCCGAAGCCTTGGAGAAATCCGCCGGATTAATGGAGAACCCATCCCTCTCCACAAGTTATTTCCTCAATCCCAAATCCCAGGAAATGACACTGGGATTGCAAATTAAACAGAGCATTCCCCGCATGGGAAAACTCCGCCACGAAAAAAGGACCGCTGACCTCGCGACCGACCTCATGCTGCATGAATATGAAATATATAAACGGGAAGTGATCCGCAGGACGACTAAAGCAGCCATTTCCTGGCTGGCCTCCAATTCCCTGCTGGAGATTTACCACGACAGAATGAGCGCACTGCGGCAATCACTGGATTTCCACAGGAATCTGGAGAAAAAGGGAGAGGCATCCGGGTTTGAAATCCAGCGCCTGGAAATTGAGCTTGCCAATCACAATGTGTTTATTCTGAGCGGGGAACTGGCCCGTCTCACACACGAGCAGGTGCTCCGGCAGGAACTCGATATCCCACAAACTGAGACCATCACATTCCAGCACCCGACCCTTCCCTCCCCGGCTGGGGAATTGTGGACAGTCCAGGCAGAATCCCAACCCATACCCGAAGTGGAACAAATGCAGACCAGCATTGAAAAGCTCTCCACCGAAATGGAGCTGGAAAAATCCCGAAGGCTGGAGGACATGGAATTGGGACTTGGCATTCAACAAGCCCGGGTCGAGGACCAGCCGATCGGACTGGAGAATGAAACGGCGGTGGGCATTGTCTTCACCATTCCAATACCGGTCCGGGATCGTTCAGCAGGCAGGGTCCAGGAAAAACTCCTGGCCATCGAACAACACCGGTCCGCCCTGCTCCAATTAAATAAAAACATCGAACGCAAAGGTCAGTCACTCGTGGCTCAGATGAATGCTCAAACGAAAACAATTCATCACATAGAAAACACATTACTCCCGGCAATCCGAAAACTCATTTCCGACCTGGAGATTGCCTACACGCAGGGCATCGCCACCTTCGATGCCATTATGACGGCTCAAAAAGAAATGAACTCAGTGAAAATACTGTATATTGAAAAACTGGAAATGTTCCACCACTTAAGAACTGAATATATCTATCTGGGTGCTGAATAAATGATCATGCGGGATTTACATACAAAATTATCTGGGAATAGGATGATTCATCAGAGGATGGTGATTTTATTGTGGATATGGATGGGGGTTCACAGCTGCATTGAGGTCCGGTGCCAGGATGCGGGTGGCATCATTCTGAGTCCGCGTCAGATGAATGATTTGGGGATAGAACTGATTGAAGCAGAAAAAATGGTATTCGAGGATCGGCTGTTTGTATTGGGTCGGGCTGAGACAGCCGAAACCCGGAAGGCCGTGGTGAGCAGCAGAGTGGCGGGACGCATTGTCGAATTGATGGCACATCCGGGGGATAAAGTGGCTCCTGGCCAGTCGTGGCGGTCATAGAAACCCTGCAACCCGGAAATCCTCCTCCCCGGATTGAACTCCGGGCCTCCATTGGAGGAGTTGTGATGGGAAGCCATGTCAGCCTGGGCGAACCAGTGGATCCCATGCAGCACCTGATGGAGGTATCCGACCTATCCGTCATTCACGCAGTGGCCCGAATTCCGGAAAACGCCATCGAACATATAGCAACTGGATTGGTGACAACCATCTCATTCCCGGCGCGCCCGGGGCATGAGTTTATGGGAACCCTCTTCAGAATCGGATCGGAAGTGAGTCCGGAAAATGCCACGCTGGACGCCCATTTTGCCATTGAGAATCCGGATGCGCTTATTCTTCCTGGCATGCGGGCTGAGCTGTTTATCACAATCCGGAGAACCGGGGATGTTCTGGCAATTCCGAATTCATGTATTCAGGGCAGCCAGCTGAGTCCATTTGTATTTGTCCAGGATTATAGTTTGAGCAATCGTTTTATACGAAGTGCCGTATCCTTGGGTGTGAAAAACAACACGCATACGGAAATATTAAGTGGAATATTTCCAGGCGATCTGGTGGTCAACCGGGGTGCCTATATCCTGTCCTTCGCCGGGGACACGGGCATCTCGTTAAAAGAAGCTTTGGACCAGGCCCACGGCCACCAGCACAACGATGACGGATCGGAAATTTCAGCGGATGGCAAGAATGCCCCGCCAACATCCGGTGCAGCCAACCCGGGCATGAGCCAGACATCAGGTTCAGGATGGCGGCATCCATGGACACGATTTTTAATCATCTCCAATGGCATCAGCCTCCTACTGATAGTGGCGCAGCAGATTTCCAGATCCAGGAAGTCTGCTGCATGAAATGCGCGGTGAACTCAAGGTAAAAAATTCATGCTGAACGCCATCATCCGCCAATCTCTGGCCAATCGTTTCCTGGTTGTATTCCTGAGTGGGGTCCTGCTGTTGGGAGGGATATATACTGGCGGGCAATTACCGGTGGAGGTCCTGCCTGACTTAACCAAACCGACGGTCACGATCATCGCCGAATGCCCGGGTTTGGCTCCGGAGGAAGTTGAAGCACTGGTGACGGTGCCGGTGGAATCCACTTTGATGGGGGTGAGTGGATTGACCCGGCTTCGCAGTATCAGCGATGTGGCCCTTTCGTTGAGCTATGTGGAATTTGAATGGGGCACGGACATATTGCAGGCGCGGCGGTTAGTGCAGGAAAGGTTGCAGATGATTCAGAACGATCTGCCTGAGGCTGTCACGCCGATCATGACTCCGGTGGCGTCACTCATGGGGGGAGATCATGCTTGTTGGTCTGAGCAATCCCCCTGGGAGCCTGGCCCCAGCCGAGTTAAGGTGGATGGCCGACTGGACGATACGCCGCCGCTTTCAAAGTATCCCGGGTGTTGCGGAGGTGTTGTGTCAGGGAGGTGGGGTCA
>JAJOIW010000041.1 GCA_021209225.1 Verrucomicrobiota bacterium
CGTCATTCCCAAAATCGTCGTCTGTATCATCAGCCTGATCATTCTGTCCAGTATCAGAATCATCTTCCAAGCCAAGTTCTTCAATGACCGTGTTCAAAAAGTCTTTCCTGGATGAAATCTTTTGAACTTTTGGCCGCAACTCAACAGTGTCGCCTTCTTCTGAATCTCCGTGGCTCAGGTCCTCATCCTCATCGTATTGATGCTTGCCCTCGTATTTGGCTCTTTTCGATTTTGGCAATGGAGAAAGCATCATGCTGATGGATCTCCCAACCAGCTTGGGACGGGAATCAGGATTGGCGAATCCTTCGATATCTTTAATAAATTGATTCACTATGTCAAACCCAGTGGCGGTGTGTGCCATTTGCCGGCCTTTGAATCGAAGAGAAAGCTTAACTTTCATGTCCTCTGAAAGAAATTGCTTGGCTCTATCCAGTTTGTATCCGTAGTCGTGTGGATCGATCACCGGGCTGAGTTGAATTTCTTTCAGCTTGTTGGATTGTTGATGCTTCTTCTGCTCTTTGAGTTTTTGGATTGTTCGTATTGGTATTTACCAAAATCCACGATGCGACAAACCGGGGGCTTGGCAGTTGCAGCAATCTCAACGAGATCAACACCATGCTCTCGCGCCAGCTTGATAGCCTCGTGAACAGCCAAGATGCCCACCTGCTTTCCATCATGCCCAACAACCCGGACTTCTCTGGCTCGGATTCGCTCGTTTACCCTTATTTTAGGGATACGACTATTGTTTCGCTTAGAAAATGAACTCAAGACTGGGATAATTTTAATTCACCGTTGAAATTCAGGACTCTTCGTCACTCATTTTGCGGCTGAATTTAAGACTAGTGAAGCGTCTATATTTTAGCAAGTCTTATTTGTCTCTCAATTTCCGGGATATATGAGGTGGGCTTTTCTATCTGGCAGTCTCATCCATGAGTTTCCAGAACTCTGGATTGGACTCTAACTGACGGTCTTCTGGGACTGGAAGATTGCTTCGGTAAAGAAAGTCCTTCACAGTATTCCGATTTAAAATTCTGACAACTTGTATGCCCAGTGGATGACGTTCGAAGTAAATCCTGTATTCTTCCCAACGAAAGCGATATAGGGTATGTCCTTCGCGATGCAATTGACCATACTGGGTTAAATCCGTTTTCATCGCTTCTTCTGGTAATCCCTTGAAATTTCCCAATATTTTAAGCTGGATATCCTTAGGCAGCCCCGCCAGCTCAGCGGAACTCACCTGGTTAAAAATAATCTGGAATGGGCCCATACGTCGCTCCGAATTTCTATCTCCTGTATTCAACCCCTGGGAATGTCCCCGAATCCCCAGTCAAACTCAAGTAACTAATCCATACCAATCCATTAATTAAATCAAGTATGCAAATGATACGTTCTGAATGATAATGCACAGAGATAAGAGTACACAAAAAAAACCACCCGGAATGGGTGGTTGTGAAAATCTGATTGGAGAAGATTAGGCGCGGCGGCGGCGCATGAAGAAGGCGCCAGCTCCGACGAGACCAAGAGCGAGAACGCCTGGCTCAGGAATGACAACGACTTCAGAGAAACCACCAGCAGCAGCGATAGCAGCGCCAAGACCAGGAGCTGGAGTAGGAGGAGTTCCGCCACCACCGAGAGTGATGGAGAAATCAGACTTGAAAGCAACGTTGGCGCCGGAAGCAGTAGAGGCGGCAACAGCGGCATCCCAAGAACCGAGATCGGTTTTGAAGACGCGGACAGTCAAGTCAGCAGCAGATCCGGAAGCGATACCGTCGATGGTAACTTCACCAGGAGCCTGGAAGAAGCCAGCAGCGAGGACCTTGGTGGTAGCGAGAACAGAAGCACCTGAGAGCAGTTCAACTGAGAAAGAAGAATCTGCGGTGAATCCGTTAACGGTTACTGGAGCGGTGGGAGCGTTGCTGAAAGATACTTTGCCTTGAGCGAAAGCACCAGTAGCAAGAACCAGAGAGGTGAGTCCGATGAGTAGTTTTTTCATAGTCAGAATGTTATTAATGAAAAATTTGTTAACTGTTCAAGAAAAATTATTCAGAAACAGTAAAATTACGAGTCCAGTTTCCGGCGGCGGAAGCTTCGAGGAAGACAGCTTCACCGATGGCGACGGTTGGTTCAGTGAGGAATCCAAGGCCTGGGATTGGGGTGAATGTGCTGTAGGACTGGGTAGCGTTGTCGAAGGTGTAGACGTTGCTGACGGAAGCTGGGTTGAGTCCGAGGTCGGTTGCGATGAGACCAGCCTGAGGGACCTGGGAAGAAGCGAGGGAGAATCCGGCAGGGAATTCGGTGACGAGGTTACCTTGAGGAACTTCTCCGACGAAGATAGCTTCAGCAGTGGATCCGGCAGGAACGTTGATGAAGGCACCTTCACCAGGAACGAGAGTCATGGCGGAATCGAGCCAAACACCGACGAAAGTGTTGGAGGAGAATCCGGTGGCAGGATCGAATTTGTAGACGACGGTTCCGGTTGGGACTCCTGGGAGGAGGGCGGCAACGGTATTGTCTTCAGCCATCAGAGGATTGCTGAAAAGAGAGAAGCCAGCTCCGAAGGTTTTTTTGACATAACCAACTGCGTTGGCAGAGGAAACCTCTTGAGCTTGTCCCTGCAGTGCACCGGCAGCGACAAGAAGTGAAGTGATAGCAAGCGCTTTGATTTTCATGGTTTTTTAGTATTTTTAATTTCCGTGTGTATGACAACTATTTCAGACAGGAAATATCCTGTCAACAGTAATATCCGCCAAGCCCACCCAAACTTTCACATTTTTTTTCGGGTCATCGAACAGATTCTGCTGCGAGGTAATCGGCAAAGCGGGATGGCCAATTAAGTAATTTGTCGAAAATGGGGATAAATCAGGCATATCAGCGTCTTCTGACATAGAGGATGTCTATTTTTTGTGGGCTTTCGCGGCGGAGGAGAGCCTCGAATTTTTTTGTGATTGAGTTGATGGTGACGTCGACTTCGACAAGGAAGTGGAGGCTTCGCACGGCGAGAAACTGGGATGCGAGGTTCATGATATCCGGGTTGATGGGGACCATGTTGGGAGAAGGGAATGGGGTATCATCGGCGGAGCCTTCGATGCCATCTGGTCCGGCGCGCTCCATGATGATCTGGTTGACGGAAAGTTCATCGAGGCCGGGAACCATTTTCAGGACATGGGGTGGAGCGGTGTTGATGTTAATGGAACCTGAGGAGATGGGGGTGAAGAAGTCTTTGAGGCCGAAAGGATAGGCGATAGCTGCCGCTTCGAACTGGTAGAGGTCCGGATTATCCTGAGAAGTCAGATGGAGAGAGGGATTGAATTCCGGGCCGTAGAACATGGGTGGGGTGATACCGCGGATGAGGAGGAGTTCGGAAATATCATCGATGGGCCCATCTTTGGCGGAATATGGTGGGTTGAGAGCAAGGTAATCATCGGATTCAGCGCCACCGGGGCGGGTAATGTCATCCGGGTCAGTCCAATCGAGGATGGAGTCGGTCAGGGAGGACATTTCGGAAAGGTCGACACCGAGCTGGATGAAGCATTGTTCCAGGATGTCCTCATTTGCGGCGTTGAGGTTCCATTTTCTTTCCATGTCGGTGATGGAGATTGAGAACTGGCCATTGCCGAGGGGGTTATTTTTGAGAGAAACCATCATGAGTTCCTCGTCCTGGGGGAAGTTTTCACTTCCGGGTCCTCCGGCCCAGACCTGGTGAAGACCATCAAATGGTTCGAAGGTCATGGTGGTTGAGGCTTCGAGAGCGAGCACATACCGGGCATATTCGATGCCGGAAAGACCGATGATTTCAAAATCGGCGTCGTATCCGGAGTTTTGTGCCAACTTCATTTCGACCTTCATATTGGATGAGAAGTGGATGGCGATGCCACCGAGGATCGCGATGACCACCATGACGATGATGAGGGCGAAGCCGTTGGAGTGTCGGAAATGGTGGATCGAGATAAGCCTCATGGGATTGGGAACAGGAAAAAATCAGGGGTTTTGCGGGGATGGCGAGCGAAAGTCGGAAATCCCACCTGTCCCTTGAGCCCCAGGAACTGGTTGAGGGGGATTGGGGGAATTGGGGTTTTGAACACCTGGGTTCCGGGAGAGGTTTCCAAGGCCCGGGCGCTGGATCTGGATAGGGATTGCGGAGCTGGGAATAGTGACAACCCGCATTTCGGCATCGGGTTTCACTTGGGTTGATGGAGAATTTTCGGAACGGTTATTGAAGACGATAGCGAAACGGACCTGTTTGGGCAGTGCGTTGGTATTGTCCCAGGCAGCCAGCCATTCACTGAGGCTTTCGTCATAAAATTCAGCCCCGAAGACGGAGACATCCTGGGCCAGTTTTATGGGTATGGGTTCGGACATGGCGTCTAAAGCGGCGAGCACAGGCGTCTGATAGAGAATGAGATTTTGTTGACCATTTTTATCCACATCGAGAGCAAAGGTGACGCGGCGCATGGGAGACCCGGGAAAAAGTCCACTGCCCGGGAAGGAATCGGGCAACAATGAAACGAAGCTCAGAAGTGCGGCTTCCGGCTGGGTGGTATCGGCCAGGAAGTAGTGATGACGCAGATTGGCGGTGGACATCTGAACGCCAAACAGGGCGTTTTGTATGGTTTCCACAGCATTGCGTCGGCGCTGAGCCTCGGCAGCAGATTTGAGTCCGACCTGTGAGGCATTGATGATGACAGTCCAGGCGGAGTAGATGGCCAAGGTAAGCATTCCGAAAATAGCCATGGAGATCATGATTTCCAGGAGGGTGAATCCCGGACTGAAGGGAAGTCCCGGCCTGAAAATGGATGGGGATCCTGGTTTGGAGAATGGGGAATTGATTTGCATACTGGCTATCGGGTTCTGGATCGGGAGGGAGACATTGGGGCTGGACTGGAGGCAGCTGGATTTCCCAACCCGGTTGCCATAGAGGGCTTGAAGAGCAGCATGTTGAGTTCCGTGGACCACTCTGACTCGGCAAGGCGGATCCGGACATCGACTTGGTACAGTCCGTTGTCATTTTCACTGGTTGTGGCGCGGGACACGGTGCGCTCCCAGACATAGCCCTTGAATTGGTCCCCGAAGTCGCCACTTTCGCTGATTTCCTCGAGTTGGTTGGTCATAATGAGATCACCCAGGAGTTCTCTGGGATCCGGGGAGGGATGGTGAAGCAGGAATACTGAGCGAAGGGCGCTGGATGAAATTTCGAGAATCACAAAAATGGCCATGAAAAAAATACCCATGGCAATGACCACCTCGAGCAGAGAAAAAGCCTGTCGGGGAGGTGAGGAATGAATGAGTGAGGTTTTCATATTGGGAGAGCGGTGACTCGCAGCGGGAGGAAGATGGGAGAAAGATCGGTTCAGTCCTGATTATCGATGAATTTTGCGGGATCCACTTCAAAATCCGCCAATCCCGTCATCATGTCGAGCCGGATGAGGCGGTACTCACCTTTGCCATGATTGAAAATGAAGGTGAATTTATCGGATGTCCCGTTGGGGTAAAAGCGGACAACTGCCTCGGGTAGATCCTTTTTTTCAAGATAATTGACAGCAATCATTTCGATGATGATTTCCTCGGGGATTTCATTTGCCTTGCCTGTTGAACCCACCGGAAGTGTTTGGGTTTCGGAGATCTGAGGAGACCCGACAGACAGACTTTCGACTCCCCCTGAGGCAGGAAGGTTGTTGGGAGACACGCTGGACACCGGCCGGACAATCATTTTGGACTCGCCGGGAATAATGACAAACTCGTGGATTCTCCCAGTGAGGATGGCTTTGGCGCGGGCCTGTTCCAGGAGAAGCAGGGTGTTTTTGGTCATGTCGCGAATGGGGTTCTCATTGAAGAGTCCTCCAACAAAAGGGACGCTCATGGTGACCAGCAATGCTGCAATGCCCAATACGATCATGATTTCGAGCATGGTGAATCCACTGAACTGACGACGATTAAGTCCTGTGCTGGGTATGATTTTCATATGAACGTGCACTCGAAATGGAATGGGAGAAATTGTGGCGGCATCCGGTCAGGATGAAACGCTGCGGGTGATGGCCATCATGGCGGAGAGTACCGAGAACATGAGACCGGCAACCAGAACGGCAATGACGATAATCATCACAGGTTCGATAAGATTTGTGAGAACCTTGAGTTGGTTGGTCAGTTCATTCTCATAGGTGTTTGCGACGTTTTCCAAGGCTCCGGGAACGTCTCCGGTTTCTTCACCGATACGGAGCAGATCGATCATCAACTGGGGGAAAATCCGACTTCGAGCCAAAGGTTCGGCCAAGGTTTTCCCATCGGTCACATCGTCGCGGGTGCGGGCGATGGCCTCGCGGATCACCTGGTTGGAAATGGTTTTTTCCGTGATTTTCAAAGCGACCAGGACGGGGACCCCGTTGACGAGAAGAGTGGATAATGTTCGGGCAAACTGGCCGAAGAGGTTGAGTCGGACGACTTTTCCAAACAGAGGCAGTTTCATGGACCATTCGTCGATTTGGCGTGAGCCATCCGGTGTTGCTCTGTAGCGGATGAATCCCATCACAATCAAAAAGAGACTCCCGAGAATCACCCACCAATACACGTTGACGAACTCACTGACCCCGATGAGGATTTTTGTGGAGGTCGGGAGTTCCACATTCACTCCCTCAAAGACAGTGAGAAATTTAGGAAGCATGAACTTCATGAAACACAACACCAGAATGACACCGACACTGACCACGACAGTGGGGTAAATCATGGCCGAAGTGAATTTCTGCTGTACTTCAGAGAATCGTTCGTAGTGATCGGCGAGGCGTTTCAATACCTGGGTCAATGCACCCGACTGTTCCCCGGCCCGCACCATATTGATGTAGAGATCGGAAAAGATGCGGCCTTTCCGGGCCATGGCATCGGATAAATTGGACCCTTCGGTTATTTCCTGTTTGAGATCGAGGCACAACTGCCCGGAAATTCCTTTGGAACCGATGTAACTCATGCTGTTGAGAGCTGCAGTCAATGGCATACCGGATGAAAGCAGGTTGGAGAATTGCCGGGTGAATGTGGCAATTTCCATGAGTTTGGGTTTTTTCCCCTGCGGGCGTGGAGCTTCTTTCTTTCCGGATGGCTGAGGTTGGCGCTGTGAGGCAATCGCGGTTTTTTTTCTTTCCGGTGTGCGCCCAGCACCGGGAGAAGGCGCTTTTTTGGATCGAGCCGGAATGGCCTTACTGATCGAGTCGCCGGTGGACTTGGTGCCGCCTTTGGAGGATGGGTCCACACGCAATGGGTAGAGCCCCATTTTTCCGATTTGAGCAAGAACTTGGGATCGATCAGCTCCATTGAGAACTCCCTCGACTAAATCCCCGCTCTTTTTACGAGCTTTGTAGACAAATTCCGGCATGATTATCGACCATTCATTAAATACTGTAATACGTTCGGAGAATTCAAATGTTTCAAAAGGCCTGGTGATGAGATATTTTCTGAGTTTCGACTGGGGGGACAGGCCGGCCTCCTTTTTTATATCCACCCAGATCGAGTGTCACGAAGAGAAATCCAGCCTGACGAATGCCTGCTTCAACCTGATGCGCCCGGTTGAGATCGTTCAGCAAGGACATCTCAGATGCCGGAAGTTCAATCCGAGCCAGGTAGCCACCAGTCACCTCATGGCAGCGGACCCGCGCACCGGAAATTCCCATCTGTCGCAGAAATTCTTCAGAATCTTCAATTATTTTGAGTTTTTCAGCACTGACAGGTTCGCCGTGGGGAATCCTGGAACTCAGGCAGGCCATTTGTGGCTTTTCAGCGGTGGGCAATCCGAAATACCGCGACGCCTCACGAACGTCCGACTTGGTGAAGCCACATTCCCGAAGGGGGGCTCGAACACGGAATTCGCTGGCAGCGCGCCCACCAGGCCGGATATCCCCAAGGTCGTCCACATTCTCACCATAAACCACTACAGCGAATCCCCGTTTTTCAGCCAATGGACGCAGAACCTCGAATAGGGCACTCTTGCAGAAATAACACCGGTCCGGCGCATTCTTCAGGTAAGATTCGTTCTCAAATTCGCGGGTCTGAACCAGCTCGACCGGGAATCCATGATTCTGGCCAAGCATTTGTGCTTCCTCCAGCTCGCTTCGGGCAAGAGATGGCGAATCCGCAATGACAGCTAGACTTTTATCTCCCAGTGTCTGGTGGCAGATGAAGGCCAGAAATACCGAATCAACGCCCCCGGAATAGGCCACAATACACGATCCATAGGATCTGATAACCTGCTTCAAGCGCTCCAATTTGCCTAAATCCATGAGGATCTATCCTCTCTCTGCTGAGGATGTTTGTCCAGACTCAGCTTGATCGGAGCAGCCCCCATCCCCTATCAGGTGTATAATTCGGGAGAAAACAGGGCGGGTTCCTGCACCGTCCATGGAGATCCGTGTGCAAAGAGGCAGGTGACAGGTTCTTTTGGCAGGCCGCAGAAAAATTCGGTCAATTCAGCCTGGAGAATGTCAGAATTGGCACAGTACTTTCGGGGAAGCAATTCTGGATCTGAATTTTTGAGTCGGATGAGGGAATCCCCAAAAACGGCGAGCCTCATTTCCTCATGATAGTAGAGAACCTCACCCGGAGCAGCTCCGTAAAGTGGCTTGAACTGCCAGCCTCCAGGAAGAATCGGCACTGCCTCAACGAGTTCAAATTGAAAATATCGGGAGGAAAACCGGCACCTTCCCGAGGCATAAACCGGATAATGAGCGAGCGACTGAAGAACTGCCGCTCCGCGCTGGTGGTTCTCATTGGTCAGAAAAATGGAGCCCACCGGATCATTCCCGGAAGGAGGAAGCCAGGCACTGACAGGGTCAAAAAAGTAGGACTCAGCGCCATTTTGAATCCTGTGCGCCGAGAGCTCCACTTTGTGAATAGGGGAGAAATATTTCCACCGTTGGATGTTGGGATGGACCCAGTCAGTGGCATAAGGATCGACAGATACTGTGCCAAGCATCGGCAGGAATATGAAGTATCCACCCGCAATGCGCCACAGTATTTATTCAGAGGGAATGGGTCAGGGACTGGCCATTCTCGGCTCTGGAAAGTGTGAGCAGATAGCGTGCTGCGGATTGAGCCCACGTTTTTGGATCGACGTGATTACCGGCGGCGGTACCAAAGCAGGTTTCCAGCATCTGTGTGTTGACACACCCTGGATTCAGGGCCACCGCAGCCAGAGGATCGGGCAATTCGAGTGCAAGTGATCGGGACAATCCCTCGATAGCCCATTTGGAAGCGCAATAGGGAGCGACCTCAGCATCGACAGACCTGCCCCATCCGGAACTCATGTTGACAATGATGCCCTTTTTGGCACGGATCATGGCTGGCACAAAATTCCGGATGATATTCGCCACACCCTTGATATTCACATCAATGATTCTGGAGAACTCATCATCCTCTATGTCCCAGAGTGGATTGGAGAGATTGATGAGCCCCGCATTGTTAATAATGAGGTCGGGAGCGCCGTGCGAGTTGAGCACAATACTCGCCCAGGATTTGACCTCATCGTGGGATGCGACATTGAGGGAGTAAAAATCATGCGGCTCGCCATGCAGCTCCCGCAGTTGACGAATCCCTGAAGTGGTTCTGGCGCATCCCAGGACACAGTGACCCATGCCGATGAACTGGTCCGTCAAAGCGAGCCCAATCCCCCGGGTGACTCCCGTGATCAGAATGATTTTTTGGTTACCTTGCATTTTCAGGGACAGCCATTATGTGCTCCAAGTAGTTTCAGGTTTCAATTTAATATTCCGGAAAAAGTGAGAAGTCTTTCATTCGCCACGGATTTTGGACATTTCAAAGTGATTGATTGTGCGATCAGGAACTCAAATGAAATGTGAGAAGCGGGAATCCTGATCCCAGGCATGCGACCAGAGCTCGATTCAGCAGTCTTTTCTGGAGCTGAGAATTCAGCGAACTATGGATGGAACCCTCGGAGGTTATCGCAGGTCAGACCGATCGGCAGCAACCAGGGAATTTCGTGAAATCCGCTTTCGGGTTTATGCCGGCTGTGATAATGGGGGACAGATGGAACGCGCGTTGTCAGTCGAGATAGGGGGTACAAAACTCCAGGCCGCCGTGGGTGGTTTGAATGGAAAAATAGAGTTGATATCGTCGGATACTGTGTATCCTGCCCGCAATGCGCACGAGATTTTGGACAAAATAGCCAGACTGGTTGAGAACCTGATGGGCGGGGGATGCTTTCGAGGTATCGGGGTCGGTTATGGTGGACCGGTTGACAGGAGGTCAGGCAGGGTGGTCTGTTCCCATCAGGTTGCCGGATGGGAGGGTGTTGAATTGAAATCCTGGTTTGAAAATCGATACAGGATTCCCTGCACAGTTGAGAATGATGCCAATGTGGCTGCACTCGGGGAATCCAGATGCGGCTCAGGCGTTGGATTCAAGCGGGTATTTTACCTGACTTTAGGCAGCGGGGTTGGTGGCGGATTTATCATCCATGGGCGCATTTACCAGGGAGCCAGTC
The DNA here is from genome assembly GCA_021209225.1 of Verrucomicrobiota bacterium. Classification (GTDB taxonomy): domain Bacteria; phylum Verrucomicrobiota; class Verrucomicrobiia; order Limisphaerales; family JAJOIW01; genus JAJOIW01. Next base: position 10,478 of record JAJOIW010000041.1, read on the forward strand.
CCACTGAAATGGAAATTGGACATATCCGACTGGACCGGACTGGCACCCGGGTTGAAGACATCTGCTCGGGTTGGAGCGTCGATCAGGCCGTCAAAAATGCGGCAGTGAAACACCCATCCAGCCACCTGGCCAGGAGAGTGAAAGATTTCCAGGCTCTGAATCATCATCCCGGCGGTGAGGCCGCAGTGTTATTGAGCGCATTGGATGATGGGGATCCATACGCCGGGGAAATCTGGATGGCGTTGACCGGGTCCTTGGGGTTTGCCCTGAGCCATGTTGTTCACCTTCTGAACCCGGAAGTGATCGTGATTGGCGGAGGACTGGCAAAAACCGGCCAGCGGTTGGCTGAAGCCGTGAGTCAGCAAATGGATCAATATCTCATGAATGCCATATCTCCACGGCCGGAAATTATTCCAGCCTCGCTGGGTGCGGAAGTGGTTCCCGTCGGGGGGCTACTGCTCGTTGGATCCCATCAGGAGCTGGACGGAGTGGAATCCGGGGGCCCCGAAGGTCTCTGATAACTTTCAACTACCCAGCGGCTCAGAACTTTTTCCAGGTCACCCACATCCTCCAGGCGCAACTCAAAGGATTTTCGGCCTGTATTGCGATGCACAAGTTGCAATCCAAAATGAAAATCACGGAAACGTTCCTCGCAATGGCGGGTCACAGAAATCTCAAGCGCCTTGGCCTGCTGAATGAGAAAAGCCTCTGCATCGGAAACCAGAGATAATTCCAGCCCGTGTTGGGACTTGAAGGATTTGAAAAAATTCCTCAGATCCTGGATTTGCTGCTGATCGATTTCTGTGCGCACGGATTCAAGCAGCGAAGCCAGAGCTTTCTCAGGGAATTGAACCAGATCCCTGGTGACTTCCAATGAACGCAGAGATGTGGAGGGTAATTCATATTTGAAGGAGCGGAAGATTCTCTCGCATACCGTCATGAGTCCCCGTGCGCCGGTTTTTTCCTGCTCAGCTGCTTCAGCTATGGCCATCAATGCCTGATCATCAAAATGAGTGTCTATGCCATAGGAGGCAAATGCGTCCCGGTATTGTTGGAGAATACTTCCCGCAGAATACTTCAGGATCTGGAACAAATCCGAACTGCGCAACTGATGACAAATGACCCGGACAGGAAGGCGTCCAGTGAACTCCGGCTCGAATCCATACTTTATGAGGTCGCGAGTCGCCACATGCCGAAGCACATCATACTCCTCATCCGCGTTTTCAATGGGCGGTTGCGCTGGGGAGAAGCCTATGCTCCCGGTGGTCCGCCTTTGCGATATGATGCGGGTCAGACCTTCAAAAGCCCCACTAACAACAAATAGGATGTGGCGGGTATTGATGCTGGTTCTGGCTTTTCTGGCTTTCCCGCCCCCAGGCTGGGACATGTGCATCAACATCTGGAATTGACCGGAAATGTCGTTGGGGGATCGGGTTGGAACCTCAGTTTCCTCCATCAGTTTCAACAGGTTTGTCTGCACCCCACGACCACTGACATCCCGCCCGCCACTTTCGCTGGCACCGGCTATCTTATCGATTTCATCGATATAAATGATGCCATATTCCGCCTTTTCCACATCCCCATCCGCTTGCCTCACCAGATCCCTCACCAGATCATCCACATCCCCACCCACATAACCAGTCTCAGAGAATTTAGTGGCATCCGCCTTCACAAATGGAACACCAATCAAATCCGCCAGGCTTCGGATCAGATACGTCTTCCCAACACCCGTCGGCCCGAGCAGCAATATGTTCTGTTTTGTGTAATTTCTCGAAAACCTGGCCGGATCCTCCCCTCTCTTCTCAGCCTCAAGCACTTTGTGCACATGGTTGTAATGATCACACAACGCGACAGCCAATACTTTTTTAGCCTCATCCTGCCGGATAACCCACTGATCCAGATGCTCCTTCACATCCTTCGGCTTATATTCAAAGCGGAATTCATCCCGGAGATTTCTTTCCTCTGGCGGATGTGCCCCTGCTGGCTGCTGTCCCGCAACACTGCTGCCAGAGGCATTGGACGCTTCCGAATAGGGTCCAAATGGACCATTAACCCCCAGGCGCTTCATCATCTCCTGCATCTGCTTTTGAAATTCTTCCGGTGTCATTTTCTTTAATCTTCCCGCACGAATCGTGCTCAGGTAGGATGCTCCAAATTACCCGCATCGGAAATTATAACTTCCCACGGATTATAGAACCATCCAGAATCCTGGATAAAGGTCACATTCCCATGAGCGACCCGTCCATTCCTAATGAAGCGAACAAACAGGCGATTATCAATGCCCATCAAAAGGGATTCCTCGCCACTTTATCAACTTATACCCGACTTTCGGGCCCGGGCTGGCTTCAGAGTGCCATCACCTTGGGCGGAGGATCCCTGTCCGGGGCGCTCTATCTCGGCGTCATTTCCGGCTATTCCCTATTATGGGTGCAGGCGCTGGCAATGATCCTGGGCATTGTCATGCTTTCAGCCATCGCCTGGTTCACTCTGACAACCGGACGGCGGCCGTTTCATGCGATCAATGAACATGTCAATCCTGTACTGGGCTGGGCCTGGGCCATCGCCACACTCATGGCCAATATGGTTTGGTGTCTCCCCCAGTTTACTCTCGCAACCGATGCGATCACTCAGAACCTGAATCCCGCATTATCCGCCAATGGAGGCCCGTCCACCGCCACCAAGTTGATCATTGTCGGCTCCCTCTTCGCCCTCTGCTCCATCATCATCTTCTTTTATGAAAAAGGATCCCGGGGTGTGCAGATCTTTGAAATCATCCTGAAAATCATGGTAGCCATCGTCGTGGTCAGCTTTTTTGGCACTGTTGTGAAAATGTCCATCTCCGGGGATGGACTGCCCTGGGGGAAAATCCTCAGCGGGTTTATTCCTGATTTCCGGTATTTCACCTCTCCTTCGGGAACTTTCACCCCATTTCTTGAGGCCACCGGTGCATTCAGTGGATTCTGGAAGGATAAAATTGTCGCAAGCCAGCAGGACATCATGATCACCGCGGCCGCAACCGCGGTGGGAATCAATATGACATTCCTCCTTCCGTACTCCATGCTCAAAAAAGGCTGGTCCCGCGAATTCCGGGGCCTCGCGGTTTTCGACCTTTCGACAGGACTCTTCATCCCTTACATACTCGCCACCTCCTGCGTCGTCATCGCCTCGGCATCACAATTCCATGGAGTCACACAGAGTGACCTCGTTGGGAACTTCTCCAACAAAGGATACAGAGAACTCCTGACCGATCGGGTCCTGCATAACTCAGAGACTCCGGCATCCCCACTTCAGCTCAGTGAGCAGGAAATCGATGCCCGTCTGAAGGCCTTGCCCCATGCCGACCTTCAGATTGCCTCCATGCTGGTTCGCCAGAACACCAAAAAACTGGCGGCTTCCCTCGAACCCCTCACCGGCCCAACCATCGCCAATACCGTTTTTGGCATCGGCGTGCTCGGAATGGCCGTCTCAACCATCATCATCCTCATGCTCATTAATGGTTTCACTCTCTGTGAAATCCTCAATATCAAACCCGAAGGAACACCTCACTTCCTCGGAGCCCTGGTTGTCGGCCTGGTGGGGATGACAGGCCCCTTCATCTGGGCCAAAGCTGGACCGGAACTCGCCGTTCCCACCTCAATATTCGGTTTTGCCCTGCTCCCGATCGCATTTATCACCTTTTTCCTGCTGGTCAACCATAAAGGACTCATGGGCAATAACCGGCCCAAAGGACCCATAGGATTTGTGTGCAACGCCCTCATGATCGTCGCTGTCGCCTACGCCACCATCGGCGCTCTCACTAAACTTTACAGCACCAGGATCTATGGCGTCCAACACGGTGGAATTTATTTTGTATTTTTTCTTGTCTTGGCAGCCATGATCGTGCATAAGATCAGGCCACCTAAAAAAGTGGAAAAGGTAGGACCGGACTCTGGTCAGTGAATTTTAAGCGGTTGACAGCCAAAAGATTCCAGTCCATCCTCTTCCAGGGCTAGGGAGAAAATAGGATTTAGATTATGAACAAACTCGTAAACTCAGCAATGAAGCTAGGATTCGGCGCAGCTATTGTTGTGCTCGCATCTGCAAACGGATTCGGACAGCCTGTTGTCGCGGATACTATCCTCTACTCGAACTCGGCTAATTCAACTGGCCAGGTTTTCAACCCAGGGGCAGGAGTCGCTGAATTCGGCGACCAGGTCAACCTCAACAACGCTGGCGTCGCCGGAATGAGCTATCTCGTCAAGAGCTTTTCATTCGAAACATTCGGATCCGGCATAGGCGACTCAAACACCAGCCCAGCTACAGCTATCCTTCGCTTCTACGGAGCTGACAGCACACAAACTCTTGGGCTTGGGGCTCTCGAAGTGAAAACTTTCCCATTTCAAGTCGTTGACGGTTTCCAAACCCACACCATCGACCTTCCAACCCCATTCTATGCAATAGGTGATGCCGGAACATTCTTCTGGACAGTTGAATTCGAAAACGTTCCAGGTGCCGGATCGATTGGCTTGACCCTCGCAGACCCTCCAACAATCGGATCCAGCTTGTCTGACTTCGTTCAATTCACCACTGCGGAAGACGCCTCAACATTCTCACTGAAAACTTTTGGTGATTCATCCAACGCCAACTTCACAGCAACTGTGTTCGGTGACATCGTAACCATCCCTGAGCCAGGAACCGCTGCCTTGGCCTTACTCGGTGGTTTCGCACTCCTCGGACTTCGCCGCAAACGCTAATTTTTAATGACAGTTCATTTCTCCCGAGGGCGCCTAGTGCGTCCTTTTTTTATTTTATCTCATAAGATTGAAACTTGACTGGATGAGCAAACTTTCGACTACATCAACATTTCAGCACCGCCTTGAGAGCCAAATGAATCACTGGCGGAATGAGGGATTGATGCGGGAGATTTCCTGGTTTGGGATGTGTGAGAATCAGGATGGGGACCCGGTTTTGCGATACGAGGGAAAGGATCTGATTGATTTTTCTTCGAATGATTATTTAGGATTCAATCGTTCTCCGGAGATTCAGTTGGCGAGTCGGGAGGGAATGGAGGAATTTGGGAATGGGGCAAAGGCCTCCCGCCTGATTTGTGGGTCGACATTTCCATTTCAGGAATTGGAAGCGAGACTGGCGCAATGGAAGGGCACTGAGAGTGCTTTGTTTTTTTCGACCGGCTATCAGATGAACGTTTCGATTCTTCCGGCTCTGACAGAATCCGGAGACATCATCCTGATGGACCGGTTGGTTCATGCCAGTCTGGTGGATGGTGCCCGCCTGAGTGCTGCCAGAACTCACACATTCCGCCACAATGACCCGGGACATTTGGTGTCCAGAATCGAATCTGCGGTCAGGTTTTTACCTGAGGGTCGTCACATCTTTGTTGTGACGGAGGGATTATTTTCGATGGATGGGGATTATGGGATATTGCGCGAGATTGCCGAATTAAAAAGACGGTTTCCCCTGGTGGTGGTGGTGGATGAAGCCCACAGCAGCGGAATCATGGGACCCTCCGGGCGCGGGATGGCTCATGAATTGGGAGTCTCTGAGTCGATGGATGTACTACTGGGAACAGGCGGCAAGGCCATGGGTGTCTGTGGAGGATTTATTTGTGGAAGCAGCGTGATGATCCGCTGGCTTCAACAAAAAGCCAGGGGATGGATGTTCTCGACCGCACCGCCACCCGGCGTGGTCGCAGGTCTGACTACCTCCCTGGCGCTCATGCGATCCAGCCTGGGCCAGGAAAGGAGAGAAAAATTGTGGCAGAATGTCAGACTCCTCTCGCAACTGCTGAATAAGGCTCCAGACACAGCCTCGCCCATCATTCCCATTGTGGTGGGTGATGAATCAGCGACCATGAAAGCCCGCCAGGAATTATCTGATGCGGGATTCTGGGTGGGGGCCGTCCGCTATCCAGCTGTCCCTAAAAACCAGGCACGCCTGCGCATCACTCTCAGCGCCATACACTCAGAAAAATCCATCTCACGGCTGGCTCACATTATCAATAAAATGGATTGCATGCGAATCTCAAAAGCAGAATGACTCCAACGGAACATCGGCGGACTCTCGAGCAGGACCGCAACTTTTCCTGGCACCCATTTACCCAGATGTCTGAATGGATGGCCAGCGATCCGATCGTGATCAATTCAGGATTTGGGGCATATTTGTATGATGCTGAAGGCAATGCCTACCTCGATGCCAATGCCTCAATCTGGACAAATCTGCATGGGCATCATCACCCGACGATGAATCAGGCGATAATCCAGCAGCTGGACAAAGTCGCACATATCTCATACCTCGGATTAGCACATCAGCCGGGCTCAGAGCTCGCGTCAGAACTGGCCGCCTTGCAGGGTGTTTCCCAACCAGACGATCAAAAACTCCAACGTGTCTTTTTTCCGACGACGGAAGCACTGCGGTGGAAGCAGGCCTGAAAATGGTGTATGAAGCGGCAAAACGGAAAAAAGGCATGAGAAATCCCGGTTTTATTTCTCCGGATTCGGCTTACCACGGGGATTCCATTGGAGCCGTGAGTCTTGGTCAGGTGGGCATTTTTCACCAGAGTTTCCAGGGTCTCCTATTTCCTGTGGACAAGTTTATGAATCCCTACTGTTATCGATGTCCATTTAATCGGGGGAAGCCCGAACCAGGCATTTCATCCATTCACTGGAAAAAGTGCCATTGGGAGTGTGTGGATCAGTTTCAGAGTGCCTGCGAAATGCGTTTGAGACAGACGGATGAAGCCTATGCAGCTGTTGTGATTGAACCGGAAATTCAAGGAGTCGCAGGTATGGTCTCACAACCTCAGGGTTGGTTGGAAAAAATCAGCATGATTGCTCGACAACAGAACAGCTGGCTCGTTTTTGATGAAGTGATGACAGGCTTCGGACGCACTGGACCAGACTTTGCCTGGCAGAATTCAGGAATGATGCCGGACATTTTGTGCCTGGCCAAAGGCTTGACCGGTGGCTACCTCCCCTTGGCTGCAACACTTGCCACCCAGGAAATCTTTTCGGCTTTCCTGGGTGAGTATCAGGATCAGAAAACTTTTTTTCATGGCCACAGTTACACCGCAAATCCACTTGCCTGCGCTGCGGCATTGGAAAGTTTGCAGCTTCTCCGCAGCACACATACCCAATCCCATCGGGAAATGCTGTCCCAATTGCTGAAAGATGCATTGAATCCGCTCTGGGATCATCCCAATGTGGGGGACATCCGCCAATCCGGGACAATCGCAGGCATTGAAATTGTCCGGAATCGCTCTCAAAAAACACCATTTCACTGGAAAGAAAAAGCGGGTATACGCGTCTGTCACAGATTGTCACAACTGGGCGTTCTCACCAGGCCAATAGGAAATGTCATAGTCGTCATGCTGCCGTATTGCGCCAATCAGGCCGATTACCAGAAGCTATCCTCAGCACTCGTCCAGGCCCTCCATGAATTCTCCTCAGCCACTCAACTGAATCACCTCAATGGATAAAACCGGGAGATACCTGCTGAAATATGGAAATCCGGCTTTGTCCCAGGTACACCCCGGCACGAATTCCCATGCTCCGGAGATTGCTCAGAACTTTGACGGGGAAACGCCTTGACGCCAGTCGGATTCAATGGGGCGGATCCATGTCGAGTTGAGAGGAATGGGCACGTCATTTGTTTTCAGGATCTGGGTCAACATGATGGAGTTGAAGTCGTCAGACCGGAAATAATATTCGATAAAGTCGTCAATATCCGACGGGGTGCTGTCGCCTTTAACAATCAATCGCAGCTCTGTCGACATCGAGCGGGTCGCTGTCCCCGTGGAGCCATCCCGGTTGGTATAGCTCATGACCGTGTTGACAAAAAACTTTGGCAAATAATACGAAGTCTCCGAGGATTGCCAGCCTTGAATCTCTTGAGTGGTCTGGATTGTATAGGGAATTTCCCCCAACTTTCTCAAATTAAAAGCATCTGATTCTTTGAGCGTGGTATCATGAATGACATATATCTCACAGATGAAAGTATCGGTGAACCTCAGGCGCACATACTGGTCGCTGTATCCATAGCCCGGGCGCCAATAGCCTTTCAGTGGATTTGTGAAGTCCACGGGGCCACGATCGCGGTCCAAATCCCTCATTGAGCGCAGTTCAATGCGTGTGATGTTCCCATTGTTGGCCGCCGCAACATTCTGCACTGCTTCCTGCTGGGCATTGCCGGGGTTATTTCCTGAGCTGCCAGGTCTGGTGCGGGTAAGCTTTTCAGCCAGCGTTGCATTCGGGTCAGATGACCATCCTTTAATGGATTCCAATATCTTTTGATCCTCCTCATCCTTGATCACATTCGGATCCGGGCGAAAAATAATAAAAGCAATAAACCCCACCACCAGCATGGGCAAAACAAACATAGCAGGCTTTCCCGAGGTGGATGTTTTGGGGAGTTTAATTCCCCCACCCTTGCGGGACTTGCGCTTGCGACGAACCGATTTTTCTTTGATGACTGTCAAGGATTGGCCCCTATGATTTAGCGTGCAATCTAGACTGGAAAGGACTGCTTGTCGATGCAGATCTCCCCCCATCAGATTGAACAGGATCTAGACTATTTCTACCGGGACCTCCGGAAGGGAGTCCAGAAACATCTGACCATACTTCTTGGTCAGTATGCGGTTATCCAACACAACAACTATACCTTTGTCTGTCGATGAACGGATCAATCGCCCAAATCCCTGCCGGAATTTCAAAACCGCTTCAGGAAGTGAATACTCGAAAAAAGGATTGCCACCACGTGCTTCAATAAATTCAAGTTTTGCTTCAATGAGCGGGTGATCGGGCACAGAAAATGGGAGTCGCGTCAGAATGACATTGCTCAAGGCCTCACCGGGGACGTCCACTCCCTGCCAGAAGCTATCAAGTCCAAAAAGCACGGATTTACCGTTGGATTTGAATAATTCCAGCATTGTCGAGCGAGGTGTTCCACGCCCTTGAATTAAACAGGGAAAACCAGCTGATTCAATCTCACCCTGGATCCTATCCGCCACCCGATTCAGCAGATGGGAACTGGTGAAAAGCACAAATGCTTTCCCCCCGGTCATCGATACAAAATGCGTGATCCACCTCCCCAGTTCAGTGGAATATTCGCGGGATCGCGGGTCCGGCATCTGCTGAACTACATAAAGTTTTGCCTGCCGGGCATAATCAAATGGAGAACCCACTTGAGCGCATTCCAGCCGGGCAGCTCCGATGCGGTTGCAGAAATACCGCAAACCCCGCCCAATGGATTTGTTGCCGGATGGAAAAACCGAATCAGTCCCAATGGACTTTTCTTCAGTGGTCGACAATGTGGCAGACGTCATCACAACGGATGTCCCCGACAGGAATAACCGCGCCTTCAAAAATTCTGCAATGTCCGCGGGTGCCGAATTCAGGCTGAAATTCTTCTGATGCCGGCCCGTCCGCTCCACCCAATACACAAAATTCGATGGCTCCTGGCGCAGAAAATCCACCAGAAGTTTCTGAATTTCCAGCAGCCTTTTTTTTGCTTCCTGAATCTCCTCCGCCCAGGACCTCTCATCTGAAGCCTGAACGAGTTCCTGGAGCTCCGCACAGAGGTGATGGATATCCAGACTGAGTGAATCAGCCACAAGTTCCGGTCGCCGGATACGGATTTCTTTCCACATTCTGGACTCCATCTCCCCATCGTCTCCGGATGTTGAGGCCGGGGTCGAGTCCCGATCTCCAGCCAGAGCATCACACGCCTCCTCAACTGCGGAAAAAAAATGGTCCACCGATTCCAGCAGATCAGAAACCTTTCGTGTGATGGATGTTTCGGTTGTAGCCGTGACCAGGCCTTTGAGCGTCCTGGGGTTCCAAAGCCGATGCAATGTATATCGGACATGCCCACTGGTCAGACTCATTCCCACATGCTTTGATGCCACGGATTCAACAGTGTGGGCCTCATCAAAAATCACAAAATCATTCTTGAAAAGTATGCCCTCCGCATTGCGTTCCTCCTGGATCCCACCCAGATGAACAAAAAATAAAGTATGATTGAGCACCAGCACATCTGAAGAAAGGATCTGTGAACGGACCGCCTGGTAATGGCATTGGCCATTCTCATCCGCAAATCTCGTTCCTGCACCACACTTTCTGGGGGCACATATCCCACGCTCCGAACAAACCTGCGCCCATACTTTGGAATCCGGCTCAATTGCCAAATCCGATAAACTCCCATCCTCAGATGATTTGGACCATTCATATATCCGTTGCAGTTCGAGAATCTCTGAGGTGGTGAAAATGCGGTCCGCCATGCGGCGGGCCCGATGCAACCGCAATCGACAAAGGTAATTCTGACGTCCTTTGAGCAATAAAAACTGGAATGGGATTTCAAGCAATTCCTGCAGGAGCGGAAGGTCCTTGAAGCAGAGTTGTTCCTGAAGATTGATGGTATTGGTCGAGATGATGGCCTTGCGACCCGCCTGCTTGGCATAAAGAATGGATGGGACGAGATATGCGAGGCTCTTGCCGACGCCCGTTCCAGCTTCAACCACGAGATTCCTCCTGGCTACAAGTGCCTCAGCCACTTTCACCGCCATCGATTGTTGCTGGGGGCGGTATTCAAACACCTTGAACCGCGACAATGGGCCGGTCGGAGAAAAGAAATGACGCACATTCTCAATCAGGTCATCCCCACCCGTTTTCTCTGCTCCATCAAACTCATTCAATCGAATCATCCAGTCTCTGCCAGGTCACCATCTTATCGCCTGCAATGCAGCCGACAACTCACAATTTTCTCCCCGATTCCCAGCTTGGTAGTCAGCCCGGAATCTGCCCCAATCAGATTTTATCGGAATTATTACTGCCAGGAATTGCCGGATCAAAATGAAATAGATAGCTTCCTGGCTATGAAAGCCGCATTTATCCGATCCAAAGGTCCGGTTGACAACCTGGAAGTGGGCGAATTTCCAAATCCTGAGCCGGGAAATGACGAGGTTGTCATACGGGTTGTGATTTCCGCCGTCAATCCAATCGATGTCTATATCCGAAGTGGAATGGCTCTCATGAACGTTCCCATGCCTTTTATTCCGGGTTGCGATTTTTCCGGAGTGATTGAATCAGTCGGAAACCAGGTCCAGGGATGGTCCGCAGGCGATCGCGTGTGGGGATCCAATCAGGGATTACTCGGAAGACAAGGAACTCTGGCTGAAAAAGTGGTTTGCCATCCACAATTTATTTATCCGATTCCTGATGGGGTCACTTTTGAATCCGCCGCAGCAGGCGGTTTGGTGGGAATTACTGCCGCTATCGGACTATTCCAGAAGGCACAATTGATGTCCGGCGAAAGTATATTTGTCTCTGGAGGGGGCGGGGCTATTGGCTCCACTGTTATCCAGATGGCACGTGCCGTGGGTGCACATGTCGCTGCCACCTCATCTTCCGATGAAAAAGTTCGTGAATGCACCGGGCTTGGCGCCCGATTTGTTCAAAAATATACAGATCCTGGTTGGATGGATGCCATCCGCCATGCCGTCCCCGCCGGGTTTGATGTTCTCTGGGAAACATCCCGCTCGCCCAACTTCGATGCACTTGTCTCATTGGCTGCCGACAATGCGAGACTTGTCCTGATGGCCGGACGTGATGCCAGACCCGAATTCCCGGTCGGGCCATTTTACGTCAAAGGATGTGCCTTGTTCGGATTTGCCATGTTCAAATCCCCCCCTCACCAGCAACGCGAAGCCGCTCATTTAGTCAATGACCTCATGGCTCATGGAAAACTGCTGCCAAAAATCGCCGCACATTTCTCCCTTCATGAGGCCGCCAATGCCCACTCACTCCAGGAATCCATGACCCTCAACCCATCACCAAACTCACCCACAGGAAAAATCCTCGTTCACATCAGCGACACATTATAAATACTTCCTACTCACCCATGCCTGTGAAAAAAATGAACCACCCCATCCCTGAGGTGGCGAAAAGATTGATTTAAAATTCTCAACATTTATCGAGAACCGCGCTGCACAGACCCATCACGATATAAATAATAACTGTGCCATGGACATTCCAATATCACACCCGCAACATCAGTTTCTTTATCGTTGTGCTTCATCGAATAACCTTCCAACTATGGGCAGGTCTGAAAGTAATGGAACTTTAGATGGCTCAGTGGGCCGCCCGAACTTATCCACATACCTCTTGACCGCCTCGCGGTGAATCTCCGGTATTTCCTTCAAATAGGACTCATCAGTCCCCACTGGCCCCTGGAAAATGATTTCGCCAGATCTCTCTTTCACCGTCAGTTCAACTTCCCCATCTTTACCGGATATAGTGACCATCCTCTGGCCATCGTTAAACATTCTCGTCTTCTGCATGCCCGATGGCGAGGGCATCGTCTGATTAATTTGCTTATTAAGAATTTTCCCCAACGCATCCATGGGAACAGTGGGATCAACCTCCAATCGAATGGGATTGCCTGATGATTTATCCAAAAGCAAGGATTGAACTTCTGATGGATCCTCCCTCCATACCGGCGCCTGAAACTCTGAATCCACAACAAAACTCTTCTCCTCCAATTGAACAACGACAACCTCGGGCCTCGCCTGCCGGATATAGTGCACCTTCACGCTGGCCCCAGCATCAAATGTCGATAACAAAGAAATAAGATGTTCTTTATTGATCAGAATCTGATCATCTATATGTGTCAATATATCAAATTGCTGAATGCCAGCTTTTGATGCCGGAGAGTTCTCCAGCACCCTCTCAACAAGAACTCCGGAATTTTTGCGGATTTTCAATTGGGAACGAAGCGCTGGACTCAAATCACTCAACAAAACTCCAAGGTAAATCCTTGTCTCCTCCATCTTACTGGCCGCACCTGCTGAATTGTATACTTCATCTACATAATACACCACATTTCCGGCCACATGGATTCCAGCCCCCTCCAATCCCTCACTTATATTTATCTTCCCTGGCTGAAGACTATGCACATCCGGCCTTGTTATCCCGTCAGACTGCCCAAGGACCCATGAACCACTCAGAATCGGGTTCAGCACCATGAGACTCACGAACCCGCGGGCCAGTATCGTCCCAACTGCAGATTTCCATACTTTCCAATTATTTGTATTCATATCATCAATATACAGATTTCAATTAAATTTTTCAGTTCACTATATCAATAAACCCGGGCAGATCTGAATCTCAGGGCCTGAAGAGGAATGGAAACTTCGATGGGTGTCTCCCCGATTTCATTGGGAATCCAATAACGCGCATATCCAATCTGACGCGTCAATTCCACCGGATGGTCAGAAAAGTCTCCACTTGTTAAATACTGCCGGTCTTCAAAAACCACCCCTTCAACCAGGGAGTAAAGTGAAGCGGAGTCAGGATCACCCACGACATCATATTCCTCATGGATTGAAGCTGTTTCGGAGCCAGTCTCACTCGCGGCAATTTCCGATGTTATTGTCGATTCCAATTCCCCACTGCCCTCAAACATCACAGCCATCAGCCACACAATTCCTATGAGCAATGAAGTTCCAATCGTGGCGCGTTTCCATTGAGTCAATCCCATCCAGAAATTCTGTATATCTACAAGAAAAGGATTGGTTTCACGCCGGGTTGAGTGCCCAAAATGCCTTGGGATATTTTTCAGACGTTGTTGGGATTCCTCAGACAAGGCACACGGAATCATGTGGCTCAATCGCGACTCGATATCATTTAGTGGTTCAGGTTCCATGGTGATGAAAAATTATTTATTCCGGATGTCGGGGATGGCTGCTTCATCCAGCTGGATTCTGATTTTTTCCAGTCCATATCGGTACAGCGAGGTGACGGAATTCTGACTGTATCCCAGAACTTCAGCAATTTGCTGGAATGTCAGATGTCCCCATATTTTGAGAACGATGACTTCCCGATACCTGGTGTCTATACTGTCCAAAGCTTTGACTAAATGCTCCATGGATTCTCTTCGAGCCGGATCCGCATCAAACCATTCACTTGAAATGGAATGGACATCCTCAATACTCACCCCTTCACGACGCTGCCTTCGACAAAACGATCGGTATCGATCAATGGCACCACGTCGAATCCGAATTATCGCCGCTTTGACCCGATCCTCATCCTGAAGCTGTCCTTTTACCCAGAATTTCCAGACATGAACCAAGGCATCCTGAAGAACGTCCTCCGCTTCTGATTCCAGCCGGCACTGATGCCTCGCATAAAGCAGAAGGGAGGCACTGTGGTCTTCCAGCCACTTCTCCCAGTCGTGCAACCCTGATGCCCGGTCGGTTTTCATCTCAGAAGGATGTCCACTCACACCCAATCTGCGTCACACACTCCCTCGTTTGAGAAAATTTCTGAAAAATTCTCCAACCAGAGGATTCAGAAAGCACACTTATGGAGTCAATCGGGATTCTTTCCTCGGAAACAATGGGATCGGATCGCCCACTTGATGCCCTCCCTGTAATTGCCCCCATTTCAAAGCTCCAAACTGGGGATAGGGTTCCACCATAGCCAGCTGCTGGCGGATTTTTTCCGACGTGTTGGGCAGAACTGGTGCAATCAGAGCGCCTATCACCCGAACGGATTCCACCGTATTATAAAGAATCTCCTCCAACCGGACCGCCTGGCCAGCATCCTTGGCCAACTTGAATGGCGCTGTCTGGTCGATATACTGGTTCACCCGTGTCACAAACCCCCAGATTGTCTGCAGCGCCGCCTGAAATTTTCAGGCTTTGATAGTTTTCCGCGTGCGACTGAGATTGCGTGCTCCGCATCTGCTTTCAAATCATCATGCACCGCTGAAAGCACTCCACCCCGATATCTCCTGATCATGGACAAAGAACGGTTCACCAGGTTGCCCAATCCATTGGCCAACTCACCGGAATACCTCGCCTCAAATCCATTGTCCGTCCAATTGCCATCCGGACCAAGATCGAGTTCACGTATGCAATAAAAGCGAAATGCGTCCAGACCCCATTCTTCAATGACCTTCACCGGGTCGACAATATTGCCTGTTGTCTTGCTGATTTTCTGCCCCTCCTTCTGCCACCATCCATGAACTGTGATTTGCCGGGGCATCGGCAATCCCATAGCTTTTAACATGATCGGCCAGTAAACCGCATGAAACTTGATGATGTCCTTGCCAACCACATGGTGATCCGCAGGCCATAACTCCACTCCAGGCTTCCCGGAACAATCCAACCCCAACGCGCCACAAACAACAGGATCCCCCAGAACCGCAGGAATCGTCACATAGTTCGAAAGCGCATCAAACCAGACATAAGTCACGTAATCCCCATCAAATGGCAGGGGAATCCCCCAGTTCAATCGGCTCAGAGGCCGTGTGATACACAGATCCTCCAGTTCCTGGCTCCTCAGAAATCCCAATACCTCATTCCGCCGGTATTCAGGGTAGATAAAGTCCGGGTGCGCCTCAATATGCTCAATAAGCCATTCCTGATGCCTCCCCAGCCGGAAATAATGGTTGGTTTCAGTCAACTCGACCACTGGCGCAAATATCTCATCAAACTCTCCTGATTCGTTCCTGTCCCTGTCCGTTAAAAATGTTTCCTGCCGGGTGGAGTAATATCCCCGATACTCCGAGGTATAAAAATGCCCCTCAGCCTGGAGTTTGTTCAGAATGGCCTGCACCACCTGTTTGTGACGGGACTCCGAGGTCCGTACAAAATCGTCGTGACTTAACTCCAGCCTCTCCGTGAATGCCCGCCAATCCACCGCCAGCCTGTCACAATATTCCTGCGGATCCAGCCCATGATCCTCCGCTGCCTGCTGCACCTTTTGCCCATGCTCGTCCAGTCCCGTGAGAAAAAATGCTTCCAATCCCTCCATTTTCCGACTCCGGACCAACACATCCGTCCAGATCTTTTCATAGGCATGTCCTAAATGCGGTTGCCCATTCACATAATCTATCGCCGTTGTCGCGTAAAATTTTTTGCCCATCCGCACCCCATTCTAGCCAGTTATCCCACCACTGAAAATAAAATACCTCAGTAATTTCTCTTCATTTCCACCCACTTTCGCCGCTTCCTCATTGGATATTTCTTACCAAAATGTTTGATTGAGAAAACAATCCAGAAGAATATGCCATTGACAAAGCTTTCTCAGCAGAGCACTATCTCAGACAAAGTGATTCAATCAGGAGTAAACATGAAATTGGTTCGATCAGCACCACTAGCAGTTGTCGCAATGTGCGTAGGTCTCTCATTGACCGTCAGCACATTCGACGCCCAAGCCCAATATAAACAGAATATGGCCTTCGTTCGCGCTATCGAAGGCTCAGCCACCTATAACGACGGTGCCAAATCTGGAAGTGTAACCCGCGGACTGTTCCTCCATCAGGATGCCCGGATCACCACCAGTGCAGGTTCATATGTCGATCTATTCCTCGGTGAAAACGGTCCATTTGTCAGAGTCACGGAAAGCTCCAATCTGACTCTCGATCGCCTCGCTTTCCGTGAAACAGGTGAGGAAATCGTAGTCGAAACCAGCCTCAACCTGCGCAAAGGTCGTATTCTTGGTCAAGTCAAGAGAACTTCCCCAGCTAGTCGTTATGAGGTCGTGACACCTACCATGGTCGCAGGAATACGTGGCACCGACTACGACATTTCCGCCGATGGAACCACAAAAATTTATGATGGCACCGCTGTTGTTGCCTATTCCCTCGATGGCCAAGTCCCAACTTTCCTGGTCAACGCAGGATTTAAATTCGACCCAGCCACCCAGCAGGTAGTTCCCATGACACGAATTTGGACGGCTTCTTCCCGGAGTTCCCCGACCTGACGTTAGAGGAATGGCAACTCATCACCAATAACGGAAACGCACGTTTCCGCCCAGAAGGTACTCCTGGACCAACTACCCCAACCTCCGTGCTCAATCAAGCAAGGTTGATCGATACGGATCCGGGGACAAGTTTCATCTCCCCCATTCAGGATGTGAAATCAACTACAGAAACCACAGAACACGGCGATCCAGTTGGAGACCGTTGATTCCCAGTTCCTCCCTGATTTTGAAATGATCTGACTCCGGAATTTTATTCCGGAGTTTTTTTTGTGAATATGTTTCAGATGAAGAAACTGGATAAATCTGTAACTCAGGCGTTGTGGATTGCCATAGCTACTCTGGTGATTCTGGGTGGACTCACATATCTTCAACTGCAGCAAACCGGTTTTCGCCCCATGGAAAGGCTTGAAAACCTTACATTTGACTGGCGTGTCAAGTCAGCACCATTGAATCCAGACCTGGTTTCAACCAATCTCGCCATGATTTTCCTCGATGATCACACCGCTGAAGTTCTTGGAACCGGGGTTCTGGGAAGTCATCGAAACTACGGTCAATATCGCACCGGATTACCAGTTCCCCGTTATATCCATGGAGATTTCCTTGATCTCATTCAAAATGCTGAACCGGGTCTCATCTGTTATGATATTCTATTTCCCGATCGTCGTGATGACCATCCCAGTTTCTCTCTGCCAGGCGGAGGCATTATCGCTTCAGATGAAATTTTCGCAAATGATCTGCTCACTGCAGGCAATGTCGTCCTGGCCATGACCGATGGACTGCTTCCCGATATTCTTTTCCGCGATGCCTGCTACCAGATTGGACACATTTCTGCCGAACCTGACTTTGATGGAATCCTTCGACGCATTAAACCCATCCAGAAAGCGAAAGTTTGGCATGAGATCTTTGAAATCATGATCGCTGAAGGCGCCGGGCTCCCCACCGAACAGGCAATCGTGGAAAAATCCCGCATCTACTGGCAGGAAAAATCCCCGGATGGATCAACTCCCCAGATCCTATTTGAAATTGAACTCGATGATCAGGGTCGATTTGATGTTCTCAACCCCAAATTCGATTATGACGGCCAAAGCGATGAATTCGTCGTCAATTCCTTCGGAGGCATCCGATACCATAAACCATTCGAAGAAAAATCCTTCTGGCACATGGGATTCCTCATGGCAGCAGCCCAAATCAATCTGCAACTGGATAAAGCGGAATTCATGCCCGATTCCCACCAAATCCATATTCCCGACTCACAAGGCAATATACTGAAAATCCCTCTGGATGCGGAAAACAATATGGTCATCAATTGGAAACTTCGCATCGATAGCCCACAAATCCCAAAAGCTTCTCTCTCAGATTTTTCGATTCCACCATGAACAGCCCAGGGTTCTTTGAAATGTGGAAAAATAAAAGCATTCTGTTGGGCTCCAACGCGAGCGGCAACAACCTGCGCGACATCGCCTCAACACCAGTCAGCCCGAAAGATTTCGCCATGATGACCCATCTGAATATCGCCAATAGCCTCATCAACAGATCTTTCATCCACTCCACTTCAAACCCGGCAACACTTTGCATTACAGCTTTCGCCATCCTGATCGCCTCAATATTGTCTCTCCAGCTCAAAGGACCATGGGACTCCATTCTTCTGCTGATCATTGCCTCGATCTACACAGCCTTTGCCTTTATTTCCTACTCCCGCTGGGGCTTATGGATACCTGTCGCCATGCCAGTCGTGGGAGGCCTCGGACTAACTCACATCCTCAATGTCGCTAACCGAGCCGCTCAGGAACAAAAGGAAAAAAGCCGCATCCGCAGAATCTTCGGCCAAACAGTTTCTCCCAATGTCGTCAATGTTTTGCTCAAAGAAGATTCCAGCCAGATCCGCGGCTCATCGGAAATCATCACCACCATCTTTTCAGATATCCGGGGATTCACTGACATGACAGATTCTCTCGAATCCCGATCCGTTTCACACGCGGTATCTCTGGGATTAACCGGATCACAAGTGGATGAATTCGTCGAACTCCAGACCAGATCCATGCTCGAAGCCGTCAATGAACACCTCTCCATACAAGCCGAATCCATCAAAATTTATAACGGCACTCTCGATAAATACATCGGAGATTGTGTCATGGCTTTCTGGGGCGCCCCAACTGCAGACCCTCTCCATGCTCTCCATTGTGTCTACGCCACCGTTGCATCCCACAAAGCTATGCTCCAAATCAATATCCGCCGCGAATCTCACAATAAAAAACTCCTCAGTGAAAATCCTCAACGACTGAAAAACGGACTTCTTCCCATCCCTCTCAAACCCATGCTGGATATGGGTGCCGGCATCAATTCAGGAAAGGCTTTGGTCGGACTCATCGGATCCACACGCCATATCTCCAATTACACCGTCTTCGGTCGCACTGTAAACCTCGCAGCTCGATTGGAGGGCACATCAGGGCGCGGTCGTATCCGCATCGGCGAATCCACTCGAAACGACCTCATCAAATCAAACCCGGATTTTAATCAGTGGCTCAAATCCCATCCCCCAACCCTACTCAAAGGTTCAGTGACCCCATCCCCAGCTATGAAGTGCTCTGGTGGAATATACCCCACTCAGTTGTCCCCATACCTCCAATTCATGAGGATACTTCCTCAAATCAATTCACCAATACATAATCCAATCCGGAACCCTTACCCCCACCTCAAAGTCGAATCCTTTATAAACAGATTCCTCTGAAATCGGAGCAGAATTCAAATCACCGGACGCAATCGCACCCAAATATGATCGACCAAATTGACTCAATAAAAATATTCGTCACCAAGGGAGTGAAAATGTTTTTATGTTCGACATGAATTTCATGGCCTCAATGACGCCTTCCTTGATTCCCAATCCAGAGTCTTTAATGCCTCCAAATGGACTGGACTCAATCCGGTATCCAGGCACCTCATTTATATTACATGTCCCCACCCGAAGTTTCTTGACTGCATAGATCGCCTTATTGAGATCCCGCGTGACAATCCCGGACGAAAGTCCGTAAGCGGTCGAATTTGTTAATTGAATCGCATCCTCTAAATCATCAACCACCATAATGGGTGCCAATGGTCCAAATGATTCCTTCACCACCATCTCGCAATCACGCGGCACATCCACAATGATCGTGGGTTCCATCAGCGCCCCAAGACGCTTCCCACCCAGGAGCACCCGCGCACCTGAGGCCACTGCTGCTATAACCCGTTCTTCCAACACCTTCGCCGCAGCCTCGTCAATCACTGTCCCTACCACAGTTTCTGGATCTCTGGGGTTACCACTCCGATATGACCTCGCCATTTCCACAAACTTTCCCACAAACTCATCCAAAATGCCTCGCTCAACCAATATCCGCTTCACCGCAGTACACCGTTGTCCAGAATTCCGGAAACTTCCTTCACATGCCAGCTTCACTGCCAACTGCATATCCGCATCCGACAACACAATCAATGGATCATTCCCACCAAGCTCCAGGACAACCTTCTTGTAACCAGCTTCCCTCGCTATGCGTTTGCCTACTTTTTCACTGCCGGTGAACGACACCATTTCAACCAGTGGATGCCGAACCAATCCCTCAGCTATCACCGAATCAACCCCCGTCAATACAGACAACATCCACCCGGGTAATCCACAAGAATAAAGCAACTCAACAAAACGTATCGCAGTAAGCGGTGTCTTTAAACTGGGCTTTAACACAGTCGGAGCACCCGCCGCAATGGCAGGGGCCACCTTGTGCGCAACCTGATTCAATGGATGATTGAACGGAGTAATCGAAGCAATGCACTGCAACGGTTCGCGGAGTGTGAATATCTTACGCGCCTTCCCATGCGGAGTTAAATCACAACTGAATATCTGACCATCATCCTTCAGCGCTTCCATGGCAGCAAACTGAAGAACATCGCTGGCCCTCCCAACCTCATACCGGCTTTCTCTCACGCATAAGCCAGACTCGCTGGTGATTAATGCTGAAAATTCCTCCGCTCGCCGGCTCAACTCCTCTTTGGCCCGATTCAATATCTCAAACCGCTGAAACCTGGTCAAAACTTCACGCCCCCTCAAATGCGTCGCCTCAACCGCCCGATCCAATTCCTTTTCTCCCAATGACGGCACTCGACCAACAATCTCTCCAGTATACGGATCATTGACATCAATCCAATCCGATGATTCCACCGCCTCACCAGCGATATATACACAATACTTCTTCATCAATTCTGCACTCCATTCAACGTGAAATCGAATATGTCAAAGTTACGGATATCTCCCATCGATCGTTGCCTATACTTCTCATTCAGTGGCCTGGACACAAAAAAAGGAACCATCTCTTCATAACGCCCACCATGTGAACGCAGCGGAGCTTCAAGCTGGCTCAAGTCATGATGCCCCGGCGTCCGCCCCAACACAACATTCCTCCCAGACATCACTATGATATCTCCAGTCCGGTCTGCAGGAAGCTCCAGCTTGCTCACAGCTATGGATCGCGGCAATACTTCCGTCACCCCATCCAGTGACCAGATTGCTTGCATCACTTCTTCCTTTCGATCCTCATATTTTTCTGGAAGATGCACCACCCCAAAAGATCCCAAGGCTCCATGATGCTTCACATACGGATCCGTTATCGGAAGAATAACACTGAACCCATCACCAAATTTTTCTGTCAGAAATGTTTCCAGATATATGACATGAGGACTCCCATCTTCATGAGTTTTCCCATTCATTCCATGATCAGCTGTCGCTCCAACTATCACTCCCATCGCAATCAGCTTTCCTATCTCTGCATCCAGTTCCTCATAAAATCGAATCGACTCCTCCGCATCCGGTGCATAGGTATGCTGCATGAAATCTGTCAGGGATAAGTAAAGAAAATCCGCCAATCCTGCCGCAACCAGGGAGACGCCACTCTTTAATACATACACGCTGGCATCTCCACTGTATATCGGCGGCGTCTTCCCTACCAATTCCTCCACATTTGCTATTCCATTCTTCTCAATCGTCGCTTCACCCGCTTTCTCACTCGAAAAGGAAATCCCACTCATGCCAATGGACAGTAATTCCAACAACTTGTTTTTCGCTGTCACAAACGCCACTTTCCGTCCCGCCAATGAAGCCGCTGCCAGTATCGTCCCAGCCCTCAAATACTTCGAGGAATTCATCATCACTTCCTCCCCATTCTCAGGATTAAGAAAGAAATTGCCAGGTAACCCGTGAACACATGGCGCCGCGCCAGTCACTATCGAGGCATTATTCACATTCGTGAACGATGGCAAGGCTCCTCGCGCCATTCCCCGGAATCCTTCGCGGGCCACTCTCGCCAGATGCGGCATCCGCCCCATCGATATACCCACATCAATATATTCGTCCGCGCAGCCGTCAATGCATATCACCGCTATGGGCGACGCTGGCAGTCGATATTCCCGTCCATTCACCTCAATAGACCCAGTTGCGCACGTCTTGCTTTGTTCCAACACTATTTTTTATTAAAAAGGTTTGATTTGTGTAAACAGGTCGAATGCCTCTTAGAGACTTACCCCCATCTGGTCCAATGCCCGCTTGATAGCCTGAACCAGTTGTCGAATGTCATGTTCAAAAATACGACCGATGTTTCCAATACGAAAACACTCAGTCTCAGTTAACTTCCCAGGGTATATGATCATTCCTTGATCACTTAATAATCTATAAAATTTCTGGAATTCAAATCGACTGTCACCAGGAAAATAAAAAGCTGTGATGATTGGACTCTGATACTTGCTCTCCAAATATGGACGGAATCCAATCCGCTCCATTTCTTCCATCAGGACAGCATGGTTCCTGCGGTATCGTCCCTCCCGGCCCGCGAGTCCACCTTCCGCTTCAAACTCCAATAAAGCCTGATGAAACGCCAGCAGGGTGTGGGTCGGTGGTGTATACCGAAACTGATTCTTCTGATCAAAATATTCCATTTGATGCAGAAGGTCCAGACTCAGGCTTCGCTGATGCCCACGATTCGCCTCCAATAAAGCCCGGCGCAGGATCACATACGTGAATCCAGGAACTCCTTCCAGACATTTATTCGGAGAGGAAATCAAAAAATCAATTCCCCCACGCTGAAAGTGAATTGGCAATGCCCCAAATGAACTCATCGCGTCCACTATATACTGCCGGCCATTCCGCTGAACAACTTCACCAATCTCATGTATCGGATTCAGGATGCCAGTCGTGGTTTCGCAATGCACAACCGCCACATGGGTAATCCCAGGATCCGCTTGTAAACGATTCTCCACCTCTTCCACTGTTGGAGGCTCATTTTCGGGAGTTCTCAGCACATCGTGATCTATACGCATCAGCTTGAGCATGGCGGACATCCGCTCACCATAGGCTCCATTCGAGATCACAAGAACTTTCCCGGACATCGGAACACAGGAAGCAAAAACCGACTCCACTCCGAATGTTCCACTGCCCTGAAGTAACACAACTTCATAACCATCGGTGTGACGATCCACACCAGCTATCGCTAATAACCGATCCCGAATCGAATTGACAACAACGTGGAACTCATAATGCCACGACCCGGCATCTCGAAGCATCGCCTGTTTCACACTCAGACTGGTGGTCAATGGACCAGGGGTGAACAAAGTCTTATCGCGGTGCCAACATATCTCGTATGGTTCATTCATCTTCATTTATCAGACCGTCCACACCATCCCCGAAAACGTGACTCGACTCAATAAAATCTTTGCAAGGCAAACGGAGCATAAATCAGAGCGATCCACCAAATCCCATCATCTTTTCTCCCTTTTTCCATATCTCAAAAAATACACCAGAGCCCAACCTAGCATAATCAGAGAAACCCAACCAACCGAAACAGAAAACAATTTGAAAAACTCCAAATGCGATGAACCGGCAAATAGTCGATCCTTAATCAACAGCAGTATCACCGACCCAGTATATCCAATGGAGTCCGCCAGATATATGGCAAATACCGCAGTTCCGGAAAATCTCGTGAATGCTATGATCCGATCAAATAACATGGAATTAAATGGAACATAAATTAAATATGATCCCAATCCAGTCATCACCATAAACTGATATGGTGTCACAGAACCATTCGTTATAAATATGGAACCTGGCAACAAAAACAAACATCCTATCCCCATTACCAGAAAGGCAGCAGTCAATCCGCGCCGATTGTCCCGGATGATATTCAGCCCCGCCATCACTGCCATCACAATAAACGCCACCATGGTTTCTGACTTGGAGATCACCCCCCTGTCCTCCACCTTTAAATCCTCCAATATATTCACTTGAAAGTTATCACGGTAATCACGATATGCCGTGGCTATAAAATACACAAAACACAATAGCCCCAAACCCAATGCAAATTCCCGGATAAATCGCCACCGATCGCCGGCATACATCTGAGACCGCTTCGATCGTTCATCCTCATCCTGGGCAGTTGGCCCAGGAAGCCGCGATAATAAATAAACAGAAAATAAGAATAGAGGCAGAAAATGCAGACCGACTATGAACGGCATCCACGACTCACTCACACTCCCGAGCCAGCTCCCAATCCAATCTCCAGCAACAGGTATTTGACTCCATTGCCGGGCAATTCCCCCATCCATGAGGCTGACACCAAAATCCTTCACAATCCCACTGCTCATGATAAATGAACAGCTGAGCCCTGCTAATAAAATCTCAGATGTCCGCCGCCCCTCCAGATACCAGACTACCAACCCCCACACCATACCCAATGAAGGCCCGTTGAAAAATATCGGAACCACCTTCCACGAACCAGGAACCACTCCATAAAGTATAAGGATGTCTCTGCAATAAGTATCAACCCAACCATCACCCATGCTCGTCTCCCGGGAGATACTTCAGAACATACCTTCATTCCTATATACTTTGAAATCGCATACCCAAAGATCTGACTTATCACAAGCGCACTCTTCAATGTGATTTCACCTGGTAAAAAACCAAATATTTCCCCATCAAACTTCGCCGATGAAAATGGCTTCCGAAACGCATACATACAAAAATATGTGCAAAAGGCAGCCGCCGTCGCATAAAAAACAAATACCGCCTGAGGCACTCGCATCAACATCCGATTCAATATCCCTCCTCCGCTTTCGTGCGCACTTTGTCCATTTCTCATAATATAATCCATTTTTTTCCAACTAACCTTACCGTCGTCAGGATGCCCCCCAAGCGGAACACACAAATACTTAACCCAATCCTATACTCAATCCGCAAGCAAAGAAATCCTTCCACCCATTTCATCCCAACACAACCCCGCCTACCTCCCCCTTTGCCTGATCGTCCTCATTCTCAAGGCTCCGATAGGACCTGAATGAGTGTGCAAGCCATTTT